>CAJOML010000006.1 GCA_905235705.1 uncultured Bacilli bacterium | reverse complement strand
TGCGTGTATGGGATTTGAGGGTGCGTGTATGGGATTTGAACTCGCCCAAATCCCGTCGGGGTCTACTTTAAAATTTTGAGAAAAATCAAAAAATTGTCTCTTATCAATAAGCGAGAAAATAGTCCAAATTCCAAAAAAGGGCTATTTTTTATTAAAAATAAAGAAAAAACTGAACTGATTTAATCTACCAGTCCAGTATCAATCGAATGGTTGCGGGTGATGGATTTGAACCACCGGCCTTCAGGTTATGGGCCTGACGAGCTACCAGACTGCTCTAACCCGCGATGCTTGCCTTTAAGGGCTCGATTAATATACCCTTGAAAACCACCGAGGGCAAGTGTTTTCTTTTCATTAAGAAAGGGGACCCCCGATTGGAGATCCCCAAATCATTACTTTATTCTTCGGTGGTCTTGGCGGCTTCAGAGGCAACGGCGGCCAAGGAAGCGATGCCTTTGCTAGATTCAGGCAAGAAGATCTTAGTGGCTTTGCCATCGGCAACTTTTCCCAAGGCTTCATAATAGCGGAGGGTTAAGACTTCTTGGCTAGGAGCGGCCGCTTTAAGGGCTTCTAAGCCTTGCGCTTCGGCTTCCCTGACCAAACGGATACCTTCAGCTTCGGCAGCCTTCATTTCGCGGAGAGACTGCGCTTCGCCTTCGGCACGAAGTATGGCGGTTTGCTTTTCGGCGTCGGCATTAAGGATAGCCGATTCTTTTTTACCTTCGGCGATTAAGATAGCGGACTGCTTTTCGCCTTCGGCAAGTAGGATCTTTTCCCTCTTTTCACGTTCAGCCCTCATCTGGCGTTCCATGGCTTCGCGGATATCGTTAGGCGGGAGGATGTTCTTGACCTCGACGCGGTTGACCTTGATGCCCCAGGGGTCGGTCGCTTCGTCAAGGATCTTTCTCATCTTTTCGTTGATGATGTCACGGCTAGTAAGGGTGGCATCTAAATCGAGTTCGCCGATGATGTTGCGAAGGGTGGTCGCCGAGAGATATTCAATGGCGGCGATGGGGTTATCCACGCCATAGGCATAAAGTTTCGGATCGGTGACGGCGAAGAAGATGACGGTGTCGATCTTCATCGTGACGTTATCTTTGGTAATGACTGATTGAGGTTGGAAGTCACGGACTTGTTCCTTCATCGAAATGCGGCTGGAAATGCGGTCGATGAAGGGGATAAGGAAGTGGACCCCAACGCCCCAGGTGGCGTGATAGGCACCCAAACGTTCGACTATCGCTTTTTCCGTTTGCTTGATAACGCGAATATGGGTCACCACAACAATAATAAGGATTAAGACGACGATAGAGATGACGATGGCGGCAACGATTCCACCATCAAGGCCTGCTAATACTTTCATTTTTATTCTCCTTCCGCGGTTATATCCGCTTCTCTGACAATGAGTTTGTTGCCGCTGATAGCAACGACTTCCACCACTTTCCCGGCTTCGATTTTGGTTGACTCATCGATGCCTAGGGCGGTCCACTTGACATCGCCTAATTGGCAGATACCCCGGTGGAGCGGACCGATTTTCTCAAGTAGCATCCCTTTTCTCCCAATCAAGGAGTCGGCATTGCTGGATACGATTTTACCTCTCATGTATTTCCGTGTTAACGGTCGTAAAGTCAGAAGGCAAATTCCCGAAATCACAACAAATATTATGATTTCGACCCACCATGGCACATCGGGGATGAACGAGATGATCAAGCTTACGAGGGCGCCAGCAGAGAACCAAATGGAAACTAAGTCGGTTCCAATGGCTTCAATGATTAGGGCGATAACGAACACGCTTAACCATATAATCCACATATATTGTTCCATAGATTAAATCTCCTTTCCCATATCGACATAGAGGATGTTCTCTTTTGGATCCCAAGTCGTCTTGAATTTGGCAGGCGTTTTTCCAAAGGCGAGCCCAAACGCCTGTTCGATTTGTCGCATCAAAGATGCGGAATTAATGCGAGAGAATGACTTCCGAACTTCGTAAGGGAGAAGGGCGTATTCATCATAGATTCCCGACTCGGCTTTTTCTTTGCTTACTGGGGCAATTAAGATGCGTTTATTCTCATCCATGCCAACTTTTAAGAGGATAGGAAGCAACTGTATTTAAGGTGATATTGTTGTCGTAGAAGGAAGCAACGCCTTCTCTTTCTTTTAATCCGAACCATATGATTCCCATTGATTGTCCTCCTTTCTACATCAGTATACATACAAATACATATCTATTCAAATAAATTCGTATTTACCTGTTTTTCTAGCATTTATCATGGGAATTAGTTACACTAAACTTCTATGAAGTTGGTGTTTGTCTTAGAATGCGCGAATTCCATCACGAATGGGACAGGTGCAACTTGCCATCGTTTTGCCAAGGAATTGGAAAAACTAGGGCATGAAGTTACCATGGTTTGCGAAAAGCCAGCCGACCCATCGACGTTCCCTTTCCGTTATTTTGGACTAGAACATTACAAGTTCCCCGTTTTTGAAAGTTTGATCCTCAAAGACGGTTTTAATTTCGTTAAATGCGACCCCAAGGTCGTCTATGATGCAATCAAAGGGGCGGACCTCGTCCACCTCTTCATTCCCTTTAAGCTTTGTTCGGTCGCAAGGCTTATCGCCGAGGTTCTAGATGTGCCTGTGACCGCGGCTTTCCATTTACAGCCTCAAAATATTACCTCGGCCATTCACATGGGAAAATTCCATTTTGCGAACTGGGCTTTATATTTGTCCTTTAAGAACTATCTATTCGATCATGTTCGCCATATCCATTGTCCCTCGGAAATGATCAAAAACCAATTGATCTCCCATCACTACGATAACAACGTTTTCCATGTCATTTCCAATGGCTATATCCCTTATTTCCACAAGATTAATGTCGAAAAGCCCGCAGAACTCAAGGATAAAATCATTGTGACAATGTCAGGTCGTCTAGCTGGAGAGAAACGCCAAGACATCATTATCAAAGCTGTTTCCAAATCGAAATATAACGACAGGATTCAAATCGTTTTCTGCGGCAAAGGACCAAAAGAAAAGCATTACAAGAAATTAGCCGAGAAGAAGGGATTAGCGAATCCTCTTATCATTAAGTTCTGCGATCAAGAACAACTAAGAGAGATATTATCTAATTCAGATATATATGTTCATGCCAGCGACTTCGAAATTGAAGGCATATCCGCGATCGAGGCATTCGCCTGTGGCGCCGTCCCTCTTATTTCGGACTCAAAACTCTCCGCGACCAATTCTTTCTCACTCTCGCCAAAATGTATCTTCAAACATGGAAGTTGGCGCTCCCTCAAAAAAGGATTGGAATACTTCATCGAGCACGAGGAAGAAAGGAAGTCGTTATCTTTGCCTTACCAGGAGATGGCCAAGAACCTTACCTTGGACAAGATGGTAGACAAAATGGTAGAGATGTTCGAAGCGGCGATCAAAGATCACCAAGCCGGTTGCGATATCGCCCAAAACCGGGTTCGTAAAAAAGACGAAAAGAAGAAAAAGAAAATCTTCAAAACACTTATCAAAGAAGGCGTCATCGACGAGATGCCGGCCAACATTAAAGCTTAATAAACTCCAAATAAAGGAGACAGGACGTGTGCCTGTTTTCTTTTCCTAAAATCTTCTCAAAAAGGTATCACTAGAAAGAGGGTTTATTGAGGGAAAGTAATTATAATATAGCAATCGGCAAAATTTATCAGATTTGGCCCGATAAATTTTGAAAAGCTAAAACTTCTATAAAATGGAGCAACCAGGCCAATATTGGTAAATTTACGCCATACGTGAAACTTTTAAATCCAACAAATTTTGATAAAAGAAAAAGCATTGGGGACAAATTATCAAAGCGGAAATGCCAAGATTGGCACTCTTAAACGGGAAAATTTTCATCGATGACGTGCATCTAATTCCAAAAATCAAAATAAGTAAACCGTTTTGCTGAGTATGAGATTCCAAGATTTCCCCTTTTTAACGCTTAAAAAATGTAATTTTAGGTATACCATGCATTCTATTTTCTATATTTTTAAACATTTTGGGAAATGGCTGCAGTTTCAGGCTTCAATTGATCATTCTTTTCGTGGGATAAATTTTAAGGTTATTGGCTTCTTAAATCTTGCTCCATTCAGGAGTTAAAAAAGGGGGTAGACCCCCCTAGTTGAAGCGATGGGTTTATTAACTTATTTTGTAGGGCTGATACGATAAATCCGGGCTCCAAAATCTAAGATAATCCTCGTGTATTCATTCATACCGGTCCCTGCCCATTGACGGGGAAGCTTCAAAGCCCCTCCAAGAAGCATATCACCGCTTATTTCGCCTTCAAATTTTTCTGTCCCATACCCCCAGCGACGAGAAATGAAGTTAACTAGCTTCCCTTCTTCCTTTAAATGGATCGGCGTAACTTGATTAATCAAAGAACCAAAACGCTTAAAATCGATTTCTTCATGCCTAACCTTGTAATTGTAAGTCAGGGATGAATCCAGGTTGACTGGAACCAATGTTTCAATGCCGGAATGGGTTGTTTGAAGGTTGTTCATATACACAACTTCAGCATTCTTCCCATCGGAAACTTGATAAATTAAAGCCCCCTCCTCAAGTTCTTGGAGCAAATCGAAGCGGCCAAATTGGAATAGGTATCTATTTTCTTTATAGTAAGTGATTTGGTTTTTGATTTCACGTTCATCAATCGGATCTAGTTTTGTGATATCCAGTTCATATCCAAGAACGCCGATTGAAGCGACGTCAAATTTTGTTCCTAGGCTGGTTTTGCGGAGTAATTGGTGGTTTGTTTTCGCGGAAACGTGGTTAGATAAGACGCTTTGGGGATATCCCATCGCCATTGCCGTTTGAATCTTTCCTCTTTCATAAGAATCAGTGTCGTCGCTAACCCAGCCCTGACAAAAATAACTAAACATCCCAAGGTCATTTCTGCCACCGCCAGAGGCGCAATTTTCCATCATCAGATTTGGAAACTCGGCCCTAACTTTATTCAGCAAATCGTAGAGGCCAAGAATGTAGTCGTGCATATAAGTTCCATTATCGGCAGGGACATCAGAAAAGATTCTATTGTAATCCCATTTGATATAGTCAATTTGGGCCGGCCCGATGGTGGACTTCAATTGTTTGAAAAGATATTCCCTAACTTCGGGATTAGTTAAATCCAAAAGCAATTGGTTTCGCCCCTCGCTAGGGTTATGAAGTTTGTCCCTCATCACGTATTCGGGGTGGGCGCGAAAAAGATCGCTATCGACAGAAATGGCCTCCGGTTCAAACCAAAGGCCGAATTTCATATTGTGCTTATGGACATACGCGGATAAGCCGCTTATCTCATGAGGCAACTTCTTCTTATAGACGTTGTAATCTCCTAATGATGATTTGTCATCATCGCGGTGACCGAACCAGCCATCATCGAGGACGAATAACTCAATCCCCATTTTCTCCGCCTTCTTTATTAAGGCATGGATTTTCCCCTCATTGAATTTGGCATAAGTCGCTTCCCAGTTGTTATAGCAAATAGGTCGCGTGACATAAGAGAATTCTTCCGGGATGACGTGTCCGTTAACAAAGTCATGGAACTGGTGAGCCATCCCATTTAGCCCTTCTTCGCTATAAGTCATAACCGCCATCGGGGTGATGAATTTTTCGCCTTTTGCGAGGGTTTTGCGGAAATTTAAAGGGGAAATTCCCTGCAAAATGCGGACTTTTCCATAATTGTCTTTTTCGATTTGTTCGAGATGATTCCCAGAATAGATGAGGTTAAACCCATAGACTTCGCCATGATGTAGGCTGCATCCTTTTGCTTTCAAATAGAAGAAAGGATTATGGTCATCTCCGCTAGAGCCGGTATTCGAACCGAACTCAATACGGTTATGGAAAAGAGGTTGTTGCTCAACGCTAAATTCGCCTGTCCAGTTACTATAATGGCTAACTAATTCAAAGCCCTTATCTTCAAGGACTAGCTGCATCGACATGGCCTTTTCAATATCGAAAGATTTATCGTTCCCATTTTCGATGACGACATAACGGCCAATGACGTCTTCCTCTTCATAAACGACATAATGGAGCTCGGCTTTGGCAAGGAGGGCTTTGTCTTCTAAGGCCAAAACAAGTTCTTCCGAAGCGCCTCTTGGCGTTGGATAGCCTTCCATCAACTTGGCTTCGCCGATTTGAGCTTCAGCAAAGGTGAAATCGAAAACAACGCTATCTTCACTTCTTAAAATCAAAGAAGGGGCATGGGTATCTCCTTTTAAGGGAGTGGAAATCTCTAATGCCAAATCATTAAGACAAATCTGCTCGGATTTGGTTTTATCATAGGCGACCGATCGGCCCATCATCATTTCCGGCTTGGTAAAGGCGGCTTCAGGGGTGGTCGAAGGAACGCGATGACCATAATATTCGCAAATCGGTTTTCCGACTTCGTTGATCCTTAAAATCAAAGTGGATTTCTTCGTTGAAAGAAAAAATGTGTTTCCGTCTCTATTAATCATGGGAATATTGTAACAAACTATTGTAGCCTTGTGTTAATATTCTCTTATGAGAATACCATTAAATTTTGACTGGGATTTTGTGCCCGGTTTCGAAAACGCATATCTAAACAAATTTCCTAAGAGCGAGAAAGTCGATATCCCCCATAACGCGGTGATGCTCGACTACTCTTATTTCGACGAATCTTCCTACCAAGGGAAATTCTCTTATCGCAAAACCTTCAAACTTGAAAAAATATCGAAAACAACCCTTATCGAATTTGAAGGAATCCAAGTCCAATTCGATCTTTATCTTAATCAGCATTTTGTCGGCCATTATCTTTCTGGCTATGTTCCGGTAAAAGTCGATGTTTCTACCTTTGTTAAAAAAGGCGAAAACGAAATCATTGTCGCCATCGATAGCCATGAAGATCCCCTTGTTCCCCCTTTTGGCGGGGAAGTCGATTATATTTCCGGCGCCGGCATCTATCGCCCCGTTTATCTATACACCTATGAAGGTTCATATTTGGAAGACCAATTTATCATGGCTAGCGGCGATGGCTTTTTACGTATCCAAAGCAAAGTCAAAGGCGATGCCACCCCCACTTACCATCTTTACGATAACGGCAAAGAAATCGCTAGTTTCAAAGAAGACGCGTTCCAGGTCGAAGACGTTCACCCCTATTCTTTAGAAGATCCCCATTTATATGAGCTAAGAACCGAACTAGATGGGGAGACCTATAGCCACCATTTTGGCTTCCGTGACGTCAAATGGGATGAAAAAGGCTTCTTCCTTAATGGAAAGAAAGTCTTCCTCCGCGGCTTAAACCGTCATCAGCTTTATCCTTACCAAGTGGCTGCTTTACCCTCTTCCGCCCAAAAAGAAGACGCAAGGTTCCTCAAATACGAATTAGGTTGCAACGTTGTTCGCACCTCCCATTATCCCCAAAGCGAGGATTTTCTCGATGAGTGCGACCGAATCGGCCTCCTTGTTCTCGATGAAATCCCGGGATGGCAGCATATCGGGGAAGAAAAACAATGGCGCGATAATCTTGCTTATTTAACCCGCGCGATGATTATCAAAGAACGGAACCATCCAAGTTTAATCGCTTATGGCCTTCGCATCGATGAAAGCGGAGATGACCACGAATTATATACAAGAATCCAAGCCATCAAAGCCGAACTCGATCCGACGAGGCCAAGTCTAGGCGTCCGTAACTTCAAAGACTCCGAATGTCTTGAAGATATCTATGCCTATAATGACTTTTCTAATGAAAGCCTCGCCCATGGACTTGATGATATTTCCTCTTGGCCAGGGGCAAAAGGAAAAGGCAAACTCGTTTCCGAGAGCAATGGCCATATGTTCCCCACCACCATCTTCGATGAGACTTCACGTCGCGTCGAACACGCCCTTCGCCACGCCAAAGTCTTAGATGATGCGATGGGGCAAGAAGGACTTGGAGGAGCTTTGTCATGGTGCGCTTTCGATTATTACACCCACAAACGTTTCGGCAGCCTTGACCATATTTGCCGTCATGGCGTCGCTACGCTTGACCGTGGTAAGAAAGCAGCCGCTTATTTCTACCAATCCCAAGCCGATGATGTACCCGTTTTATATCTCGCTTCATCGATGCAATCTAGTGACTATAATGCCGCTTTATTTCCACCTGCCATCATCTTCACTAACGCCGATGAAGTCGATGTCTATCAAGGCGAGAATTTAATCGGAACCTTCCTCCCCGACCGCAAGAATTACCCTCACTTGCCTCACCCTCCAGTCGTCATCGATGATTGGATTGGAAAGAGGTTTGATGAACCAAAAATCTCCGCAAAAGACCAAAAAACCATCATAAAAGGCTTAAATTTCTCGGCCCAAAAAGGTTTTAATCATTTGCCTTTTGGACTCAAAATTAAGATGGGGCTATTGATGGCTAAATACCATTATTCCTTTACCGACGTTTATAACCTCTATGGCAAATATATTAACCACTGGGGATCGCAAGGGGATGATTTCACCTTCGTCGCCAAAAAAGGCGGTCAAGAAGTGCGACGGATCAAATCGGGTTCTTCCCTTGAAGGGCATTATGAAGTCTCCCTTAGCCAAAAACGTTTGGTGAATAAAGACACATTCGACACGACCTTCCTCCAAATCCAGAAGAAAGATCATTATGGGAGATTATGTCACCACGCCTTTGACGCTTTTGAAGTCGAAGTAAGTGGACCCATCCGTCTCCTTGGCCCGAAATACCTTCATCTAGAAGGTGGACATCTCGGTATCTATGTCGCTTCAAAAGAAGTCAAAAAAGAAAGCCGCGCCTCCGTGATAATTAAAGGCAACGGCTTTGAGGAAGAATTAGAGATTATCGTCGCTTAGTTTCTGCCTTTAACGGCTAACTCAACCACTTTATATCCGCCATCATATGCGCCTTGTTTTTTCCGTTCCAAGATATGCTGGCACATATGGGCATATAAGGCTTTATCCTCGATCATGGTTTGAAGCATACGGCTGATGGATTTCTCATCGGGGCATTCAAAGGTTGCATCCCCCACTTCACGTCCATAAATCGCCCCATAGACTTCATGTCCGCCGATATGACGTTGGAAGATCTTGGGGACGGGATAGAAGACAAGCTCGCTAGGTTTAGTGACCATTAAGTCGACTTTTCTCATCAACAAGTTGGTGCTATAGACGGCTTGGAAGATATCGTCATGCTCAAAAACATAAATCCCATCGATGACTTCCTTGTCCATCTTATCGATGAGTTTGAGGAATTTGTCATAGTCATTGAAATAAGGGCGGACCATGTTCTCAAATCCTTCGATTTGTTTCTTGAGATACTCAAACATCTTCAGGTGGTCGCCGAAATTCATGAAGAGGGCAACTTTCTTGCTTGTGACAAAGGGGATTAAAAATTTAATCATCGCGCAGAATTGCTTAGCCCCAGCCCCTGCCCCACCGACGGTGAGAAGGATACGGAGAGGCTCATCTTTTTCTCTCCTAGCAAGTCTAGCTTCGATATCTTTTTCGACATTGGCGACGATTTCATGATCGACATAGCAGCCGACTTCATATAAATCATCGTCCCCCATTCCCTGAAGCCTGGTTTTCGCCATGCCATTAAGCATCTTATAGCCTAAGTAAGCAAAAGGTGTCTGAACGGTATGGATGGCGCCTTCGGAAAGATGGAGGGCCATCGGCCAGTTATCGGGGATTGCGTTAACGACATGCGTTAACCCAGCGTGGACGGCGCCTTGGCTAGGCCAAACGTGTGTCGCGACATAAGGAACGTCTTTGGGAAGGTCATGAAATAATGGGACAAGCAATTCGCTCGCCTTTTGGTCTTTGGCGTTATAGGAAAGTTTACGGAAGCCTTCGCTATTTAAGGGTTCCCAGAAGAAATGGTTAAAAAGGCGTGACTTTTGGGAAATCTTCGAAGCCATCGAATATAAATCGTTTTGATAACGAATCATTTTCGAGCCGGTCGCGTCGAAAGAAGCTAGATCAAACCAATAAGGGTCGTAGCCCATTGATTTGGCGCAGCTAGCGATGGCCATCGAAATGCGATAATGGCCAAAGCCCATACGGATATTCCCGATAATGAAAGGTTTGCCTTCCATCGCCTTACCTTCTTTATCAAGGACCAGGTTTTTCACACCCATATGTTCCAAAGAGGGAATGGATATGTAGGAAAGATGATATTCCTTGTGAGAATCATCACCGAATTTTTTAATGTATTTGGCTTTTCCTTTTTCCGCTTGCTTGATGGTTTTTGGCGAAACGGGATTGCCAAAAATAGTTGATGTTTTATCCATAACGACTCCTTTTTCGAAAAAGCGCCCACAAAGGGGCGCTAAATCGAATGTTTAATTACTTTTTGCTGATTTCTTCGACTTGGCTCGGCTCTTGACCAACGCCTAAGCCGACTTCAGGGGCAAGGGCACCCTCAGGAGCGACAGCATGACGTTTGCTAAGTTCGTCGACGATTTGGGCGTGGAACTTCTCGTCAATCTTATAACCGAAGTGGAGAACGGCCCAAGCGGCAACAACCGCGGCAACCAAGATGACGACAATCAAGATGCCGGCAACACGCAAGGAAGCGGGATTGATACCAGATTGGATACTTTGGATAGTTTCATCAAAGGGATCGACTTCACCAGGTTCATGGGTGGTGCCAACCCAAATGTTATGGGCTTGTTCGGCATTGGAGATGGCGTTAACGGCATCAAGAAGTCCAGCCGAAGCGAAGATGATAATTTGGAAGACACGGAGCATGGCGGAAGATAACTTAACGTCAAGTGGGCGCCAAGCCGAGATGATGGATTCTTTTCGATCGCCGAATTTATATTCGTTGTAGTCGATAGAGTCTTGGAGCATAACCATGATGACCATATACATCATGCCCATGCCAAAGAAGAAGATGAGCGGGAAGATGTAATAGAGGGCCATCGTGCCACCAAACGCCCAGCCGAAGTCCATAGTGGAGAAGTCGGTAGAGGTCGCAACATTATAGGCGAACGGACGAATGACTCCTTCGAAGGAGAATAGCGGCACGCAGCAAAGGAAGAATCCGGCAAATCCTGCCAATTGGATGATGAAGGAGATAAGAAGGATTTTCTTTTTCGGCATCTTTTTGGCCATAGCCGGATAAAGGGCTTGAGAGCCGACCATGCCAAGAACATACATAACCGAGATGATGGCGGAGACTAAGCCACCACGCCCTGCCCCATAACCCAAGGAGAGGTAGAAATAGTTAAGTCCGATACCGCCGGTGAGAACGCCAGAGGCCAAGTAATAGAGGAACATGGCAATAACGGCGACACGTACCTGCCCGTTTTTGCCAACGACCTTGAATAGGTCAAGCAAGGAGGCGTCTTGAGAAGAGGCTTCTTGCGCTTCGTCGCGGGCTTTTTCTTGGCAAAGGAAGAAGACAAGCACCTGCGAAACAAGGAACAAAATAGAGGTGACAATCGCGAGGATCATATACATCTTCGCGGAGGAGATGGAGCTAAAGGCGGTGGGGAGCAACATACAGGCGGCAGTCATAATGAAGCCACCGATAGAAGCGCAGATTGTCATGCGCGAAGTGATGGTCGCACGTTCTTTGTCGTCATTGGTTAATGACGGTAACATGGCCCAATAGCCGATATCGTTCATCGTGAAGAAGAGGTCCCACAAGAAATAGAACGCAATCATCACGCCGACGAAAGCCCAACCATTGGCAGAGCCATCCGCATTGGTCGGACGGATAAGGAACATACAAACAACGGCGATCGCATTACCGATAGCACCGATAAGGATCCAGGGTTTGAATTTTCCTAGTTTAAAGTGAACCTTTTCGACGATGAAGCCCATAATCGGGTCGTTGATGCCGTCCCAAACAAGGGCGATGAACATGGCGACGGTGATAACGGAGTATTGAGCAGCGAAATCACTTGCACCAGAACTTAGGACGCCCGAGTTGAGGGCGTATTGGAGCAAGAAGGAACCGACCAAAGCGTAACAAGCGTCTCTGAAGATACCAGAAAACGGATATAAGAACTTGGTCAAGCGAGGGACCTTGTTGCCGGTGTAAGTCTTATTGACTCTAGACATAAAGCCTCCTTACGCATAAAAGCGCTTACATTGGCTATAGTAAAGCAAAAAACGGTACTGATTTCAACAAAGAAAACTGAAGAAGGAACTCCAGTTTCCATGATTTACCATTTATTGAAAACCTTTTCGGCGAAGCCTGGCAGGTCGTGGATTTCAATCGTTTTGTCTTCTAAAGTGAAGGTGCCTGAGAAGGTCCCAAAAACCTGATGTTGGTTTGACCTTAATATCAATAGGTTCATGTCCGCGTGACGGTCATATACGGGCGTGAAGGTCAAGTTAATCGTGCCGTCGGATGAGCGGAAATGCCAAGGGGCCATGAAGTTATCTTTCCCGTTGGCAAACATCGGGATGTCCATCTTCACATCATCGAGTTTTACCGCATAATCGTCATAAAATAGCATATTTTCGCTGGCTCTAGAGGTGTTGCCAAAACCATAGCCGAGGTTAAAACCGATATAGTGGCCGTCTTGTTTCCCGGAGAGGGAAGACCAATACCAGGTGTTCTTATATGTCCATACTCCACGTCCCCAATCCAAGACCCCAAAAGTATCTTTATTAAGGTCATAGTAGTCATCGCCAAGCTTGGCATAGCCCGAGGAAACGAGGTTATTGATCTTTTGGTTGTAGTAGAAATGACGGGTCTTATCGAAGGGGGTCGCGATGACCATCGATTTTTTGTTAGTTTCCTGTAATAAGATATCGCAACGGAAAGTCCGCCCCGCTTTATCGAACTTCGGGAAGTTGCAAAGGATGCGTCTTTTATTCCCTTGATGGAGGAATTTCAGCTCGATGCCTTTCTTTTTGTTTTCGTAAATGGTGTCTCCGGCAATCGAAGAAGAAGGCATCTTCAATTTGCCCATGGGGAATAGACCGATTTTAGAAACGGTGATGTCTTTTTTCTTACGGAAATCCAAAAGGGAAACGGAAGCCATCGACATGTAGCCATTATCGGCAATGGTAAGGGCTACCCCATATTCGGCGTTACCGATGTAATAGTAGTCCCATTCTTTGATGCGGCTCTTTTTGGCCTTGATGAGATTACGGTCATAATGACGGACAAGAGAATAGGCAAAACCGGCTTCGGCCAAATTGCCGGCCGCGTTTAATAGAGGGCCTGGCCCTAATTGATGCTGCTCGCTCATCGTGTGAAGCTCCTTCGATCGCTATCGGCCATCTTGTGGCAAAGTTTGGCTAAAGATGAGGCCAAATTGACATTTTCAACGACGATTCCAGGTTTCACTTTCAAGGATATCGGCGTCCAATTCCAAATGGCCGTGACACCATATTCCACCACTTGTTCAGCAAGAAGCTGGGCTTTTTCGGCGGGAACGGTGAAGACGGCGATCTTAATGCCTTTTTCGCGGATATAAGTCCCCAGCATCGACATGCCAAAGACCTTTTTGCCACCGATTTCGGTGCCAACAATACGCGGGTCGTTATCAAAAGCGGCCTCTAAATGCATGCCCATATCCAAGAAGCCTTTATAGTTAAGAAGGGCTCCGCCTAAATGACCTACCCCGATAACGATGGCCGGGATAAGTTTACGGTAGCCTAAAAAGGTTTCGATATCATCAATCATCTGCATTACGCCACGGCCTACTTTGGGCGTTCCCGAGTCGCGGCAGACGACTTGTAAATCCTTGCGGATTAATTCCTGCGAATAGCCAAGTTTTTCCGCCATCAAAGGAGAGGATGTGTGACGGACCCCTTGATCGCGCAATTCCCTGAGATACTTTAAATAGATAGGAAAACGCTCGAGTTGGTTCTTGGAATACTTTTTCATATGAGATTATTCTATCGGTAAATCGGTAGAAATCCAATCCCTATTCGCTTTGCTTATCAATCTTAGCGGCGTTTCTGGCAACGTTATTGCGAATGATATATAGGATACCTGTTGGAATGGCGCCAAAGATGATGGCAGGGACGGAAAGTCCAATGCTATGCCCGTTTTCGGGGACATCGAGGTCTTTTTCGTTCCGACTTAGGATAACGATATCTAGCACTATGCCCGGAATAAAGGAAACCGCGGTAGTCAACAAAATCGTGGCAGTCATGGTCAAAACAAGTCTCACTTCTTCGGCCGCTATAGGTTTCCTTGTAGAACCTTCAACCTGGCTTGGGTCAGCATTCAAAATAATGACGCTAGCGAATAAGAGACTTAAAAAGGTGATGACCAAAACGGGGATCATGACGATGGAAACAATACGGACGGCTTTTTTCATAGTTTTTATTTCAAAATAAATGCAAGGAGGTCTTTGTCGACGATGTCATGTTCTTTCTCATTAAGGATTTCATGACGCATATGGGGATAGAGATTGGCTCTAACGTCTTTGACGCCGACTTTCTTATAAGCTTCTTCGAGCCAACGTACGCCTTTGCCCATTTGACCTACGGGGTCATCTTGGCCGGAAACGATAAGGATATGGGAAGAAGGTTCGACTCGTCTCATATTCTTCTTTTTCCAGATTTCTTTCATCCCGCGGGTGAATTCTTTCCAGAAGCCACCGGTATTCATGACGCCGCAATAAGGATCGGCGGCATAAATTTTGACGTTTTCTTCGTTATAAGAAAGCCAATCCAAATCGGTCTTCCTATCTTTGATGGCTTTGGCATAAGGGGCAAGGCCAAGATTATGCATCGTCTTATTCGGTTTATCCCAGTTTGATTTATGGACAATCATCGAAGAAATCATAAAGGCCAATCCCATTAAGCCGGCTTGACCGCCGTTAGAACCCATGATGATGACTTTTTGGTCAGGATTAGGATAAGTCTCAATATAAGCTTGCGTCATAAAAGAGCCCATCGAATGTCCGCCAACAACCGTCGGAAGACCATTGGAGGCAGCAAGCTGACGCTCCTTTTCCATTGCTTCGATTGTCATTGCAAAGGCGTTTTTAGGCCACTTTTGCAGGTCTTTCGGGTCTTCAACGTTTAAGCCTTGACCAAAATGATCGAGGACGAAAAGGTTGACGCCATTCTCATTTAAAAACTGCCCAAAACGTTCATAACGGGCAGCATGTTCCTCCATCCCGGTAATGAATGAAAGATTGGCTTTGGCGTCTTTGGCAATCCACTTGCGGCCTTTTAAAACGATGCCGCCGGTAATTTCTACGTTAAAAATCTCAGACATGGGTGGTCTCCTTTAATTTATCTTATTTTAGAACAAATCATGGGTGAGGGGAAATAATCTCATTCCTTTTTAAGGAAATCGAAGAAAAAAGGGTTTATACTAAGCCCGTTACCAAATAAGGAGATATATTATGGCAAAAGTCATGGCGGTCAACGCCGGGAGTTCTTCCCTCAAGTACAAACTTTATGAAATGCCCGAGGAAAAGGTCCTTTGCTCAGGCAATGTCGAACGCATCGGCCACGAAGATGGGATCTTTGGCATCAAATTCGGCAGCGAGAACATTAAAATCACCCAACCTATCCTTGACCATTCCCGTGGTGTCGAGCTCGTCCTCGAAGCCCTTATCAAATATGGCATCATCAAATCCTTAGATGAAATCGAATGCGTCGGTCACCGCGTTGTCCAAGGCGGCAAATACTTCTCTAAATCCGCCGAGTTCGATCAGCACAATGCCGATTTGATCGAATCCATGACCCCGCTTGATCCGCTTCATGCACCAGCCCATATCACCGGTTGGAAAGCCTTCAAAGCCGCCCTTCCTGAAGTTCCGGCCATCGCCGTCTTCGATACTTCCTTCCATCAAACCATGGAACCCGAAGATTACCTCTATCCCATTCCTTATGAGATGAGCGAAAAATATGATTGCCGTCGTTATGGGGCTCACGGCACTTCCCATAATTACCTCGCCAACCTCGCCATCGAGCATTATTTCGGTGGCAAAGCCGAAGGAAGCCGCATCCTTTCTTGCCATATCGGCTCTGGCGCTTCCTTATGCGCCATCCGCGATGGCAAATGCGTCGCCACCACCATGGGTCTTACTCCGCTAGGCGGGGTCATGATGGGCACCCGCACTGGCGACCTCGACCCCTCCGTCATGGATTACCTTTGCACCTGCACCGGCAAAGACGTCCACGAAATGTATGATATCTTCAACAAGAAATCCGGATTGCTTGGTGTCTCTGGCATCTCCAATGATACCCGTGACGTTGAAGAGGCCGCCGAAAAAGGCAACAAGCGTGCCATTCTTACGTCCAAACTTTTCGCTAGACGTGTCGCTGATTTCATCGGTCAATATTATGTCCGTCTCGGTGGCATCGATTTAATCATCTTCTCCGCTGGTATCGGCGAGAATTCCGCCTACTTCCGCAAAGCCATCCTCGAAGATGTCCAAGAAGCCCTTGGCTTAAAGATTGATTACGAACTCAATGCCAAAGTAAGAGGCCGCGAAGAAATTCTTTCCACCCCCGATTCCAAGATCAAAGTCGTCGTTATCCCCACCGATGAAGAAGTCATGATTGCCCGTGACTGCTACAAGAGGATCACCAATGGCGCTATCTAAGCAAGTCAAGGAATACGGCAAAAGGTTTTCTAAGCAATATAAAGCCGCTTTCAAAACCATCAAAGCGTACGACAAAATCGTTGTTTTCCGCCACCTCAAACCCGACTTCGATGCGATGGGAACGCAAATGGGTGTGGTCCAATTTCTTAAGGATAATTTCCCCGAAAAAGAAGTCCACTTTGTGGGAGATGATCATGTTTCCTTCACCCCTAGGTTATTCCCCGAAACGGAGAAACTAAGCGAAGAATGGTTCAACGAGAATAAATTCCTCGCCATCGTTGTCGACGTAGGCGATGCAAGTCGCATTGCCGATCCGCGCTTTGAAAAAGCTAGCGCCATCATCAAATTCGACCACCACCCCTGCAAAGCCGAAATCGCCGCACCCGAGCTCACCATCTGCGATATCGATGCGGCGGCGGCAAGCGAAGTTGTCGTTGATGCCTTGCTCCATTTCAAAGGCATGAGAATCTCAAAAGAAGCGGCACGTCACTTCTACATTGCCTTAGTTGGCGATTCAGGAAGGTTTATGTTCTCTTCCACTTCCCCGCACACCTTTGCCATCGCTCAAGCCCTTCTTGCCACTGGCATTGATATCTCCGCCATCTATCTCACGATGTATGAGAAGACCATCAATTCGCTTCAGAATCAAGCCTACGTCCTCTCTCATTTCCATGTTTCGCCCCATGGCGTCGCCTATTACTTGCTTCCAAAAGAAGTCCAAGAGGAACTCCATATCACGCCCGAACTTGGAAAAGAGAACGTCAATCTCTTCTCCAACATCAAAGGCATCAACGCCTGGTGCTCGATTACCGAGGATCCTAACCCCAAAGATTATTGTTGGCGCGTCTCTATCCGCAGCAAGAGGAAGGATATCTCCGGTGTCGCCAATAAATGGGAAGGCGGAGGCCATGCCCAAGCTAGCGGGGCCAAAATCGTCGACATCGCCGATTTGGATAAATTCATCGCTGACTTAGACGCCTTGTTCGTCGAAGATAATTAGTCATCAATCCCAACTTTTTATGGAGTTGGGATTTTTTGTTTATTCGTGCGCCTGTATAATAAGGGCATGGATTTCGCCCCGCTTCATCTTTATTCCGGCTTTAGTTTCCTGCGCAGCGGTTTTCCCCTTGGCAAGATCTTTCGCAAAGCCAAAGCCGAAGGGGTCAAATATCTTTGTTTTTGCGACTATAAATCCATTTCGGGCTATCCCACCCTATATCACTTTTGCATGCAAGAGGGCATGCATCCGGTCTTTGGCTATGATAGCGAAATCGAGAATCACGGGTTTTCTCTTTTCGTCAAATCCGAAGAAGGCTATAAGAACCTCCTTCAAATCGTTGCCCTTGATTCCGAAGGGAAATTGACGTGGGAGAATATTTTCGATAAAGAGGGTTTATGCTTCGTCTATCATCCTGACCAAAGCCCCTTATTTACTTTGCCTTTGCAAGAAGGACAAATCGCCGCTGAACTTGCTAAATTCTCCAAACGCCTCCCCGATTTTAGGATCGGCCTTCCTTTTGGTCAGCCTTATTCGCCTTTAGTGAAAGCCATTCGTGAATTCGCAAATAAATATCCTTACCCCCTCATCGCCTTCCCCTTTGTCCGTTATGAAAAAATGGAAGATGAGATTACCCTTCGCATCGTTAGGGCAATCGCTGAAGATTCAAAACTCACGGAGAAAAAAGCCAACGGATATTCCTATTGGCCTAGCGAAGAAGAAATCAATGGATTCTACCTTAGGGAAGAACTCCATGAATGCGAGGCCTTAATCTCTTCCACTTCTTCTTTCGAATTCCTCAAGAAAAGGGGCGGCCTTCTTTCTTTCCCCGTGCCTGAAGGAGAAACGCCTGAAACCTATCTTCGGAAAAAAGCTTATGAGGGGCTAGCCAAAAAGAATCCCGATTTTAATGACACTTACCGTAACCGTCTCGAATATGAATTAGGCGTTATCCACCAAATGGGATATGACTCTTATTTCCTCCTTGTCGCCGATTATGTCGGCTTTGCCAAAACCCATGGCGTCATGGTAGGCCCAGGTAGAGGCTCAGGGGCTGGATCACTGGTTTCATATGCCCTTGATATCGTCCGTCCCGATCCCATCAAATACGATCTTCTTTTCGAGCGCTTCCTCAATCCAATGAGACTTTCGATGCCGGATATCGACGTTGATTTTTCCGACACCAAACGCGACCAAGTCGTCACTTATCTCATCGATAAATATGGCGTTGACCACGTTGGCCATATCATCACCATGCAAACCCTAGGTGCGAAAGCTTCCTTACGTGATATCGGCCGTGTCTTTGATTATCCACCTCATGACATCGATGTCTTGGCTAAAAACATCGAGGTACGCAACAACGATTTGCGAAAGAACTATGTCAGCAACCCCGCCTTCCGCCAAATCGTCGATAGCGACCCTTATTATTTAGAGATCGTTTCCCTCGCTTCTAAAATCGAAGGGCTTCCCCGCCAAAGCGGGCTCCATGCCGCCGGCATCGTTTTAAACGATTCGCCTTTGTCTTCCTCAATTCCCGTATTCCGCGATCCCGTCAATGGGTCAGTCGCGGCTTTTGAAATGAATTATCTTGAAGAGCAAGGCTTCCTGAAAATGGATATCCTCGGTCTACGCAACCTCAGCATCGTGGAACGTTGCCTCCAGTTGGTGGCGAAACTCCGTGGCATCCATTTGGATTATCAAGAGATTCCTTATGATGACCCAAAGGCCATCTCATTGATCGGTGAAAACAAAACGATGGGTTTATTCCAGTTGGAAAGCCCTGGTATGAACCGGGCGATTGCCGAGGTCAAACCCACCACTTTCGAAGATGTCGTCGCCATCATCGCTTTGTTCCGCCCTGGACCGATGGAAAACATTCCCTCTTATGGAAGAAGGAAGCAAGGAAGAGAAGCCATTTCCTATCCTCATCCCGCCCTTGAAGAGATACTTTCTTCGACCTATGGCATCATCATTTACCAAGAGCAAATCATGCAAATTGTCTGCAAACTCGCCGGATTTAGCCTTGGGCAGGCCGATTTGTTCCGTCGTGCCATCAGCAAGAAAAACACCGATAAGCTGCTTTCGCTAAAAGAAGAATTCATCCAAGGCTGCATCGATCATGGAACCTCCAAAGATAAGGCCACCGAGGTCTTTGATTTGATCGAAAAATTCGCCAATTACGGCTTTAATAAATCCCACGCCCTTGCCTATGGCATGTTAACTTGCCAGATGGCTTATCTTAAATGCTATTATCCGCAAGAATTCTATTGCGCTATCTTAGACGGCACCGCCACTAACGACCATAAATTCCCGGCCATGGTCTCCGAGATTAAACGCAGCGGGCTTAAATTCGAAGTTCCCTACATCAACGAAGCAAGTATTGCCTTCCTTCCTAAAAAAGGCGCGATCATCTTCCCCTTCACCGCCATCAAGGGCCTTCCCTTTGCTTTAGCCAAAGGAATCGTCGAAGAACGTAGCCTAAATGGCCCTTATGGGGATATCTTTGATTTTGCCTTACGCACAAAAAAGCATGGGCTCAATCAATCTAGCCTCACCAAATTAATCGATGCCGGATGCTTCGATAACATTTATCCAGGACGCGGGAGTTTACGTCTTGCCTCTTCTTCGGCTTTGGATTATGCGACCAATTTCGTTGGCGAAAACGGTGAGACCATCGCTTTGGATTTAGGCTTTGCCAAGCCCGAGATTATCTCCATCGAAGAAAACCGCATGGGCGATCTCCTTGCCGAAAAAGAAGTTCTCGGCATGATGGTGTCAGGCTCACCCTTAGAAAGCCGGAAAGAAGAAATCAAAGCCAAAAAGCTTGCCTCTATTACCACCTTCTTAAATTCACGTTACCCCTTATATATCTGCGGCATCGTGTCCTCGGTGAAAACCATCATCACCAAAAGCGGGGCTAAGATGGCCTTCCTTACGATTTATGATGACGACTCCGAACTGGAATTAACCTTGTTCGCCTCGGATTATTCAAAAGCTTATCCCCTTCTAAAAGAAGGTAACGCGATTACCTTGCTTGCCAAAAAAGACTATTTCAAAGGCCGCGAAAGCATCGTCGGTTCTAATATTGCCGCCTTATAGGAGAAGACCCATGGAAAACACGAAAAAACTAATTATCATCGACGGGAATAGCCTTCTTTTCCGGGCCTATTTTGCCACTAGTTATGGCGATGCTTCTTCCATTATGCGCACCAAAGACGGCACCCCGACGAATGCCATCTTCGCTTTTGCCAATATGCTTTCGAAAATCATGCAAGGCTTCAAAGGCGGGGAATCCCTTTTCATCGGCTTCGATACCGACTCCCAAACCTTCCGCAAAGAAGAATTCGCCGCATATAAGGCTAACCGTAAACCAGCACCCCCTGACCTCATCCCCCAATTCCCTATCTCAAGAGAATTCCTCGACGCCTTAAATATCGTTCATTATGAAAGCCATGGGGTCGAAGCCGATGACATCTGCGGTACCATCGCCAAGATGGGATCAAAGGCAGGGTATGAAGTCACCGTCTATACTTCCGACAAAGATTATCTTCAACTCGTCGATGAAAAAATCACCGTTAACCTCATTAAAAAAGGGCTAAGCGACATTAACCCCATCACCCCCGCTTCGATGGTTGAGCAATTTGGCTTTAGCCCCCTTCAGATTATCGATTATAAAGGTCTACGTGGGGATAGTTCGGATAACCTTCCCGGTATCCCCGGGGTTGGCGAAAAAGGGGCCGTCAAGCTGATTTCCGAATATGGCGACTTCGAATCGATCATCGCCGCCGCCAAAGACGGGCGCATCAAAGGCAAAGTCGGCGAAAACATCGTCGCTAACGAAGAACTCGGACGCCAAAGTTATTCCTTAGCCCATATCAAACTAGATGTCGAATTACCTTTTGGCTTAGATGAATTGCTTTACCAAGGCTACGACTTCGAAGCCATTTCCGAATTCTGCAAAAAATATGAGCTCCGCCAATTTATGTCTCGCCTTCCTTCCTCTTTGAAAAAAGAAGGTGGCGAGAATAAAGCACCTGAACCAACCGAGGTCTCTTCATTTGAAGGAATCTCGCTAGAGAAAGAAATCGGTATCGCCCTAGATTTCGATGGCGATTCAATCCAAAGCGAGGACATGTTAGGCCTATCGATTTCCGATAACAAAAATAGTTTCTACATTTCCTTTGAAAACCTCAAAAAAGACGCAAAAGCTAAAGAAATCCTTGAAAATCCTAGCATTTCTAAAGACGTTCTCGACGCTAAGCTTATCATTGTCGGACTAAGGAAAATCGGCATTGAGATCAAAGGGATCGTCTTTGATTTATTGCTAGCCTCTTATCTTATCGACTCCTCCTTAAGCGGCGATAGGCGGATGGTCTATTCTAATTTCGGGGTCGATGTTTCCCCTTCTTCTAACGGCTTATCTTTATTTGATACAGGGGAAGTCGAAGCGACCGGGAAGATGTCTTATTACGCGCTTGCCCTTAAAAAGAAAGCGTCAGAGATGCTCTCCCAAGAACGTTGCCTTGATTTATATAACCAAATCGAGTTCCCTCTTTGCTTTGTTTTGGCCGATATGGAAAGCGAAGGCTTCCCACTTGATAAGGATAAACTTGAGGAAATCGGAGCTAGTTACCGCCAAAAAAGGGATTCGCTTGAAAAAGAAATCATCGAGATGGCTGGATATTCCTTTAATGTATCCTCCCCGAAACAAGTCGGCGAGCTTTTGTTCAACCGTCTTCAACTTGCTTCTTCCAAATCGATGTCAACTTCGGTTGAGGTCTTGAAGTCGCTTGTTAATAAGCATCCTATCGTCTCTAAAATCCTCGAATACCGTAAATACGCCAAACTCGTTAGCACCTATATCGATGGATTAACCCCTCACATCCAAAGCGATGGCAAAATCCACACTTGTTTCAACCAAGCTCAAACGAGCACGGGACGTTTATCTTCTTCTAATCCGAATCTACAAAATATATCGACACGCGATGAAGAAAGCCGTCTTATCCGCCAAGCCTTCTTTTATCCTGACGCGCATACAAAAATATTATCTTTAGACTATTCGCAAATCGAACTTCGCATCCTTGCCGCAATGTCAAATTGCAAAACATATATCGACGTCTTCAATAATGGCCACGATGTTCATAGCGAGACCGCCAGAGCAATATTCCATCTCCCTTTAAACGAAGAAGTTCCCCACGATTTAAGAAGAAGGGCCAAAGCCGTGAACTTCGCCATCATCTATGGCACCACTCCCTTTGGCTTAGCCGATCAAATCAACACCACCCCGACAGAGGCAAGCAACATCATCCGTTCTTTCTACGCCGCCTATCCAGAAATCGACGCCTTCTTAGGAAACATCATTCGTGAAGTCGAATCCAAGGGATACGTGGAAACGATGTTTGGACGTCGTCGTTATCTTCGCGATATCAATGACCCCAACTATGCTAAGCGTGAAGCAGCAAGACGCGCCGCCTTAAATGCCCCTGTCCAAGGTTCGGCCGCTGACTTAATCAAAATCGCGATGCTCAAAGTCGACGCTTTCCTTAAACAGGGCCACTATAAAACCAAAATGGTCCTTCAAATCCACGACGAACTTCTCTTTGCCGTCGATGAAAGCGAACTTGAAGAAATCACCCCCAAAATCAAAGAAATCATGGAACACGCCATCTCTCTTCCCGTTAAATTACAAGTGGAAGGGAATGCCGGTTCTTCATGGTATGAGGCAAAGGATTGATTATGCCCGAACTTCCTGAAGTCGAAACCGTTAGACGCAGCCTTGAACCGCTTCTTCTTGGCAAAAAGGTTTTGTCTATCCGGTGGATCCACGAACCCGTTTTCGTCGGCGGCGGGAAAATCTATCAAGAAGCCTTAGCTGGCGCTACCTTCATCGCTTTAAAAAGAAAAGGGAAGTGCCTCCGTTTCGATTTTGATAATGGATATAGCTTATATTCCCATTTACGGATGGAAGGAAAATACTTCTTCCGTAATGAAGGAGAGCCTTTTTCAAAGCACGACCTCGCTTTTTTCGCTTTAGATAATGGCCAAACCCTTTGTTATAACGATACAAGGAAATTCGGTCGATTCCATTTAGGCAAGACAAGCGAAAGCCAGCTCCATTCCCCTTTTGCCGAGATTGGACCCGAACCTTTTGATATCGATCCAAAGGAATTCTGGAACGGTTTGAAAAGGAAAAGCATCTCCATCAAAGAAGCTTTACTCGACCAGCACCTCATTTCCGGGATTGGAAACATTTATGATTGCGAGGTCCTTTTCGCTACCAAGATTTCGCCTTTTACCCCGGCCAATAAAATCACTTATAAACAAGCCCAAGATATTTTATCTTCAGCCAAAGAAATCTTGACTGCTTCGATCCATGAAGGAGGCTCAACAATCCGTAGTTATCATCCCCTTGATGGCATTGATGGTCTGATGCAACTTCAATTAAAAGTCTATGGCAAAGAAGGAGAGCCCTGCCTTCTTTGCCAAACTCCGATTAGGCGGGAAGAAGTTGCTGGACGTGGCACTTATTTTTGCCCAAAATGCCAGCACGTGCATCAAAAAAAGGAGAAAACTTTCGTCGTTGGAGTCACTGGTCCCATCCATTCTGGAAAGTCCTCCTTATCCTCGTTATTGAAGAAAAAAGGATATAAGGTTTTTGATGCCGACAAAGAAGTGAAGAAGATGTATTCCTCTCCTTTAGTCTTAGCAAAAGCCAAAACCATCATCGGAGCCAAGGCCATCAAAAATGGCAAATTCGATGTTGCCTATGTTCGGCAAGCCTTTGCCTCTTCCCCGGCGAAGAAAGAAAGATGGGAACGTTATCTTTATCCCCAAGTAAAAAAGAGGGCGGTATCTTTCATCTCCTCATTTGAAAAGGGGAGCAAGATTTGTCTTGACGTTCCCTTGCTCGTCAAAGCCAAAATGGATTCTTTATGCGACGAGATCATCTTGATTGATTCCCCAATCAAGAATCGCCTTGAACGTTTTTCCGATGACCCGAAAGCGAAAGAGGAACTCGTTAGGATTAATTCCTCTTATCCCTTAGAAGAAACCAAAAATAAAGCGACCCGTGTCATTGAAAATGATGGTTCTATTGAGGATTTATCACTTCAAATAAGGAAACTAAAACTACCTTAATCAGTTATATAGTTTAACTCCGGTGATATCGAAGGATTTCGTTTTCTTTTTGATCAGTTGGAATAGTTTGGTGGCCTTATCACCTAGACGCTTTTCGTATTTTTCTCCAACCTCTTCAAGCGGCAAAGTCGATCCGAAAGCAGTCAATAAATCATTCTCCGCGCGATAGCTTAAAAGAGGCTCGATAATATTTTCAAAATCGTAGGGGCTAACATTCCCTAACCCAAATTCATCAAGGACAAGCAAGGAGGCATTCTTTAACAAATCAAGATTCCGTCTGAACTTTTCGCCTCCGTTTTTGAAAGATTGTTCTCTTAATTTGGCGAAAAGCTTACCTGAATTCGCATAAGCCACCCCGGGTTCGATTTTTCCGATGCGATGGGCATAGCAAACCAAAATAAAAGACTTGCCCATCTTCTTTTTGCCACTTACATAGAGCCAGCGGGAAGATTCCCTTTTGGCAATGGCAACCATTTCTTTTAGAAGAGGGTTACGGGTAGAGGCGCTTTTTTCGATATCTTTCAAATCCACGCCATACCAAGAAGACGGGAAATCGGCGAGGACAAAGCGATTCCTGATTTCAAGCGCCTTTTCTAGATGGGTGCAGGAATCAAAGCAAGGGCGTAACATCCCTTCTTCTTTGACCACGCTCATCCTATAGCCGGGGGTCGCCTTTGGGCATTTTTCTAACCCAGGGCAAGACGCACAGATATGAACATCTTCTTGGAAATCCAATAAAACCGCCATTCCCCTTTTGGCTTCGGCACGGGTTAGGGAAAGTTCAGCAAGACGAGGATAAACCAATTCGTCTTTACGAAGACAAACGTAGGCGTCTTCCTGCAACGCTTTAACCGAATTATCTCCCTTAAGAGGATTCACGATTTTCATTTTTTCCATAATCATTCATCCTCATCTAAAGAGTCCAAAAGGGAATCGATTTCTTCGTCGGTTACCGTTTCTTTAGGTTCTGTATCAATTGGCCTATTATCTAGGTTCTGCGGGGGTTTTGCATAATTTTTGCGAGGTTTTCTCGCTTTATTTTCAGCATCGACACGATATAAATAATCCATCGCATCACGAGCGGTTTGGCAGCCTTCCCTGACTAATGCCCCGGCAATCTTTTCGCAATAGGATGCAGGCAAGGTATTGTTCTTTTTTTGAAGGACATAATCGAGCAAGACATTAATACAAGGATAGGTTAAGCCGAGTCCCGAAAGGGTTTCGATAAGTTGAAGGTCGGCTTTGGGCGGGCGATGCCCACCTTGGAGCACGGAGAGGAATTCGATGGGATTGATTTCATCCATCATCTGGATTTTTTCCGCCATCGCTCCTTTGCCTGAGACTTTGCTCTTTTCGGCTGTTGCCCTAGCATAAGCGAAACGTAACGAGCCTTGGCATAACTCGGAAAGCTTACGTCTATTGAGGCGATTGCCTTTCACTTTCGTTTGTTCAAAAGCATCGAAGACAAAAGAAGCCATCGAGCTCTCGTCTAGTCGATATAGTTCAGCCATTTTCGCTGCGATTTCCTTTTCCGCGACGCTAAGGCTATTCGGGTTAACGCCTAGTTGGCGGATTTCATCTTCAAACTTCGTTAACGAAAAAGTCAGCGGCACATTCACCCCAGCCTTGCCCACGGTTTCCGGATGATTTTGAATCGCGGACTTAAAGGAAGGGTTAAAGAAATCGGAAAACTTCTCGGTTACTTCTTCCATATCAGTAGGGAGGCTAGCGACACGGTGATCGATTTTGATTTGTTCTAGTTTCTCATGCCCAAGTGTCTTTTCCAGCATTCCGCCAAGCAAGGGATCGTTTAGGAAAGAAGAAATATCGACAGGGGAGAAGATACAATGAACGTAATAAGAAGCCCCTTCTCCTTTTTTAACAAAAGAACGGACCAAGCCAACTGCCTCAAGGGCCTGTATGGCACGTTGGAATTGGCCGGAAGTCAAACCCGTCCGGCGAAGCATATCTTCCCTTTTGCAAAGCTTGGAGGCATCGCGTCTAGTAGGATCGTAATAAAGCAAAGAAAAGGCCGCCACCGCTTCCATGCCGATAATAGGCAAGTAGCAGACGTTAAGCGATTCGAAGCCACGGGAAGAGACTTCTTCCATGACTCGCACTTCATAAAAATCAGCAGAATCGATGATGACCATAGCGGGCAAATTGTAGCATCAACTCATTTTCTTTGATATAAAAAGTTTCGTAACCATCGGACTTTTTTAGAGTTTTTCACATTTAAAATACCCTTTATAACGGGGGATTTTTAACTTATTCACATTTTTGTTCACGCGACATTTTTTAACTCCTCTCCCATCTTCGCCCGCGCTGGCGTATAATAATCGCAAGATTTTTTTGGGAGAACACACATATGATTAAGAAAATCGGTGTATTAACCTCCGGTGGCGATGCCCCGGGCATGAACTGCGCGATCCGTGCCGTTGTTCGCGCTGGCTTAAAATACGGACTTGAAGTCTACGGTGTCATGGATGGGTATCGTGGCCTTGTCGATGACGATATCTTCCCGATGGAAAGATATTCCGTTTCCGACATCGTTAACCGCGGTGGTACCATCCTTCAAACCGCCCGTCTTCGTGAATTCAAAGAAGAATCGGTGCGTAAGATTGCCGTCAACAATTTGAAACGTCGTGGCATCGAAGCCCTCGTCGTCATTGGTGGCGATGGCTCTTATATGGGTGCCAAAAAGCTCACTGAAATGGGCATCAACTGCGTTGGCCTTCCCGGCACGATCGATAACGATATCGCCTCCACCGATTACACCATCGGTTTTGATACCTGTTTGAATACCATCGTCGATTGTATCGACAAAATCCGCGACACCACTTCCTCCCATCAACGTTGCGCGGTCATTGAGGTCATGGGCAACCACTGCGGTGACCTTGCCTTATTCTCCGGCTTAGCCGAAGGGGCTGAGATGATTCTTACCCCGGATCACGTCCTCCCCGAAGAAGAAATCATGGCTTCCTTGAAGAAACTCTATGTCGGCAAAAAGAAACGTGCCATCGTCATCGTTTCCGAAAAGATGTATCCCAATATCCACGAATTTGCCGCCCGTATCCAAGCCGAGACCGGTTTCGAAACCAAAGCCGAAGTCCTTGGCCGTGTCCAACGCGGTGGTTCACCTTCCGGTTTCGACCGTGTCTTAGCCGCCAGGATGGGCGCCTACGCCGTTGACTGTTTACTTGATGGAAAAGGCGGCATCTGCATTGGCATGATCAATAATAAAATCGTCGACTACGATATCTACGAAGCCCTTAAGTTGCCTCGCGATAAACATGCCTCTATGCTTCGCCTCATTGACGTATTGCAATAAGAAGGAACCTACCCATGCTATTCAATATTTCCAAGAAAACCAAAATCATCGCGACAATCGGCCCCGCTTCCGATAATTTCGATAAATGTTTCGAATTATATAAAGCTGGCATGAACGTGATGCGTATCAATTTCTCCCACGGCACCTATCCTCAACAATTAGAGAAAATCGAAATCGCCCGTGAATTCGAACGTCGTGGAATCTATGTTCCTGTCGCTTTAGATACCAAGGGCCCCGAAATCCGCACCGGCTATATGGAAGGGGATAAGCTTTCCATTCCCGATCGCCACCGCATGAGAATCTCAATGGAAGAATGCCTTGGCACGATGGAAAAATTCTCCGTCACCTACAAAGGCCTATATGATGATGTCAAAGTCGGCGATCATATCCTCATCGATGACGGCAATCTCGATTTCCTCATCGTCGAAAAAGACGAAGCCGCCAGAGAAATCATCGTCGAAGCCCAAAACGCCCACGTTTTAAAGAACCAAAAAGGTGTTAACTGCCCATTCTCTCGTCTTTCTATGGACTTCATCTCCGAAAAAGACGAGGCCGATTTGAAGTTTGGCTGCGAGAATGGGGTCGACTGCGTTTTCGCTTCCTTCACCCGCCGTCCTGAAGACGTCAAAGCAGTCAAGGAAGTCTGCGCCAAATACGGACGTCCCGATATGCCTGTTTTCGCCAAAATCGAAAACCCCGAAGCGGTCCAAAAAATCGAAGAAATCATCGATGCCGCCGATGGCGTCATGGTCGCTCGTGGCGATTTAGGTGTTGAGATTCCACCTGAAACGGTTCCTGATGTCCAACGCCAAATCATCACCACTTGCCGCCGCAAAGGCAAACCCGTCATCACCGCTACCCAAATGCTTGATTCGATGATCTCTCATCCCCGCCCCACTCGTGCTGAGGTGACTGACTGTGCCACCGCCGTTGACGAAGGTAGCGACTGCATCATGCTTTCGGCCGAAAGCGCATCTGGCTTATATCCTGTCAAAGCGGTTGAAATGCAAGCGGCCATCGCCCGTACCGAGGAAGATAACCACCTCGATTATGAAAAGCTCGCCGCCCAAGCTTATGATTATTCCGAACATTCCAATAACGATGCCATCTCCAATGCCGTCGCAAATACCGCCCTTCTTATCGGTGCTAAGCTTATCGTCAGCTTCACCGAAAGGGGCTTCTCCTCTTGGCGTATTTCCCATGCCCGGCCTTGCTGCCCCATTATTTCGGTCACCTCTAACCGCACCGTTGCTATGCAAGGGGCTTGGATGTGGGGAATCTATAGCGTCTTATTAAAGACCTCGATGCCTGACTTCATCGAAGAAATGGAAGTTCTTTCCCTTAAGATCGCTCGTGATCTTGGCATTAAAGCCGGTGAGCCCATCATCATCGTCGGCGGCACCCCCACTGGCGCCGGGCAAACCAACTTCATGCGTATCGTCAACGTCAACGAAATTCAGGATTTCGAATAATGAAAAAGGTCATCGCTTTAGATATTGGAGGCACCAATACCAGATGCGCTCTCATCAATGAGAATTATGAGGTCGAGCAAGTCCTCATCAAAGATACCATTGTTGGCAATAAAGACGATTTCCTTAATTCCATTGTAAACGTCGTCAACGAAGCCGTTCCTAATCGTGAAGAGGTTATCGCCATTGCCGCAGGCGTTCCCGGACGGGTCCGTTATGACGGATATATCGATGCCCTTCCTAACGTAGGCATTTCCGATATTCCTTTAGCCGCTTTCTTGAAATCGGTTTTCGGCATCCCTGCTTTTGTCAGGAATGACGCTGAAGCCGCCGCTTTAGCCGAAGCCAATGTCGGCCCTAATTCAATTTACAAATCATTATATTTCGTCACCGTCTCTACCGGCGTTGGAGGAGCGATGACCCTTGGCGGGAAACTCGTTCCTTCCTCTTCCGAAGTCGGTCATACCGCCACTTTCTATAAAGGGCAGATTCATGAATTCGAAAGACTTTGCGCCGGGTCATATTCAAAGCAGTTTTGCGCATTAAATGGCCTAGAAGTCGAAAATAGCAAAGAATTTTTCGCCCTTGTCAAAAATAAAGACGAGCGCGCTTTGGCAGTCTATAGCGATTGGCTAAAACTTTTCGCTTCTTGGATCAAGATGAACCAAGATGCCTTCGAACCGGAAGTGTTCGCTTTCACCGGCGGGGTCATGAAATCCAAAGATATCTTTTTCGAAGATCTCCAAAAAGCTTGTCCTTTCGCCAAACTCGTTGAATGTGGCTGTGGCCAATATGCCGGATTGATCGGGGCCGCGGTCTATGGCTTTCAATCTCAAAAATAGTCCACTTATGTACGATGTCATCGTTATCGGTTCTGGTTTAGGTGGACTTTCTAGCGCTTTAGCATTAGCTAAGGCAGGGAAAAGCGTCCTCCTTTTAGAGCAGCATAACCTCCCTGGGGGTTGCTCCACTTCTTTTGTACGTGGGCGTTTTGAATTCGATGCCGCCTTGCATGAATTTTGCGCTTTAGGGGAAGATGGACATCTAGGTTACGCTGGGAAATTATTAAAAGAAGAATATGGCATCGATATCGACACTTGCTGTGCACCTGAACTTTTCCGCGCCGTGCTAACTTCCCGAAGCGGTCAATATTATGATGTCACATTGCCTTTTGGCGAAGAAGCCTTTACAAAGGCACTGGAAAAAGCCGTGCCTGGGAATAAAGATGCCGTCGAAGCCTATCTTTCCTTATCGAAAGAATGCTATGAAGTGTCCCAATATTTTGATGCCCACATGTTCTTGAAAAAGAAAAGGAACGGGGACGTGAAAATATCTGCCCTCCACTTTATGAAGCACTACTTCCGTTATCTTCAAGTCGCCGAAGAACCATATAACGAAGTCTGCCGCAAGCTTGGAATGAGCGAGGACGTGATTGATATTTTGAATTGCTATCGTGTCTATTTAGGGGTAGATGGCAACACCATTTCCTTCGCCCATTTGGCCACAATGATTTATAGCTATATCGCCTATAAGCCGGGCTATATCATCCCTAATAGCCACGCCCTATCCTTATCCTTACAGGAAAAATTCGAATCTTATGGTGGCAAGACCTTTTTCGGCGTCAAAGCAATCCATGTCGAAGCAGACAAAAAAGGGAATATCACCGGCGTTAGCACCGATCACGGCTTCTTTGCTTGCAAAGGGGTCATCGCCAATATGTATCCGTTAAGCGCCTATAATGGTTTGCTTAGCCCCAATATCAAAGTCCCGATGAGGGAAAGAAAAAGATATAAAGCCGCCCCGCCTTCAAGCCGTTTCGTCAATATTTATATCGGATTAAATAAATCTATCGAAGAACTAGGCATCGATGAATATACCCTTTTCTATCCTGGTGACTTGCGTTATCCCCGGCTGACCAATGGACCGTTAGATTATCTTCAAGCCGCCGCCACCCATTATAACCGCATTTACCCTGAGGCTTCGCCAAAAGGAACATCCATCATGACTTTGACGCTCGAATTCGAAGATGATATTTGGGCAAACGTCCCCGTCCAAGATTATTTCAAGACGAAAGAGGCGATCGCCAAAAAAGCCATCGCCGAATACGAAGAAGTAAGAATAAAGCTTTACAAATACGTTATAGTCATATTCCTTGTAGTGGTCACCACTGACCTTTTTACCAAGAGTAATAATACCAAAGATATTGTGACCTTCATTAAGAATAAAGAAAGCATCTGATTTTGTAAGTTTAAAGAATTTTTCCAAATCTTTCTGAACAACTGCAAGATCGTGTTCTTTTTCTATCTGACTCTGAACAACAATTGATTTGTTGATGTTCAAGAGAGCATCGAACATAGGGTTATTCAAAGGAATTGTGATGTTCATATTGTTAGAAGTATATGCAACATCAAGCCCGTTACCGGCAAGAATGTAAACTGACATAGAAGAAGATTCTACGTTACGGCGCATGATATCAAACATCTTTGCCGTAATCTGGTCCATTTCGCTTTCCTTGTAATCTATACTTGCAAGGTCTTTTTCGAGAGATGCTTCATAATCAGCGGTATAAAGTTTTGATGAAGTTGAAAGAACCGAACTAATCCATAATGAAAACAGTACTGCAACAATAGAAAAGAGAGAAAATTCGATAATGAAAGCAGTTGTAAGTCCGCTGTTTACAGGCTGCAGGAGCATAGAAAGCACACCAACAGCAGCAGCAGGAAGAATGTAAGAAATAAGAGACTTAAACAATGTTACAAACATTGCCTTTCCAGAAGGAACTGTAATCTTTGTAATTGCCATGTAGAATACAACGTACATAAACAAATACGAGAACATAAACAGCAATGAGAA
>CAJOML010000005.1 GCA_905235705.1 uncultured Bacilli bacterium | reverse complement strand
CAATATGGTTTTCTATTCAATCTATGATTTTGAGAACGGTAAAACCCTGGCCTATCAAACTTCGTCATTCTACATTACCGTTGTTGACGGTGATTCTTATTTAGGTGGCATCGTACTTGTGCAGAGAGGATAAGCATGGAAGAAGTAATTCGCATATTTACCATCGTATTAACCATTATCTTAGGCCTAGTCGTTGGCAGTTTTCTTAATGTTGTCATTTACCGCATTCCTAATGGCATGTCCCTCGCCAAACCGCCTTCCCATTGTCCAAAATGCGGGGAAAGAATCAAGTGGTATGACAACATCCCTATCCTTTCTTACATCATCCTTAGAGGAAAATGCCGTCATTGCCATGATAAGATTTCCATTCGCTACCCCTTGGTTGAATTCACCAATATGGTGCTTTGGTTTGGCTGCTTGATGGCCTTCACCTCGTTTATCTTTCCGTCAAATCCTCTAAATTGGCTTAGATTCATCGTTTCCTGCATTGCCTGCAGCACATTGCTATGCATTTTCTTCTGCGATTTAGATTCAATGGAAATCCCCGATTTGTTCCAAGGTATCCTCCTCATTTGTGGCTTAGTCTTATTACTTGATGACGTTTCCTTTAATAGCATCTTGCTCAAGGTACTTGGCTTTGTTGGAGCTGGCGCGTTATTTATGATCGTGAATTGGGTGTTCCGACTAATCAAAAAACGCGATGGCATTGGTTTTGGCGATGTGGAATTAGTCGCCGTGGCCGGGTTAATCCTTGGCGGTTACAAAATGATTTTTGCCTTAATCATCTCTTGCGTTGTTGGCGGGATCGCCTTGCTTATTTATTCGAAGGTCAAAAAAGAAAAAGGAAGAGAATATCCCTTTGCCGTTTTGCTTGTCGGGGGAATTCTTGTTGCCTTGTTTGTCGGCGATTTCGTCGTTAACTGGTATCTTGGATTAATGGGGGTTGCCGCATGAAAAAATTCCGTTATACCGCAACCGATAAAAATGGGAAGAAGATTAAAGGGAATTTCGTTGCCAATAGCGAAACCGAAATGAAGGAGATGCTATTAAAGGCAGGGTATTACGTTACCTCTGTTAGGCAGCCGAGTTCCGCTGAATTATCTACCTTCTTTTCCGTCTCTGGGAAAGTAAAAATTTCAGAATTAAGCCAGTTTTGCAATCAATTTTCAGTCATGATCTCAGCTGGTATCTCCGTTGTCGAAGCCATTGATATCGCCATTGAACAAGGCTATTCGGCGAAATTAAAATCGACTTTACGTAAAGTCTCTGAAGACCTTAAAACCGGTTCTTTGCTTTCGGATGCAATGGCTAAGCACCCCAAGGTTTTCCCGCCTTTCTTCTCCTCGATGGTCTACATTGGCGAATCGGCTGGCTGTCTTGACCGCGTCTTGATCACCGTTGCCGATTATTATGAGATGGAAGAAAGGACGAAGAAGAAAGTCCGCGGGGCTCTTGCCTACCCGATCATTCTAGTCATCCTATTAGTTGGCGTTTTGGTCGTCATGATGGTCTTCGTCATTCCTCAATTTATCGGCGCTTTCTCAAGGATGGATATTGAGATGCCTGCCCTTACAATGGCGATTTTCCATATGTCGGAGTTTTTCCGAGACTATGGCATGTATGTCCTCGCCTTCCTAGTGGCCTTTATCGCCATTATGTTCTTACTCCGTTTCTTGCCATCGGTTCGCGAATTTTACGACAAGTTGAAAGTGACCTTGCCGGTGTTTAAGAAAATCAATATGGCTATCTTCACCAGCCGTTTCTGCCGTGCCCTTGGTCTTCTCCTTTCTAGCGGTGCCGATACGATGTCGGCTTTAGAGGCGATGAAACGTACCATCAACAACAAATATCTTTCCAAGCAATTCGACCGTGTCGTTAAAGACGTTAAGATGGGCATGTCCCTTTCTGCCGCTTTATCGGCCGAAATGAATGTCTCTCCGATTTTGATTCAAATGATCACGGTCGGCGAAAAAACTGGCGAGGTCGATAAAATTATGATTAAGACCAGCCCTTATTTCGATGCTCAGGCAGAGGCCTCGTTAAATTTAATCACAACGATTATTCAGCCGGCGATCATGTTGCTTTTGGGTGTGGCGATTGCGGTCTTATTCGTCGCCATTTATAGCCCGATCTTATCCATGATCACCAGCTTAGATACGACAGGAGGTGTTTCGGCCTAATGGAAAACCAACTTCGCTTAAAACTCATCTTGGAGATCCTCCGTCATCAAAACAAGGTCTCACCTTCCCAATTCGAAGATGCGACCGAGGTTTTAGAAAACGAAGAAGACCCACTTGAATATCTATTTAAGAATGACGTGATATCGAAAACGGATATCTTTAATGCCACTTTGGAATATGCAAACGCCCCATTCGTGGATTTGGATATCGTCGAAGTTAAAGGCGATTTCTCCTCCATTTTCGGGATTGAGCTTTTGGAACAATATTCCTTCATCCCCATATACAAATTCAAAGATGGATTGTGGCTTGTCGGTGCGATTAACCCGACCAACCCCATCTTGCTCCAACTCCTCTCCGCGACTTTAGACAACCGTTTTGAAATGCTGACTGTCGAAAAAGAGAAATTCGATGCCTATTTGAAGATTTATAGCGCTTTGCAAGCCACCAAGACGGCTCTAGCTTCAATCCAAGGCGGCTCATCGTCTGGAAAAGATGGGAAAAACACTTCCGAAGATATCGCTAACGCCCCGGCGGTTAGGTTTATTGACTCGACATTGGAAGAGGCGGTTAAAGTCGGGGCTTCGGATATCCACATCGAGCCTTCCGAAACAAAAGTCTCCGTCCGTTACCGTATCGATGGTGATTTACATGAACAATCGACCTTCGATATTTCTTCCTTCCCTTCGATTGCTACCCGTATCAAGATTCTTTCCGATATCGATATCGCCGAGAAACGTATTCCGCAAGACGGCCACCTTACGAAATTCATCGATAATGAAAAATATGACTTCCGTGTATCGACTTTGCCTACAATTCACGGTGAGAAATTCGTTATCCGTGTCTTGGATAAGAAGATTTTCTCTTTATCCTTATCCGAACTCCATTTCTCTCAAGACATCAATGAGACAATCGGCAAGATCCTTCACCATCCCCACGGCATCATTTTGTTAACCGGGCCGACTGGTTCAGGTAAAACAACGACCCTTTATTCATTCCTTCGTGAATTAAATAAGCCTAACGTCAATATCGTCACGATTGAAGACCCGGTCGAATTCTCAATGGAATCGATTAACCAAATTCAAATCAATAACAAAGCCGATTTGACCTTCGCTTCGGCGTTACGTTCGATTCTTCGTCAAGACCCTGACATTATCATGGTCGGCGAAATTCGTGACGAAGAAACCGCTCAAATCGCTATCCGTGCCGCTATTACGGGCCACTTGGTTTTATCCACCTTGCATACCAATGAAGCTCCTGGCGCGGTTACTCGTTTAATCGACATGGGCGTTCCTAACTATCTTGTTTCTGACGCTCTTGTCGCCGTTATCAGCCAACGCTTACTCAAACGTCTTTGCCCCCATTGCCGCCGTCCTGTGACAACTACCCCCGAGCAAAGGAAAAGCCTTGGTCTTAAAAGCGATGCCACGATCTATGAGGCGAATGGATGCCCTTATTGCAACCATACTGGCTACCGTGGACGTCTTGCCGTGCATGAGATTATGTATGTAAATGACGAACTACGTGAAATCATTTCCAAACCTGAAACTACTGCCGAAGATATCCGCAACGTCGCCATTTCCAAAGCCGGCATGGTTCCTTTATTCGATGCGGCCAAAAAGCTCGTCTTATCGGGCGAAACCTCTTATAACGACCTCCTCTCGATGCTTGTTTCGGAAGAGAGGGAACGTCGTTATGGCAAAGACAAAAACTAATATCAAGCTTTGATGATGTTGGCTATAATATGTCAGCCTTGCCAGAAAGGATCATTATGAAAATCTACAAAATCCTCGTTCCTGCAGTTGCCTTGATGGCCCTAACTTCCTGCTTTTCAACGGCGACCTCTTCTTCCTCTTCTTCTATCCAGAAGACCATTCCCTCAAGCAGCTCCGTTGAAACCGCCGATGCATTAAACTTCATTGCCGATAAGCAGTTCTACCTTGATCTGAATATCGCTAACCCAATCGAAGGCTTCTATGTCAAAGTCAATGATAACGATGTCTCTTCTACCCCAAAGCAGGCTATCGCCCTTCCTGATGGTTATAAGATCAGCTTCGGTGGGAATAACACCGGGAAGCTCTATATCTATTACGCGACCAAGAAAGGGGCCGAAAGCAATTTCTATGTCAATTCCGGTATCCGTGCCGGCACCTTGGAAAGATTTGGCAACGTTTCTTCCTTTGCCACTTATTTGCAAGACCAAGACCGCGTCTATCTTTGCATCTCCGATACGGAAAAGGGCTGGGATCATAGTCTATCCGAGCAACTTAACAAAAATTTCGAATTCCGTCTCTAATTCTAAATAAAGGTTAAAATCGTAGGCTCATCACGAATGGGCCTTTTTTGATACATCTTGCCTTTGGCAAATTGTCTATTAAACAAGGATAGGATAAAATTAGGCAATCTATGTTTGCTCAAGCGGAAAAACATCTCTTTATTGCTTCTCGGAACTTGTTCCCTCTCCTTTTTTCGTTTAAATCCAAACATCCCGAATTAGACATCAAATTCATGACCAAGGAAGATGTCGTTCATCGCCTTGGCATCGTCTTTACCAAAGACCCAATTCCCTTTTTAATTCACCATGGTCATCCCTATGGTAACGCGAAGAAAATCGTTCGTTTGCTTTCCTATGTAGAGCCTAGCGAAAACGAAAAAATCAAAGTTGTTTTCGATCAGCTCTCTAAAGAAGGCTACATTGGGAAAGACCTTTATGGGAAGATTGAAATCACGAGGCGCAAAGTGCATTTGATTGAACTTAAAGAAGATCAGGAATTACGTCAATTTCTTTGCAAAAACGGGATTTCTTTTGACGATATCCCACTTAAATCCTTAGGGTTTGAAGAGAATGATTTGGGGGCAAACCACGTTGAAGCCATTCTTTTTCCCGATAAGCTTACCCAGTTCTTTTATATTTATGCCGATATTCGAAAGAGGCTTTTAGAAGACCCTTCGATAAAAAACCGGATTCAGATTTTGATCAAAGATGACTATGACTTATTCTATCTTCGCTTAGTCTCCTCTTTGTTTAAAATCCCAACTTATTGTCCTAGCGGGAGATCATTCTTTTCCTCTGAAGTAGTCGCTTGTAAAATCAAGAAGATTCATCTGAGCCGCCAAATTGAATTTTCCGAAGAAGAATTACTTAATGACGAATTAAAATCCCTCTCCGGCATCATCGATTACTATGGGCTAAACGATGAAAGGCTCGATTTTGATTTCCGTTATGCTTGTCTCATTGAAATCGTCTCCTCGATGACAAGCAAAGATGAAGCGGAGAACCGGGGAATTATCGCCACCAAGGATTTTAATTTCGACTCAAAGGCCATCGTCTATGTGACGAATTTCCAATATGGCGATTTTTATAAGAGCTTCGATGATAAAGACATTCTTCCCGATGATGAACTTAACCGTCTTGGGGTCAATCCAAGTTATGTCAAAACATCTTTAGACCGTAATTTGAAACTCCTTTATTTGAAACACGTCAATATCGTTTTGCTTTCGCGTGTCTCCGCCCACCTCAGCGATAAAATCTATGATTCCCAGTTCATCGCCGAATTAAAGTGGGGTAAAGCGAATTGCCCAGGCCAAAAGAAGGTCAGCAAAAATTGCGATGGGGTCTATACCAAAGAAGCCGCTGCTTTCTTCAAGGCAAATGAATTAGACCGGGCCTTTGTTTTTGATTCTTCTCCCGGGTTTAGGGATTATGACCATTCTTTCAGTGGCATCAAAGAATCCCCTCGGAAGAAAAGGAAAATATGGTCTATCACCAATATCGAGAAATATATCGATTGCCCCTATGCCTATTATCTTAGGGATGTGATTAAAGACCCCTTTGAAGACGCCCATAATATCTCTCTTGGCGTTTATTTGCATAAGGCGTGCGAAAGCCTTTATGCCGATATGCGGGATGAAAACGGGAATATCAAACCCATGCCCGATGAGGTTTTCGAAGCCGCCAAAGCGGATTATAAGAAAGACTATGAAGAAAAAGGTGGGGTTTATGGGCCGAAACAAGAATTCTTCCTTCGCCTTGTCCGTCATTATTTTGACCTAATCGCCTATTGCATTAGAGACATCTATTCCAGCGTGAATTTCCCGTCTGCGGGAAAGTACGAATTTGCTGAAGAAGAAATCAATTTTACCTTGGGCAGGGGATATGATTTCAGCGGCCGCATCGACAAGGTCTTCCTTAGCGAAAGCAAATCGGATTTAAAAAAATATTACACGATCGTCGATTATAAAAGCGGCAAGGAGGATTTCCGTTGCTATGAAATCTTCCTCGGGAAATCGATTCAATTGCCTTTGTATTATTTCGCCATCGAAGAAGCCAAGAAGACGGACACCGCCCCCTTTGCCGATTTTGGGTCTTTTGGCGGATTCTTGATTACCCATGTCTTTAAAAACTCAGCGAAAGATATCGTTAGTAAAGATGGAAAAGTTTCCCTAAATCCAATCCAAAGTTTTATTAAGGGAAGCGGTGTTTCGGATAATAACAATGGCGGCGATTACCAAGAATCCATTGGCTATGAAGGAAAAGGGAAGAACCCTCTTTATTCGGATTCCTCTTTCCTTGTTAATGAAGATGTAATCTCAAAACGGACGAAACGGAAGGGTGGCCCTTATTACAAGAGTTTTGATGCCTTGATTAAAGATGCGATTGAAGCAGCAAAATCCACCATCGGCAAAATCCGCGACGCTAAATTTGATATTGCCCCAACCTATTCTGATCTTAGCGCCAGAAAAGGAGACAGAACCAGTTGCACGTTCTGCTCATATCGGGATATTTGCTACCGTGATTTAGATAAAGACTTGGTTTGCTATGCCGATGATATCCATCGCCATTTCAACCCATACGAGCCAGAGGGCGAAGGAGGGGAAGACGATGAGGAATGATCACCGTTATGACCAATTTAACGATGAGCAATATAAAGCCATCGTCGCTTCGGCCAAAGAAGACCTTTTGATTTCCGCCGGTGCCGGAAGCGGGAAGACCAAAACCCTTTCTATTCGCGTCCAACGTTTAGTTGAAGACGGGGAAATCGACCCCGCGTCTTTATTGATTTTGACTTTCACCAATAATGCCGCCCACGAAATGAAGGAAAGGATCATCGCGACTTTCGAAAAGGATAACCCCGCGATGGCCTTAAAGATGAATTCGGCGCATATTCAGACTTTCGATTCCTTCTCTCAATATTTGGTGACGACTTACGCGGGAAGACTAGGCATATCTTCCTCTATCCAAGTCGCGGATGAAACCGTCATTGAATTAAAACGTAATGAGTTCTTGGAAAACATTTTTGAAGAATATTATGGCGATCCCGAAAAAGAGGAAAAACTCTTCAAAACCCTTGTAAAATTTAACGCAAAAGACGATTCGATGTCGAAAAAAGTCATCTTGGATATCGATCGGCAACTTGGCAAAATCTTACCTTCCAAACGGGCTGCTTTTATTCGTGATTATGAACAAAGATTCCTCGATAAAGCGAAAATAAAAGAATGGTTTGGTCAATTTATCCTAACCCGGAAAACGAAGTTGATTAACGCGATTAAAGAAGCCAATTTCGTTTCTAAATATTGTAACGGTGATTTCAGCCAGGAAGACATGGATCGGGCCTTTGAACTAGCCAAATATAATATCGAAGGACCTTACCTTGGCATGGTCTTTGATGGGGAGAAGGAAGATAAGACCCAAGAATTTTATGAGAAGGTTTATCTCCCGGTTTTGGAAAAAGACGGAATTGAGTTTATCCAAACCATAAAGACCTTCGTTGAAACAAATGTCGCCAATTGCGGAAAAGGCAAAAGCATCGGCGCGGCAAGTTATAAAATCCTATTCAATGCCTTTACCGAACTCAAAAAAGAAGCCGTTGTCTTCCCCTCGACTTACGAAGAGGTCGAAGAAAAAGTACTATCATTCAAAGATGATATCGCCATCTATTTTGAAATCATCGAAGAGATGAATCGCCGTCTAGACGAATATAAGAAAGCCACCAATCGCTTCACTTTCTCCGATATCGGAGCACTTGCCTTGCGTCTACTTACCGAAGAACAATTCGCCGATATCGCGGAAGAGCTTCGTCATCGTTTCAAATATATCATGGTGGATGAATATCAAGACACAAACGACTTCCAAGAAGAATTCATCAACGCCTTGATTAAACCGAATAAAGAAGGGGAACGTGCATATCTTTTCTGCGTTGGGGATGCGAAACAATCCATCTATGCCTTTCGTAATTCGAATGTCGAGCTTTTCCGTAAACGCCAAGCCGATTTGGGCCAGCGCGTCATTGCCATGAACAAGAATTATCGTTCAGGGGCAAAGCTATTGGATGATATCAATTACCTCTTCTTCCATTATATGAGTCTAGAACATGGCTCCATTGATTACACCCTTCAAGAGGAAGAACTCCAATATGATCCCAAGGTAAATCTTTATGGCGAACCTTATGAAGACTTCGGGGTGGCTAGGATCCTTCCTTCTTTAGACGAATATCTTCCTCTAGGAAATTATGCGGATTGGGAAATCGAAGCCATCATCAAAGATATCCAAACCAAGGTCGAAAGCAAATTTAAGGTCTATGACCGCGGTTCAAATCCCCATATCCGTCCATGCAAATATAGTGATTTCGTTATCTTGACGAGGACAAAATCATCTTTCTTAAAGATTCAAAAACGTTTCAACGAAGTCGATATCCCTCTGAATGTCTCCACTGAGGCTTCTCTTGCCGAATTTGATGCCATCATCGCCCTCCAATCTTTGCTTGCCGCGGTGAAGTGGTTTACCTTCGGCGGAATCCCTGAAACCATCCGCCATATTTATGCCTCGCTAGCGAGAAGTTATTTATTCCGCGACGAAGAACATAAAGACCAACATATCCACGACCTTCTTTATTTAGAAGAAAACGATGATAAAGAAGCTAAGCTAGAGACGTTATTGCAAGACCCCATCTTAGTCTCCTTAAAAGAGTTTTCAGAGGCTAACAAAGGCAAGGCATTAAAGGAAATCTTCATTGCCTTAATCGAGAAATACGGAGTGGTGGAAAAACTCCCTCATTTAGGATTGGTCGCCGATAACGTGGCCAAAATCGAGGCTGCCTATCAACTTGTTTTATCGATGGAAAGCGCAGGCGAAGGACTAAATGAATTCGTCGATATCTTCAAAAAAGTCAAAAACTACAACCTCTCGATGAAAGCGAAAACCGAGATTTCCGTGGAGAACGCGGTTGACCTGATGAGTATCCATGCCTCGAAAGGGTTAGAACGGAAAATCGTTTATCTCCCCGCTTCCCAAAGTGGCCTTTCTAGCGGCAACAACATGGGTAAGCCCGATTATATTTTCTCGGAAGACTTCGGCATCTTGCTTCCTGACTATAAAGTCGACCTTTATCAAGAAAGAAGCAGAGATAATTTGCCAGCCCTTCTTTACCGCGGACAAATGGGCAAACGGGATTTTGATGTCGATGAGCATGTTCGTCTTTTCTACGTTGCCTTCACCAGGGCGGAAAATATTTTCTATATCGTTGGGCCTAGACCTGGGAAGAAGAAAGAAAGCGTCTATTCCATTTATGATTCTTTGCCTCATTTCACGGAAATGAATTCAAAGTTCGTCGACAACATGGAAAAGGCCGGTGTCTTAGACAAAGAGGAATATCGAAAATATCTCGAATATAGTGAACTTTATCAAAATCTCAAACTTCCTTTAGGGCGAGATGATTTTGATCACGATGAAGACTATCGCCTTTATCTAGATTGGGCGAAAAAATATTATGAAGGACGCATCATCGAAATGCGCGATAGCTACCTTAATCATATTGTTGGGGCTCTCGACGGTTATTTCTTAGGCAAAATCGGAAACGGTAAAACGATGGATTTCGATTTGATGGCAAAAGTCTATGCCAAAGACAATTACCCATCTACCCCCATCAATGGGTTTAATGATTTGGTGGCTTTTATTGGCGCGAAAAATCATCTTGATGACAATGCAGCAAAAACTGAAATTTCTAATCTTTTAATTGAGGATTGCAGCAATAAAAACAAAATTTTTGCTGACAAAGGCAAGCTTAAAGACAAACTTAAAATCCTTAATTCCCTTGCCAAAGCATTTGGTGATTATGACTATGTCTTACGGAATGTTTATGATTCCTCTTCCTTTAAAGATAACGCGATTGTAATGGATGTCTCCTTAGAAGGGGAAAACAAAGCTAAAGGGGTAGCCAAAATAGACGAAGTGACGATTAACGAGGAAGAGATTCCTTTTGAAGTTAGGGTTCATGCTAGAGCCTCAAAATCTTCGCCCGTGGATTTAGACGAAGATACGAAAGCCAAGATGGCTTATGGTACTTATTTGCATCGTTTGATGGAACTTCTGGACTTTAATACAAAGGACACTTCCTATATCGTAAATCCCAAAGATAGGGCTATCGTCGATAAAGTCCTTGCCTTACCTATATTCTCTCGTTTAGATGGGACCACCCTTTATAGCGAGTATGCCTATTTTGATTCCTCTAGGCAAAATTACGGTTTCATCGATTTGCTGATGGTCAAAGACGGCATCTATTCAATCATCGATTACAAGACCGAAAATATCGATGACGAGGCGTATATCAATCAGTTAAATATTTATAAAGAAAATGTAGTCTCTATCTTCGGCGTGGATCAGTCCAAAGTGAAGACATATCTATTAAGCCTATTAAACGCGACCATAAAAGAGATTTAACACCTTTTCATTCATCTTAAGTTTTGGCAAACTAATCCCATGAAAAAAATCCCTTCGACCATTGGTCCTTGGCATGTCTACCGCCAAAAACCTTCCACCATGGAATATGGCTATTATTACGATGCCGTTTTCAAATTGCCTTTTGCCAAAGACAAGAGGCATGTTCGCATTTGGATCCCCGAATCTTATGATTTCGCCAATCCCACACCCCATCCGGTGATGTATATGAGCGATGGCCAAAATTTGGTCGACCGTCATCTTTCCGCCTATGGGGATTGGCATTTAGACCGCGTCATTCGTGACCTTGCCGTAGAAGGCTACCCTCAACCCATTTTAGTTGGCATCGATTGCCCGAAAGATCCGTTGCAAAGAAGTAACGAATTAAATCCTCCCTTCCCGGTGCAGGCTAAATTCCTTCGCGTCGGCGGACCAAATCATCCCATTGCCAATCAATATATCGATTACATCGTCGATGAATTAAAACCCCAAATCGATGAACTTCTTTGCACCGATAAACGTGTTGAAGCGACCGCGATTGGAGGTTCTTCGATGGGTGGCATCATGTCTTTCTATGGCTTCTTAGCTTATCCTGAGACTTTTGGCTATGCCCATGCCTTCTCTCCCCCGTTCTTCTTCTATAAGAAAAAAGAATTAAAAGAGATGGTCGGCTTATTCCAAACCCGTCCTGATAACCATAACAAAGTCTTCCTTTATGTCGGGGGCAAGGGATTCGAACATCGCTTCGTCGCCGGCAACTTCTTCATGAAGAAATATCTTGAATCCTTGGGCTTTGGCAAAGACCAACTCGGATTCGCCTTCGACCGGAAAGAGCCTCATCACGAAGAGGCCTGGTATAAATATAGTTACGACGGATTAAGGTTCTGGCTCGGCGGATTAAGATAAACGATCTTCCCCTCCATCTTTACGGGTGAAGGGGTTTTTTCTTTCTAGATAAGAGGCGAAAACAAGGGACGGAATAAGCAACCCTAGGCCGATGATAGAGACGATAAAGCCAGCCCTAAAGGCCTCATCGATATAACGGATTTCGATTTGATGAACGCCGTTACTGACTCCTTCTAAAGAGATCGCGGAGAAGACATCAAATCGTTTTAACAACGGTTTTTCGACCCCATCCAAATAGATATGGATATTGTCTTCAAAAGGAAGGGTGAAGAGAAATTCGCCATTATCGTTTTTGTTAAATGTGCCTTTGATACCATAAGAGAAGAAAGATTTTTCTTCGCTTAAATCAAGAGCTCCATTTTCGCGGATTTTCGTCAAATATTCCTGCAAAACGAGGTTATTTTCGCTATAGAGGCAAGGACGGATTTCTTCATTTACGATATTTTCTTTGAAGGTGATTTTTAAGGTGTGATTATGGCTAGGGACATCTAAAAATCCTTTGATGCCTTTATGGAAATAATCGTTGACCCGATATTTCTCGCCATCCAAGGTAAAATCAAATTTGTCGTTCGTATCTTTGACCCCGAAATAAAGATTGCGTCCATAAGCTTCTTCTGGGACCGAGAAATAAAGATAAACATAATCTCCTTTGGCTCCGTTATAACGGCGAATGCCATGCTCGTCCTCGGTGAAAGTGACGCCAGAAGAAAAAGAATAGTTATCGTAATTTAGATGCTCGAAAATTGGCTTTTCTTTGCCATATGAGTCTTTGATCTCCGAAGTGATGGAGGAATAGATCTTATTTTGGAATTCGAATAGGTCATACCAATACGCGCTTTCTTTGCCTTCACGATATTCCCCTTGGGAAGTGAAGGTGCTGCTATGGCCTTTGCTGGCAAATCCTAAAGGCAAGGCATTACGATTTTCATAAAGACGATAATCGGCGCTTAATCCTTCAACAGGCAGGGGCTGGAAGGGGTTAGATTCATCATCTAATCGCATGAAGCTTGCCTGCTCATTGACGGGGCCAAAATCATCGAGCAGATAACGAACCCCTAAATAAGAATTGATGGCTTGGGTGGAGCCTCCATCATATGTTTCATAAAAGGGATTGGTGTGGAATCCAAGACGTTCCATATGGTTACTGACTTCTTTCTTTTCCGAAGACGAATAATGGTTTAATCCGGAATAAGAATAGAAGAGAGGATTGTTATTGATGACATTGGTGCCACCGGGTCGATTAAAGGTTAATTCCATACGGTAGACGCCTTTATCCATGGCATTCTTAGCGATATCGACCTGCTTGCTTAAAAGGCAATCTTCTTGGTAGTAGGAAGAAGCCTGATAAGAATGATTATTGATATTTGCATCAACGATTTTGGAAATCCCTCGATAGGAAGAAAAACACCCCAAGGCGACAATAATAACGCTAGCCCCTATTTCGACATATTTCTTTTTGAATAAAGGGATTTTGTCGCCAAGGATTAATAACGCCAGGATGACGTAAATCGTTAAATATAGGGCGAAAGAGACCCAAGAAATCGTATAGGTTTGGTAGGTCTGCAAATTCATCCCGTTATTTTGTAGTAGGACGATCGGCAAGACGATGCCAAGGGCAACTAGAGGAAGGACCAGCCCTTCTTTCATCGTGGATTTATAATGGGCCGCTTCTTTCATCCCGTAATAGCAAAGCAAGAAACCGATGACGAAAGTGAATCGCCCAGGGAACCACGTTGGGTCTTTCCCGCCATGGAGAAGGGTATAAAAACCGCTGTTAAGGCATCCAATCATATAGGCGAGGAAGATGATACCCTCAAAGAATCTTTCGCGTTTTAAATAGGCTCTATTAACGAAATAAAGAAGGGCGAACACCAATGTCCCAATTCCAACGAACATCGTGAAATATCCGGTGTTCCTGGAGATGACGTTTTGGACTGGGTAATTGTTTTCTAACATTCCCGAGAAGAAGATCGAGAACGGGTTAGTGCCGCGATAAGAGATGGGATCGGATTTCGCTTTCGTGCCACCTAGATGGAGGAAAGCGGTAAGCCAAAAAGCGGCGACGGCTAATCCACCGGCCAACGAATAAGTGGCGAAGCGGACGACATAAGGAAGCCTTTGCTTTAATGGACCCTTCATCGAGAAGAAGCGAGCAAGGAAGAAAATGACGATGAAAATGACCACCATCGCTCCTAAATACCAAGACGTCATTAATGCATATGCAAGCGATAAAGGATAAAGAAAGTGAACTTTCTCCTTTTCTAAGAAAAGGAGCCCTAAAATAATTAGAGGCAAAATCATCAAAACATCAATATACATGAAATTAGACAAGTAAATGATGTTATAAGACATTAAGCCATATCCTACGGAAAATAAAAGGAACAAAGGGCTTTTTTGGCCTGTATTTAGGCGGCAAAGGAGGTAGAAAAAGGCGCTTCCGAAGGATAATTTGATAGCGGAAGAGAAGAAGAAAAACAGGGGCAAATCAGCTTCACCAACAAAAACGCTGAGCAAATTAAAGGGCGAAGCAAGGTAATAAGTGAAGATCGACATGAAGTCTCCACCAAAGATTTTTGACCCTGTGTAGATAAGCGAGTTTCCATTCAAAAGAGCGTTCCGATAGAACCTCAAATAAGCAATATATTGGTCACGTTGATCGAGCATCATCGTGGTGTTACCATCTTGCGTAAACGGTATAAAACCCTTGCTTCCATAGCAGAGGCAAAGAAGGATGAAGGGGATAAAAAAGGCAAGGACAAAAAGCCCTGCCTCATAAGCAAAAGAAAGCCATTTTTCCTTCGTCAGGGAAGAGAAATAGGAATGTATCTTTCCCGCTAATTTTTCCATAACCGTTATATTATGGTCGCGCGCACGCAATAAGCAAGTTTATGCTCCTATTTGGCGGCTCTACGGTGGAACTGGGCAAGCCGCTTTTTTAAGGTCGAAGGACGTAATATTTCTACCTCTGTCCCGAAGGAAGAGAAGTAGACGAAAGCCTGTTCTTCGGAACAAGAAAAGCGGTAAATATTCCCTGGTTGGCTCCCGATTAAAGTGGGGCGGTTTTCTAATCTCGATTCAAAGAAAGATAATCCCTCTTCGCTTAATATAGCCTCGATAAGAAGCGGTTCTTTGCCAAAGAAAGCGGGGGATTGAGACTGAATAATATCGATTAAATGGGACTTTTCTGCCTCACTGATAAATCCAGAGGCTGAAGAATAAACGCGAATCATATCGATGTCGTTATAGGCAATCGCAATAGGTGAATCGTCCCGATCAGCTTCCTTGAGATAGCCAATTACATAGTGACGTAAACCCAATAAATCAACGCCGCAGCGGTAAGGACGGATAACCATTCGCTGGCCGCTTTTTAGCTTTATGGCCAGACATTTTTTACGGTTCATCGCATCTTTGAATGTTTCGAAAATAGAGACGAAATAGACCGATTCTCTTTCGGCATAACTCAGTCTAGCGTAGTCTTCAAAAAGGACCTTCAAATACATTCCCAAGGAGCCATATATTTCACTTTCTTTGAAGTCTTCCTGGGTGAGCAATTCGATGTTCTCGTTATTCAGGCGAAACTTCTTACCAACCCCTTTGGGCAAGGAAATCGCCTTCTCATATAAATCATTTTTATAACGCGCGAGGATGATAGAGATGATGATGCTTTGATTACGAGTATCAATTTGTCTCGAGATGGCGGAACCTGAAAAAGCATCGGTCAGACGTAGCTTCTCTTCATCAAGCTTATTGTTAATCGAAGCGTTTGAATTTTCATGGAAATTGGTAATGATGCGGTTAAGAAAGCCAGAGAGACTTGGGCTATCAGTCCCCATGAAGGCGACCATGTCATGTTCAATAACCCTCCAAGCCCGTTTGGAGAGATTTACGTGTTGTTTGTTTTCGGCCGGAATATCGAATGGCATAGTTAGATTATACAATAGTCCTACGATAGGAACAAGGAAACAGGAAAAACATTAAAAAACTTTTAAAAGAGGACGAAAAAGCAAGTTGTAAAGTTCATTAAAAAAGTCCTAGAAGGCCTTAAAATTATGGTGTCAAGAAAGGAAAAACTCATGAACTACATTGATTGGATCATCATCGGAATCGTCATCGGATTCCCTGTCCTGTTTGCCATCGTAAAGACTGGGAAGCACTTCTTCTTAGGGACCTTATCCCTAGCCCTTGCAGTCGGTGGAATTACCGCCGTCGCCTCGCTTAAAGCAATCGTCAATTCAGACTTCTGGAATTGGCTGAATAGCTTTGCCGGAAACCTCGGTTCGACAAACATAGTTTTCTGGGTAATTTTGATCTCAGTTTCCATTGTCGCCTATGGTCTCATCTCTCTTGTTAGGCGATTGCTCACCGTTGGCTTTACGAGCCGCAGCCATCTCCTTGGATTGATCGATGGACTGGTTTTCGGGGTAGGTCTAGTTTTCGTCGCTTTGACCACCTTTGTTCTCATCGTTGATATGGGTCAATTCAATGTCGATCCTGAAGCCATCGCAACGCTTGAAAAATTCAAAGCCCCATTAAACGAATCGGTCATTATCGGAAAGATGATGAGCACCCTTAATTTCAAAATCTAAGGCAGGAGGATTTACGCCATGAAAAAGAAAAAAATAGCAAAGAAAGATCGCATCAACGAGGAATATCTCGATAACTACATCGAAGCCTTGGCTTTCGGGGTGAAAAAACCTAAGAAAGAAAAACGCGAAGATTTCTTCGATGACAACCAACTACTTTAAAGGAGCCTGGCGATGACTAAGAAAAAGAAAGCACGTTTAGAAGCGGAAGCCGCAGAAAGGCAACGCGTCCTTGAGATCGAACGGAAGAACCGCGAATTCCAAGAACGGATGGCTTGCAAAGCAACCTTAAAGAAAATGCATCAGCAATGTGATCGCATCGCCTCTAGTTCGGAGAAATATCTAAGCAAAGCCAAAGAAGCCTACAAAACCGGCGACAAGACTGCCTTAGAGCTATGCAAGACCCAATATAAACTCACCCTTTCCCGCCAACGAATCTTGGAGAGGATGACCCTTCAATTCGAAATGGCACTGGATACCAATGAAATGAATGGGATGGTCGATGAGTTCGTCAAAGGGGTCTCGACCATTGCCAATCAAATGAAGAACACAACCTCAATTGCGGACTTCCAAAAAGCAACCGAAGAATTCAATCTCGCATCGATGAATTCATCCGCCCAACTCTCCGCCTTAAATGCCTTTATGGAAGCGGCGACGGGAGGACTGGAAAGCCTGGATGTCGGCGATTCGGGAATATCGGATAAAGAGCTCGATATGCTCATCTCCAACCAAGCCGCAGATGATGTGGTGGTCGATAAGGAGATCGGGGAAAACATCGACGCGAAGATCGCCGAATTAAATAAAGCCATCAAAGGAGAATAGCATGACCGATCAACGTTTCTTACTCACAAGCTTTGAAAAATATCAGCAAGCCGGCATTTCCGCCTTGAAGCAGGGGAGAAACGTCGATGCTAGACGCAACATCGCCTTAGCTACCAAAACCATGTTTGAGCTTGCCAAACTTAGCGATGGGGTCTTGCGTCAATCCCGTCTAAAACAGGCAAATGACCTCTATGCCTTGCTCGAGCAAGTCCCGACCGAAGATAGGATCGACAAACCTCGTTCCGCTTCTGAAGACTTGGCCAAAGCGAAGAAAAATGGCGGTAACGAAGAAAAGGAAGATTATTCCTCCGACTTCATCCCCGTCACCAATACGGGTGTTAGATTCTCCGATATCGCTGGGCTAGATGAGGCTAAGGAAAAAATCCAAACCCTAATCATCGCCCCACAAAAGCACCCTGAGGTTTACAAACGTTATGGACGTAAGGCGGGAGGCGGGCTCCTCCTCTATGGCGCCCCAGGGACCGGAAAAACGATGTTTGCAAAGGCGGTGGCAAGTGAATTAGATTGCCCCTTCTTCTCCATCAAATGCTCAGACATCGTCTCCAAGTGGTTTGGCGAAGCTGAGCAAAAGATCCATGGCCTATTCAAGGCCGCCAGGCAATATCCATATGCGGTTATCTTCTTCGATGAATTCGAATCGCTAGGGACAAGTCGGTCCACCATGTCGACGGTGATGAAAAGAGTGGTCCCTCAATTACTTGCCGAAATCAATGGCTTCGGCGATGAAAAGAGCACCCTTATGATCATCGCCGCGACCAATCGTCCTTGGGACATCGATTCGGCCTTCATGCGGACGGGACGTTTCGATGACCGCGTCTATGTCCCTCTTCCGGATGAAAAAGCAAGGCGCCATATCATCAACAAGCAACTTGAAGGCGCTCCCCTTTCCCCTGACTTCGACAAAGAAAAACTAGTAACGATGTCAGAAGGTTTCAACGGGGCCGATGTCACTGGACTTTGTTTCAAAGTCAAAGACCCGGCCATCAAACGCGAATTAAAAACGGGAACGCCAAGCCAAATCACCAATGAGGATGTCGTTTCATTAGAAGACAAGATTCATTCTTCGGTCGTAAAGAAAGACCTAGAACTCCTCGCCAAATACCAAAACGAAAACCCATAAGGAGGTAAACCCATGTTCTGGAACAAAAAGAAAAAAGAGGAACAAGCCAAAGCCAGTCGTGAAGCTGAGCTTTTGCTAGAAGAACAACGTCAACAGGCTTATCGCAAAGCCGAGAAGGATATCCAAGGCGGCTTGATCAAGCAGGAAATTAACCTCGATTTGGCAAAAGAAGAATTTAACAAAGCCAGGGAAGAATTAGTCAAGGCCGCAAACAAAGGGACCGAACGCGATATCGATGAGGCCAAGCGTCATTACCACTATGCCAAGCAACATCTTGAGCGCTTGCAACGTTCCTATGAAAAGGCAAAAGCGATCGTTCGCGTCAGGAATGAAGACCAGGCCATCGCCGAATTTGAGAATCAAATCGTCTCCGCTATCAAAGAGCAAGAACGTAACGCCGCACCCAAAGCAAGCAAAGCCGAGGTCAACGCCGTTTATGAAGAAAGCCTAAATCAGTCCGTTGATAACATGCGGGAAGAGAATCTCGTCGACGAAACTTATCAAAGGAAAATGAATGAGCTAGAAGAAGCCCACCAAGAAGCAAAGGATATCCGCGTTCCATATCCCGATGAAGACGCTGATGAGATTATCGCTAGAGCCCGTATGGGAGTGGAAACCGAGAAAGAAAATAAAACCTTTACAGAGGATTATGAAAAGATTCGCGAAAACTTAGAAAAACGCCTTAGTGAAGATAATTAAAAGAAAGGAGGCCAAGATGAATCAAAACCGCAATGAAAACCAAGCCAAGATCTACATCGAAGCAGCCAATTCGGCCTTGCGGAGAAAAGAATATGCAACCGCCTCAAGACGGTTCCTCGATGCCTCCGAACGCATGCATTTAGCCGCTTTAGAATGTGATGACCCTAACCTTGCTTCGTATTATGTGGACAATGCAGAGGTGTTAAAAGAGAAAGCTTTCACCTATGCTTCCTTTAAGCAAAACAGGGAAAATGATAATTTGAAATTGATATCATCTAAAAACCCAATTTTCTCTGCAAAAACAGGCTATTCTAAAAGGAATTCAGCGGCAAAATCCACTTCAAAAGAAGACGAGAAAGAGGATGACAAATCTTCCTCGAGCTCGATGAAAAGCAATGATCGGCTAACCCAGTGGGAGCCATTAAAAGGTCTCAACGTAAAACTAGACGATATCGCCGGATTAGATGAAGCCAAACGGATCCTTAACGAGAAAGCCATCCTTCCTTTTAAGGACATGGAGAAAGCGAAAAAATTCAAACGCCTAAGCGGTGGAGGAATCTTGCTTTATGGACTTCCTGGCACTGGCAAAACGATGTTTGCCAAAGCCGTCGCAAGCGAACTTGGCGCCCCCTTCTTCTATGCCAAGGCCAGCTCTATCAAAGGCTCATATGTAGGGGAAACCGAGAAAAATATCGAGAACTTATTTACCGCTGCTAGGAAATATAAATTAAGCGTCATTTTCTTTGATGAATTTGATGACCTTGCCTTAGCTAGGGGGATGGTTGGATCGGCTTATAACGGGATTAACACATTGCTGCAATGCATCAATGGACTAGACGATGATCCTTCTCACCGCATCCTTCTTCTAGCGGCGACGAATTGCCCTTGGAATATCGATGGGGCGATGCTTAACCGTTTCTCTGACCGCATCGAAATCGGGCTTCCTGATGCTAAGGCCCGCGAATTTATGCTTCGTCATGGCTTTGAAGGAATGCCTGGCGCTAACGGCTTGGATTATCAAAAGATGGTCAAGATGACAGAAGGCTTCAATGGACGTGATATCAACGCTTTTATCGATAAGATTTCGGCCCCGGCTTTCTCTAGTAAAGACCCCAAGGCCAAAATCAGCGATAATGATGTTGAGGAAGAAGGAAAGAAAGTCCGTTCTTCGATTCGCAAAGAGGATATCGAAAAACTTCGTCGATATACCTCCAGCAACAAATAGGAGGAAAGGAAATGGGAAAACCGTTAATGATTCGATTTGATCGGGGTTTTGGTGAAGACCGTGCTATCTTTAAAGTCCGTTATATCAACCTGCCTTTTAACTCCCTTCTTCTTGCCCCAAGCAACGGCTTTGCTTTGATTTCCAAGGTTGGGGAAAAGCCCTCCCTCCCTCTTCTAAGCGGGCAAAAGAAAATCATCAATAGAAAGGGCGGTCTATTTAGAAACGTCGGACTTGATAAAAATGAATATGAAGTCATTTATTTCTCTTCTGGTTCATTTGGGGTAAAAGCTTCCACCAATTTTCCTTTTCCGGCTAAAGATATCAATGTTAGGCGCGTAAAATATTTCTTAAGGGCTAATGCGGCCTTTTGCTTTGACCCGGTTTTCACCCCTGAATTATTGCAAACGATGGCCTCATATCGCGGCTATAACCAATCTTCCCTCCCCGCCTCTTATTTCCGTCCGATGGTGGAAAAGGCTTTGACGGATGTGATGACCGAAGTAGGGGCGAAAACCTTAAGCAAGAAAGGGTTATCGGGGGCATATGAAAATGTGGCCGCGATTAATCGCGAAGTCACGATGTTAGCTAACCGCGAGCTTTCTTCCTTTGGGTTAAAAGTCGAAGAAGTCTCGGTGCGGCTAGAAGAGGAAGACGAAGTTTCGGGGAAGATCAAAGAGTTTGATTTATCCCAATTCGATTAAGGAGGAAAAGCGATGCTTGGAATGAAAAAGAAATATGATTCAAATGAAGCCAAAACCCTTGTTTTCGAACGCCTTTCTTCTTATCGCCAATCCACAAGGGATTACCCCTATTTAAGTGATGAAAGCAATGTTGGCATTGCCATTTCCAAAGCTAGCAAAGCCTTAATCGCAGGGGGAGATTTAAAAGAAAAAGATTACCATCTCATCCTTGATATTTTCGCCAAGATAGATGCTAACCTAAGCCCTGAAAACGATTATTTGCTCTCTGAATTATTCGGGCAAATCGAAGACGTCGTTTCCGCTACCCCCATGAGGGAAATCAACCAGGCAAAAGCCTCCATCAATTCCATCTCCGGGAAGATATTATCCTTAACCAAGAAAGAAGCCGAAATCTCAGCGACATTAGTGGAATATATTTCCGAATACGGACCAAAAGATCCTCGCGTCATCGTCTTATCCGGCGAATATAAAAACATTAAGCGTCAATTAGATAGCGAAGCCGAAATCCTCCAGGACTATGTTGACTTTGATGTGTCTTCTTCCATTGTTAAACAAAGGCAACGCTATGCCAAAGTCCATAGCGAAATGGGAAAGGCAACTGGGGTTGATCATATTTCCTATCAGCAAGCGGCAATTGAAGAAGAAGTTGAACGCCGGATATATGAAAAAACCAAAGCCCAATTCGCTTCTACCGATGCCCGCTTTGGAAAGAAGTCGTTTCTTGGCGGCGAAGATGTCTTCCTCGACCATCCTGACCTTGTCGACATGATGGAAAAGAAAGCCGCGGAAAAAGAGGAAGAAGAGAAGCCTTTTCGCAAAAGGCAATAAGAAAGGAGAACCCGCATGAGTAAAACAAAATTCGATGCATCGATTGACTTTTTGCGGGATTTTCTGCATGGAGGAATCGATGAAAATAAGGTGAATCGGTATGTCTATTTCGTCTCTCCCTCCATCTATTTAAGGCTTGAAGGGAAAGACCTAGAAGACTTCTTTGACGCGATTAGAAGCAATGTCATTGAAGCCGAACTCCATTTCAAAAAAGACCTCAAAGAGGAATATGTCGAGAAATATTATGATGCCACTTCAGAGTTCGCCTATGCCCATTATGGCAGGGTGAAAAACCCTAGTGATTTGCTAAGCATCTTACGTGGCATACCTTTTAAATATTGGGGTTCGAAATATCGTCATATCGATATCTTAAGTAAGGAATATATCCCTGATTTCGATAGCATCTTAGCTCGCTTTATCTCGACTAAGTTAAAACAATCCTGGCGTGAAGGCTGGGACTATTTCCTTTATCTGGAATCTTGCCTTGATACCCAAGTTGGCGATGGCAATAACTTGACCATCAACGGCCATTATATTAATTTCATCGACCTCACTTTGGGGGATGATGAATTAAGCAAAAGGTTGCTTCCGATTTGGCGTCTATCGATTCACCCATTTCGTGCGCGCGCGATTAAGCGAATCGGGCATCGTTATGATCGGTTAAAAAGGAGGGAAAGCAATGTCTAGGGGGCGTCATTTATATGGGGTTAATCGTGCCCGTTTGGCAACGGCTTATTTTACCCTTGGCGTGATTTTGCTTTTTTCTGGCATTGCAGCCTCGATTTTGATTCCGACTTTTAAAGGACTGGCCAAAGATAAAGTGGTGGATGTTGAAGGCTTTGTCGATACCATCGATATCAACTATTTGGGTACTCCCGATTTCTCTTCTTGGAAAATCCATCTGGAAAATGGATATGGGGATAAGAAAACCTTAGATGGGAATTCGCTTATGGTCGAAGGTTTTGATGGAAATGAACTCGGTTCACAAAACCTCACCGTTTCTTATTTAAATTGGAAAGGGAAAGTGACCTGCAATGTTAGTCCCTTAAAGCTAGCGGAAACTTCAATTTCTTTCCAAGATGGCATCTTATCTTGGCAACCGGTTGAACATGCTTCTTATTTCCGTTTGAATCTATATAAAGGGGTGAATTTAGATGAGGGTTTCGGCGAACCGATCAAGGTGTCATCGGCCGCTTTGAAATATGATCTTCGCCAAATCGATTACCATGGCGAATTTGCCATTACGGTGACCGCCTGCAGCGATGAAATCTCGCCTCGTCGATATACGAAATTTAGTCCATCCGAGCCTTCGGAAGCAATCCGCTTAATCAAATTGCAAGAAATCGGGAAGTTCTCTTACGATGGGGAGAATTTTAATTGGCTTGGCATTCCAGGGGTCTCTTCTTATACCCTAAAAATCAACGAAGAATCCCATATCATCAATAACGAGACGAGTTACCATTATGACCTTTCTTTGCCTGGGGATTATCAAGTCACGCTTATTCCAAACGGGCCGAATAATTACACGTTCGGGAAGCCCCTTACCGATACTTTCACGCGCCTTAGCGCCCCTAGTTTAAGTATTTCGAATCAGCAGATTCATATCCATAACGCCGAATCGCCCATATATTACCTTGATGGCAAAGAATTTAATGGGCAAGTCGCTTCCATTAACGAAGAAGGTGTCCACCTGATCTCGGCCAAAAATGTCGGTGATGGAATCCATCGTTTTGATTCCCCTATCAGCGAGGAATTGATGGTGACACGGCTATGGAAGCCTGGTATTTCCATCGAAAACGGGGTTATCTCCGCTTCTTCCATTGGCCCATATGACCCCACCTTATATTTAGATGACAAGCCCTGGGATGGCCAAATGAGCCAAGCCGATGTGGGAGAGCATCAAGTCTATGCCCGCCTTCTTCCTAGCGCGTCTTGGCATCTTCAATCCGATAAATCCAACATCATCACCTTGACTAGACTTGCGACCCCCGAATTTGACTTTGATGGAGTAAATCTTAATGAAAGAAATATCTCCGTCGGTCATACGATTTACGTTGATGGCGAGCTATCTTCTTTCGATGCGATGGACGAGAATTTCATCGCTTCTTTAAGTGGCGGATTGCACCGGATCGAAGCCATCAATTTGGGGAACGGAAACGATATTCTTCCTTCCTCCAAAGCCAGCTTAAATTTGCTTGTCCCCTCTTACGATATCTCCATCGCAAAATCGTCTGAAAACCCGGATAAAGATTTCACCATAAATATCATCGACACAAGCGGCTATTCCTTAATTAAAGATGAAAAGAGGCAAATCTTAGAAGCCGAGGTCAGAATCGATTTCTACCAAGGGAATAGTAAAATCGATTCGATTTCTTGGAACCCTTGGCCAACCCCATATGAGGGATATGAAGGGGAGATGGAAACATATCAATTTGGCTATCATCGTGGTGACGCAATTGCCGATGAAGTGGTGGTCATGGTGAAAATGATCCCCCCGGAAGAAAGCCTCTTCACCTTGCAAACCCCGATCGTCGCAACGGCGAAATTCAATTAGGAAAGGAGAAATAAATGAACATCAAAAACCTTGCAAAAACCATATCTCTTGTTGCTTCAATAAGCCTTCTTTCCGCCTGTGATTATCTCAATTTCTCGAATGAAGAAAAAGTCGATGTGGAACTTTCATCGATCAAAGCTGGCTTTATTGAAAAAGGCGAAGGAAGCACCGATTTCTCGGTCTACGATGAAGCGATGACGGATTTCTTTATCGCCTCGAAATATTATCTTGTCTTTGAATTCTCGATTACATCAAAAAGCAAAAACAACGGGCAACATAAGATTTCCACGATTACCAAATTCCCTCAATTCGCCTGCTTCGATGCTAGCGTCCAGCAAGTTGATTCCGGCGATGATCCAACCCCAATCCCGGTGACCGATAGCGATGGCACGCCGAAGAAATACATCACTTCCACTTTCGCCATCCCGAAAGAGGAAGACGACGTTTATAAACAACGTATGGTCTTTGGTATCACCCCAATCCACGTCGATGAAAAAGGGGCTAACCTCACCTTGAATTTCTCAACCGGTGAAGATGTCTTGACTAGCGGTCAAGGCAAAGCGGGTAAAACCGTCAATATCGCTATCCACGCGATTCAACTTGCCGCCCCCGAAGTCTCCCGTAGCGGCACCCAAATCAGCTGGGGCCATATCGAACATGCCGATTATTACAAGATTTATTATGGTAGTTCGGATTCGCCCTTATTAGATGAAAATGGGGAAGATTATCATTTCCTCCCGCCCCAGGGGACTTCGCCTGGTTCGCCTTTATATTTCAGTGCCTGGTCTACTTTTGGCATCAGGGGGTCTTCGATTCCGGTTCGCGTTAGGGCATTCTCGGAAACGCCGAGCAATTATTTGACCTCGGCCCCGTCAACGACCATTTTCATCCCGGCTTTATAAGGAGGAGAAAAGATGAGACCGATTACATTTATTCGTCTAGGACTTGGCCTCCTTGCCGCAATATTTACTAGCTATGTGGTGGTTTCCGGATTAAACCGTAGCCAAGATATCGAAAAAGAGACTTCTTCTTTCACCCAAACCAAATTCGATTATCTCGTGACCGAATCTTCCCCTGCTCAAGTGGAAGAATTTAGTGCCAAAGAGTTTGTCGCTTCGGTATTTCCGGTGATGAATTTCGCCAATGCTTTCCCTGACGCTTCTGGGGTTGATGGCATTAGCCTATTTGCCGCAACTGAGATGACCAATTATGAGATTTCTTTCTTCGCTCCGGGAAGACTGATTCGTGGAACGAGTTCGACTTCTGGCATCATGTTAGATCAAAAAGCCGCCGCTAAACTTAACGTTAATGTTGGTGAGCAAGTCTCTTTGGTCCTAGCTGGAAAGACTTATCAATATAATGTCTCTGGCATCTATAAAGAGGTGACCTATCGCGGCTTAGACAATGGCATCGCCTTAATCCAGCTAAGCGAGGAGATTGAATCCTCTTTCGCTACTCCTTTAGCCAAATATGACCTAAGTTTTATTCAGGCTAGCGACGTCACTGCCTTAGGGAATTATTTAAAGGATTATATTCCCCGTTCGCGTTTTTATTCGAAAGAGGCCTTCGCCGCGACTTTATCCCGTCCTAGCGGAAATAGCGACCTAGAATGGGAGAAAGCCGTCGAAACCCAATATGAAGCTTATGTCGAACAATATGAATCGACCAAAAGGGTAAATGCCGTGCAATTGAAATCGCAATATCTTTTAGAGGCGGAAGAATCCTTAATCGGACGGAGCGACGAATTAAAACAAAGCCAGATTTTATTCGCGATTCTTATTCCTAGTGCCTTCACTATCCTATATTCCTTGTTTATTTTCCTTGGTCGAGGGAAAGACGAAGAAAATATCAAAAACGGGGTTGGAGCGGTGACAAAAGCAGGCTTTATTACCAATAATCTCTCCCTCTATTTATGCTCGCTTGCCTTGCCGCTAGCGATTCCCAATATCGTTGGGGCGATTTATGGCGGGGTCAAAGGAATCGGCTTTGGCACATTTGGGTTAGTTTATTCTTTGCCATTCCTCGCCAGTGCCTTTATCGTCATCCCCTTATTGCTCGTTTATGCCAATATGGTTTTCGGGGCGATGGATAAAATCGAAAAGAAAGAGGCACCTGCCATCATTAATGTCCCAAGACAGGAAGAAAAAGGGGTTCCTAAGGAAGAAGCCCCTTTGGGACAAAATAAACCGAAATTGGAACTGAAACAAAAAGTCTATTTTGATTTATGTGGCCAAACCATTATGGGTCAAATCACCGACTTTAGCGGAAGGCTAGTCTACGTCAAATCAAAAGAACTAAAAGACGGGGGTCAGTGGTTCCCTTTGGATTGGGCGAATTCCCATTTCCATCATCTTTAAAAAGGAGGAAGGCGTGAAGGTCATATTCGCGAAAATCATCGACTTCGGGTTATGCCTTCTTTTAGGTCTGGCCGCGTCCTTGACTTGCAGCCTATCTTTCTTCCCTAATATCGCTTCATCTTATACCCAACTTCATCAATATAACCAAAGCGGCTTTGACCGTTATTTCGTTTCCGATCAGCCTTATCGCTCGGCGGCAAAGGAAATCAAAAACGTCTATCTCATCGTCTCCGGTTATACCCATTATATTGGGGATGACAATAAAGGGCTTGGGGCCAACGTGTATATGGTTTTGGATTATGCGACCTATGATCGTCTTTCTTTATTTGGTGATATCCGGCCTTCTTTTGGGGAAGCCTATTTAAGCGAAAATATTGCCCGTGACCGTCAAATTACTCTTGGCTCAAAACTTCACCGCTCCATCGGGGCAGGAACGCTTGAGGTAAGACATTATTTGCCTTATCTAAAAGGGATCTTAGATAACGCCAAAGGCATCATGGTGATGGGCTTCGATGAAAAGCTATATCAAGAAATCTTAAGCAGCGGGACGGCCCGTTTCCTCAATTTTACAGGCAACGTGGATTCATATGGGGATATCACTGTCTTTGGTCAGGTCTATACGAAATCTTATTTGAATTCCCTTTATCCGGATTCTGAAAAAGGAAAGATACTTGCTTATTCCATCGCTTCGTTTGCCTTGCTCTTAGGGGCTTTCGTCATTGGGGTATTCTTAAAAAGAAAGGTGCTCCGCTTTATCTCTAATCAGGTTGTCCTATATGGCAAAGGAAGAGAAAAAGGAATTGCCCTTATCTTTGGCTATTTATTTGCCTGCTATGGCTTACCGATGGCGATATTAGGCCTAGCTTTAGCCTTGCCTAGTTTAACGATGTTTCCCCGATTATGGTGTGGTGGGATGTATTTGGTTTTAGTCGCCCTGTTATCCCTTTGTAGCGCCTTCGCTCTTAATAAAAGGAGAAGCCAATGAAAGCTTTATTAACATCCAAAGATTTGATTCTATCATTCCCTTCAGGGAGGGAAATTCATTTCGATGAGCTTTCTCTAAATAAAGGCGAATTCTTGATGGTCTTAGGTCCAAACGGTTCGGGGAAGACCTCTTTCCTTTCTCTTTTTACCTTGCCTAAGCCTTATCTAAGTTATCATGGCGAATTAATTCTTCATTTCGAAGGGAAAGATATCAATTTGGGCAGTCGCCTTTGCCCTGGGGATATCGCTTATTATCGGACGCGAGTTGCCTATTTGGAGCAAGACGACTCTTATTTATGGTCAACCTCGGTTTATGATGTTTTAGTTAGAGGCAGCCTCGCCAAATTAGAAGCGATGCCTAAACCCGACGGAATCGACGCAAACTATTGGAAAAACGAGAAGAAAGCCCGCAAAAAAGCCCTGAAAAAACTTGTTTCTAGCCTTTGGGAAGAGCTAAGAATGAAAGGGGACGAAGAGCATCGGGGAGGCTTATTAGGGGATATTCCCGTCTTCTTAAATCATCCTCGCTTCCTCCCTTATTCATCCCTTTCCGGCGGGCAAAAGAAGATGGTTCGTTTCTATGCCCTTTATCTCCAGGCGAAGGTTTTAGGTTCATCCTTGCTTGTCTTAGACGAACCTTTAAATGACCTAGATAAAGAGAATAAGAAAACGATGTCCAATCTTCTTGGTGAACTGCTTAAAGAAGAAGAGGCTCCTGCCGTTATCTGTGTTAGTCACTGCCATATCTTTCCTTACGCAAGAAGCAAGCGTCTGGAAATTAGCGAAGACGGGCATGCCAAATTCGTCGATTTATTATCGATTGATCCATCTTTCCATCCCTGCTTAGGGGAGCCGGTGGATGAGAAATATACGATTGAGGAGGGAAGATAATGAAACGTTGTCCCAAATGTAATTCTTTACTTGCTGAACGTCAGGGGTTTCCTTATTGCCCGTTTTGTGAGACCTCATTCCCTAAAGATGTTTTAGAAACCCAAAGCGGGACTAATCAGAAAAGTAGTCACGCGAAAGAGATCTTTAGCCGCGCTTGTGGGGGTGTCTTCCGCACCTACAATGGGGTATATCAAGGCACGGCTTTCCTAATCGATAAAAAGAAGAAATTGGCTCTCACAAATACCCATGTTCTTTTCTCTTCGACTTCAAAAAACCATCTTATCCGAAATAACGGGGACGTGATATTGGAAAACGGACAAACCATTCCTTTCAAAGTCCTTAAGAGTAATCCCGAAATGCTTCATCCTAAAGCGGACACGATGCAAAACGACGTGGCATTCATTGAACTCTCTGAAATTACCCCAAACATGGTTGAACTCCCAATCGCGAGTAAACAAGTTGAAGTAGGGGAAAACGTCTATTGCCTAGGCAATTCGTTAGGACGAGGCATCGTTTTGACCCAAGGCATCATCTCAGCCATCCATGCGAACGAAAATAGCGGCGGAACCGATATGATTATCGCCGATATCTCCACCAACGTCGGTAATTCAGGCGGGCCTTTGTTAAACGAAAAGGGGGAAGTGGTTGGGATATGCGTCTCTACTGGCAAAGATAGCAATGGCAATATTGCCGATGGAATGCGCTATTTCATCCCCATCTATTCCGCCCTTGCCTATTTGAAAGGGGAATAATGCTTAATTGGTATCATCGTCTCCCTTTTACTAGAAAAGCTATCATCGGATCTATCTTGATGATACTTTTGTTTATCCCCTTTTGGGTTTATCGCGGGGTTAGCCATCCCCAAAATAAGATTGGGGTCGAACCTGGCTATTCATTGACTCTTACCTACGAAGAATCATCGAATCTCACCAAGATGGAAATCGAGGCGAATGTCGAGAACCAAACCGAGAAGACCATTACCTCGGTGATTTTCCTTTGCAAGGTAGTTGATTCGGCAGAAGTTTCTCTTTCCTTTAATACCGACCCCCTTGCATGCGATATTTTCCCGGGAACGAAAGGGGAAGTTAATGGCAGCCTTTCCTTCGCTGGCGAATTTGTTTCGGCATCATTAGAATCTTGGCAAATCGGCACCCAAAAGAATTCCCTGCGCGAAAGTGCGCCTGAGGTTTATATCACTTTCGATATCCTCACTTTGGCAACGGGCTTCCTTTTTTTGCTATTCGGGCTTTTGCTGCCTCGCCTCCGACCTATCATTCCTTTCGGGCTGGGGGCTTTGATTTGCCTTGCCGCCCTAGGCTATGCCATCTATGCGACTAGCTTGAACCCGATTGCCTATTCGTTGCTTATTACCTATGTTCCCAATTTTGCCGGGGCCGGAATCATCAGCCATCTTCTTGGTAATTTCATCGCCATCATCATCCAATCGGTCAAAGGCGGCGAGTATAACGAAAACTTGAATATTTAGGGTCTTTGCAATTTATAAACTGATGGCATAATTTTCACCGATATGAAACTCTATTTGCTCAATGTCAAAACCTTTTGTCTTCATGAAGGCCCTTTCCTTTCTTATCCCGAGATCAAGCGATATGAAGGTTATATGCGTCAAGAAGACAAAGACCTCTTCTTAATGGGACGTTACCTCATCCGTAAATATGTCGGGATGCGTAAATTCGATGTCAGTGAGAACGGCAAATTATCGATTCAAGGCGAAAAGCCCTTTAGTTTGTCCCATTCTTACCCCTATGTTGCCTTAGCCGTTTCCGAAGGCGCCGAAATCGGGGTTGACGTGGAAACGACGGAGAGACTTCAAAACGGACAATTAAGCGAATTGCTCAAGAAAATCAAAACCAGCATGCCTCTTTCTTTCTATTGGTGCTTAAACGAAGCCTGCTTTAAAGCCTCGGGCAAAGGCAATTTTAATCCCAGCGAATCCATTGAGCCTTTAGGCGAAGGCAAATGCCTTTATCGGGACGAAACCTATTATTATGGCCATGTTGGCTTAGCCAATGCGATGATCGTCGTCGCCTCAAAAGAACCCCTTGGCGAAGTCGAAGTCATCGAAATCGCAAACCCGTTTCCCGGAAATTTAGCCTAACGCACACGCCCCCTACGCCCATATGGTCAAGCGGGACTTTTTCGTTTATAATCTTCCTACGACAAAGAAAAAGGACTCTTATGGACGAAGTTCGTGTTATCGAAATAAAGAAATCCGTTTTCGCCGCCAATGAACTCCATGCGGATGATTTACGGGCTGAACTAAAAAAGAATAAGACCTACTTGCTCAATGTGATGTCTTCGCCGGGCTCGGGAAAGACAACCACTTTGACAAGGGTTATCAATTTGCTTAAGGACAAATTCTCCATTGCCGTGATGGAGGCCGACATCGATTCGGATGTCGACGCCAAAACGATTGCCCGCCTTACCGGGGTCGATGCCATCCAACTCCATACCGGGGGGATGTGCCACCTCGATGCCGAAATGACCAAGCAAGGCCTCGACAATCTTAACGGCAAACATTATGACCTCATTATCCTAGAAAACGTCGGCAATCTCGTTTGCCCCGCCGAATTCGATACGGGGGCGGTTAAATCCATGACCATCCTCTCCGTTCCTGAAGGGGAGGATAAGCCTCTTAAATACCCCTTGATGTATCAGGTCTGCTCTCTTGTTGTCATCAACAAAATCGACGCGATCGGTATATTCGACTTTGATATCGAGAAAGTCAAAGGCTACATCGCTAGACGCAATCCCGATGCCAAAGTCATCCCCATCTCCGCCAAGACGGGAGAAAACATCGAACCTCTCGCCGCTTGGATCGAAAATGAAGTCAATGCCTGGAAGGAGGACTAATTATGCCAGAGCAATATAAGACCTGCCAATCTAAGTATTGTGGCGAATCCGGCGCCGATTTTAAGCCTAAATACGCCAAACTTGGACGCAAAATCACCGATAACGTCAAGGTAAAACTCCGCGGCGTCAAATCGACCGACCCTGAATATTGGGGTTTACGCGAAATGCTCACCGAGGACGAAGTCGATGTCGCCCTCAAGATGAAACTTCGCAAATTCTATACCTTCGAAGAATTGCTGGAGATGAATAAAAAACAATTCTCCGCCGCCAAACTCCAGGAAGTCATCGACTTGATGTCGGTCCACGGCATCATGGAATATGACTATGGCGACCATTATGATGACAACGGTCCCATTAAAGATGCACCGAAGGAAAAGAGATACCGCATCTCCTTCTTCGTCCCTGGCTCGGCTGAATTATTCAACTCCTCCGTCGACCGCGTCGATAAGAATCCGCCGGTTGCCAACTTCTTCGAACGGATGACCTTCCTTCCTCTCGAAGATATCACCTCCATGATTATGCCGGGCGGTAACGGCATCGGTATGCACGTCATCCCCGTCGAGAAGGCGATCGAATTCAACAACGAAGCCAATAAGCTAGAGAAAATCTCCTATTGGTTAAAGAAATACGAAGGTCATCTTTCCGCCGGCATCTGCTCTTGCCGTTATAGTCGCGCCAAATTAGGCGATGGCTGCGCCGATGATGTCAACGATTGGTGTATCCAAGTCGGCGATATGGCCGATTACACCGTCGAAACCGGCCGTGCCCATTACATCACCAAAGAAAGAGCCCTCGAGATTTTAGAGAACGCCGAAAAAAACGGCTATGTCCACCAAACCACTAATATCGATGGCGCCGACCACATCTTCGACATCTGCAATTGCAACGTCGAGATCTGTAACGCCTTACGCACCGCCCTTCTCTATAACACCCCCAATATGGAAAAGAGCGCCTATACCGCTTCCGTGACGACCGCTAACTGCGTCGCCTGCGGACGCTGCGTCGAATATTGCCCGGCCGGTGCCCTTAAGCTTGGCCAAAAGCTTTGCCAGAAAGATGGCACCCCCGTCGAATATCCCAAGACCATCCTTCCCGACAATATCCGCTGGGGCAAATATGCTTGGGATGAAAATTACCGCGACACCGGTAGATATAACACCCATGAATCCGGCACCGCCCCTTGTAAGAGCGCCTGCCCGGCTCACGTTCCCGTCCAAGGCTATCTCAAAATGGCTAACCAAGGCCGTTACGATGAAGCCCTTGCCTTAATCAAGAAAGAAAACCCCTTCCCCGCCGTCTGCGGACGTGTTTGCAATAAGAGATGCGAAGACGCCTGTACCCGTGGCACCATCGACCAAGCCGTCGCTATCGATGACGTTAAGAAATTCCTTGCCGACCGCGAAATCTCCAAAGAACATCGCTATATCCCCGAAAAGGTCATTTCTTCCTGCGTTGGCGAATTCGACGATAAGATCGCCATCATCGGCGCTGGCCCGGCCGGGTTATCCGCCGCCTATTATCTTGGCGTTATGGGTTATCATCCCACCGTCTTCGAAAAGAACGAACGTCCCGGTGGCATGATGATGTATGGCATCCCCTCCTACAAACTCGAGAAGGATGTTATCGACGCCGAAATCGAAATCATCAAAGAACTCGGTGTTGAAATCCGTTGCGGCGTTGAAGTCGGCAAAGACATCACCATCGAACAATTGAAGAAGGAAGGATATAAGGCCTTCTATATCGCCATTGGTTGCCAAGGCGGTCGTCGTCCTGGCGTCTTAAATGACACCGCCAAGGGAACTGACATCGCCGTTAACTTCCTTAAAGGCGCCTTTGAGAACCAAAAGCAAAAGATCGATGGCGACGTCGTCGTCGTCGGTGGTGGCAATGTCGCGATCGACTGTGCCCGTACCGCCCATCGTTTCGGCGCTTCCAAGGTTTCCATGTTCTGTCTTGAAGGACGTGACATCATGCCCGCTTCCAAAGAGGAAATCCGCGAAGCCGAAGAAGAAGATGTCCAAATCAACTGTGGCTGGGGACCCAAAGAAGTCCTCGTTGACGAAAAAGGCGAAGTCAAAGGCATCGTCTTTAAGAAATGCACCCGTGTTTATGACCCCGAAACGAAGAAGTTCGCGCCTGAATATGACGAAAACGACACCGTTACCGTCGACGCCAAGCGTATCGTCTTCGCGATTGGCCAAGCCATCGAATGGGGTAACTTATTAGAAGGCAGCAAAGTCACCTTCTGGCATGGCAATTATCCCATCGCCGATAAATTCACCTATCAAACCGCCGATCCCGATATCTTCGTCGGGGGTGACGTCTTCACCGGTCCTAAGTTCGTCATTGACGCGATTGCCCAGGGCCACGAAGTCGCCGAATCCCTCGCCCGTCACGTCAGATATAACGCCTCGCTTACCGTTGGCCGCGATAGACGTTACTTCCTTTGCCTTGATAAATCCAACCTCGATGTCGGCGCTTATGACCACGCTGGACGTCAAACCGTTGGCATGGACGAATCCATCGACTACAAGAACTCCTTCCGTGATGCCCATAAGACCTTCACCGAAGAGCAAGTTAAGATTGAGACCTCTCGCTGCCTCTCTTGCGGTGCGACCATCGTTGACTCGGCAAGATGCATTGGCTGCGGTATTTGCACCACCAAGTGCGAATTCGACGCCATCCACCTTGTCCGCGATCACCCGCAGAACACCAATTATCGCCGCGCCGAAGATAAGGTCACTGGCTTAGCTAAATATGCCATCCCGAGAATGTTCAAGATCCTCTTCCATTCCGGCTCCAAAGAAGCCAAGATCATGCGTGCCAAACGCAAAGAATGGAAGAAGACCCATGACAAGGCTTGGCGCAAGGCCCATCCCCATACTGGCAACGCGGTGCCTGAGAAGAAACGCTAATGCACGAACTCGGCATCATCTTCCACATCATCGATGAGGTTGAGAAAGTCGCTACCGCCAACAAAGTCGAATCTGTAAAGAAAGTGATTTTGGAAGTGGGTGAGGTATCTACCATCGTCCCCGACTATTTCCGCGATTGTTGGAAATGGGCGGTGGAGCGCACTCCTCATATGAAGGGTTGTGTCTTGGAAATGGTGATCATCGCCGCTGGCAGTTATTGCCAAAGCTGCGGCAAGACTTATTCAACCACCAAATACGCGAAGGTCTGTCCTCATTGTGGATCTTCGGACACCTATCTCTACACTGTATCTCTACACTGGTAAAGATGTGGTGATTAAATCCATCGAAGCCGTTTAAGCGGTTTAAAGCCCATCTACAAATCCCGTATCGTCTGATGCGGGATTTTCCTTATAAGGTCCCTAATTTGCGCGCAAAAGGCGGTTCAAACATCTTTTTGGAGGCAAAACTCACCATAGTGAAGGAACCTCGATCAAATTGCCCAAAAGAGACTTATTTAAGAAGCATACCGGCGAATATCGTCAACGTGTAATATCTCCTTTTGTCGGTCGAACCGACCATCCCAATGAACTTTTCATCTATTTGAACATGTATCTTCAGATCCTTTCTATCCATATCGATGTCGAAATAGGTTTCCAACAGCACTTCGTTAATCGTCTTCCAAACGGTGTATTTGGATACGGCGAATTCATTGGATAGATGCTCCCCGACCTCCTTATATGACATGATGGAGGCCAAATCCAATATCCCGAGGGTCAACTCGTTCGTCATCCTTTTGGATTTGGGGATCTGGAGC
>CAJOML010000004.1 GCA_905235705.1 uncultured Bacilli bacterium | reverse complement strand
GGCATTTCCTAATCGTCTATTACGCTTTGGTTATCATGCGATTGATCGAATTTAAGGTGTTCGACGACGAAATACCGGTTGAACAGCTATTTGATTTCATCCGCGATTACAATGTGACCGAAAACTATGACGGGAGTTTTATCAATAATGCGACAGACACCCCGACATATAGGAAAATAAAAGAAAAACTGGGTCTATCTAAACTTGGTAATGTCTACCTTTCAAAACGTGACCTGGACTTGTTATTTAAGACTGAGTTTTAACACCACAAAATGGGGGTGTTTCCCAAATTCAGGTACCAAAGGAAATCGTCCAAAAAGTGGTGGACATGGCCAAGACAGTATTGATTATATGGAAAAGAATAACATCCCATATGAAATCACCAAAGAGTATGATAATGGAGTGCGAGTTGGCAATTTACCAACATCGATAAACAAGATTTTCCAAACAGGTGATAATCATACATGGTCTCCAAAAACATGGACTACTCAAGATATTGCTGATGCAGCGAGGTATGTGCTATCAACATATAAGGGAGTACGAATTCCTAGAACATCTCATTCTGCCGTTTATAAAGGCGTGAGAGTAACAATAACGTTTGGTGAGGGCGGTTCCATTTCTACAACATTCCCTAGCAAAGATCAAGGAGGATTATAAAAATGATCCATAAGCAAATGAAAGAATTAATTGAAAAAAGAAAATTAGTCGAACCACAAGATGGGGAAGGAACTGATTATTATTGGAAGTTAGAACTCGAAGTTTTGGAAGTTTCTTTAGAAGCCACGATTGAATACATCAATACAGCTTCAGAAGATGAAATTTACTGGTGTGCGGAAGTGTGGGAAGATTTGTCTGCCTTTTGGAAATCTCAACAATTGATTGAAGCAATGGAGAATTGTCAAAAAAGATATCCAAATATTGCTAAAAATATTCAAGTAGATATTGACTTTGCAAAAGAAAGCACTTAATTATGACAAGTGATACAATTAGGCAAAAATATATTTACAATACTCCATACGATGACAATGAATTTCCATTAGTCTTAGAAGATAGTTTCGATATCGAAAAAGATAAATATACTTCCATCAATGCCTCTTATCTATATTGTTTGGAAGAACAAGACTTTAAAAGAGTTGTTCAAAATATTAAAACAAGCAATATAGATAAAGTTATTATTAGAAATGATTATTGTTTCAAATGTTCTAACAAGATATTGATTAATGCTTCTCTATGTCACATTATGTCGTTTGTATACCTCTTTAAGAAAAACGGATTAAAGTGTAAAGTTATCTAACAAAAAACCAGGTTTCTCATTGATGCCTGGTTTTATCTATAAGTGGGAGCGTTTAACTCCCTTACTCTCTATGGCGGAGGAATAGGGATTTGAACCCTAGCGCCCCTTTCGAGACCTACGAGCTTTCCAAGCCCGCCCCTTCGACCACTTGGGTATTCCTCCATGCTGATAAATCAGCAAAAAGGATTATAGGAGTTTTCTTTGATTCACGCAACGAAAAATAACGCTTATACTACTTAAGCATGAAAGAAATCGTCGTCCCCCAATCCTGCGAAGGCCAGAAGGCCGAGAAGTTTATCAAAAAGTTTTTGTCGGAAGCCCCACTTGGGTTTATTTATAAAGCTTTCCGCAAAAAAGACATCAAGGCAAATGGCCATTGGATTCCCAAAGACCATATCCTCCATGGCGGAGATGTCGTTCGTATCTATGTCACCGATCAGCAACTTGAGGATTTTAAAAAGCCTCGTCCGGTGGCGAAAAAAGAATTCCCTTACCCGATTGCTTACGAAGACGAAAACGTTCTTATCGTCAACAAACCCAAAGGACTTTTGGTCTATGGAGACAAGACAGGGGTCAGGGAAACTCTTGGAAATGCGGTTTTGGATTATTTATATCTAAAAGGAGAATATGATCCTGATATCCCTGGTTTCGTTCCTTCCCCAGCACATCGATTGGACCGGAATACTTCCGGCTTAGTCGTCTATGGCAAAACCGATGCCGCCTTAAAAGAATTGACTGAATTATTTAAAGATCGAAGCCAAATCAAAAAGACATATTTGGCCCTTGTCGATGGCAATATTGATGCCCCGGGGAAAATTGATTTGCCCTTATGGAAAGACGCGCAAAATGGCAGAGTTTATGTGAAATCTTTGCAAAACGGCGGTAAAACTGCCCTTACTTTATATCGTCCCATTTCCCATATCGGGGAAGAGTATACCCTTGTTGAAGCTGAGCTTGTCAGCGGTAGAACCCATCAAATCAGAGTCCATTTTGCTTCTATCAAGCACCCTCTTGTCGGGGATGAAAAATATGGGGATTTTACTTCTTGCCGCAAGGTCAAAGCACTGACAGGCTTGGACTCTCAATTTCTTCACGCCGAATCCATCTCCTTCTTGCATATGCCGCCGGTGTTAAAGAAACTAGAAAACAAGACAATCCGTTCAAAGCTCCCCGATAACCTTTCGAAGGTTATTGAAATCTTATCAGAATCCATTCAAAATTAAGTCACTATGGATATCGAAAAAAATTATCAGCGCTGGCTTTCTTCTCCGCGCGTGAGCGATGAGGACAAGGAATTGCTCCGTAACATGGATGAATTCCAAAAGAAAGACGCCTTCTTTAAATCGGCGTCATTTGGAACCGGTGGGATGAGGGGCCATCTTGGACCCGGCAGCAACCGCATCAATATTCAAAACCTAACCAGGGTGACGGTCGCTTTCGCCCAATATCTCGATGCCACCGTCAAAGATGCCAAGAAACGTGGTCTTGCCATTAGCCATGACAACCGTTTCAAGTCTCGTGAATTTACCCTTTCTTTCGCCGACACGTTGAACCAAATGGGATTTAACGTCTATATCTTCGATGACCTTCGCGCCACCCCCGAGCTTTCCTATGCCGTAAGGTATTATGGATGCGCCGGAGGTATCATGGTTACCGCCAGTCATAACCCCGCCACCGATAATGGCTATAAGGTCTATGATGAAACGGGCTGCCAAATCCTTCCTGAAGAAGTCGATAAGATGCTCGCCCTTTTAGAAAAGCTCCCCGATGAACTTTCCTTGGAAATCCCCGCCGTCCCAGAAAAAGGAAAAACGGTCATCATGCCTAAGGAAGTCGATGATTCTTATTGCAAAGAAGTCGAATCGATCCAAATCCACCCCGAACTCGATAAGAAAGATTTCGTGGTCGTCTATTCGCCCCAACATGGCGCTTCTTACGAAAATGCGATGAGGGTCTTTTCCGAATGCGGATATAACATCGTTCCCGTTGCTCCCCAATGCGTCCATGATCCTGCCTTTGGGGCGACGAAATCACCTAACCCCGAAGTCGCTGCCGCTTGGGAAATGTCACTTGAATATGCGAAGAAATACAATGCCGATTTAGCCGTTATGACCGATCCTGATGGCGATAGATGCGGTCTTGCTTATCGCGACCACAATGGCGAATACCATCGCCTTAACGGGAACCAGTCCGGTGCTTTATTAATCGACTATATCCTTTCGGGCAAAAAAGAAAAAGGCGAAGATCTTTCCAATGGGGTCATTTATGACACCATCGTCACTTCCTCTTTTGGTTCTACCATCGCCGCAAGCTATGGGGTTAAGACCGAATCTTTCCTTACTGGCTTTAAATATATCGGTAACCGCATCCTCCATTATGAAAAGCTTGGCCATGGTCCGAAATTCCTATTCGGCTATGAAGAAAGCTATGGATGTTTAATCAACCCCTTTGTCCGCGATAAGGACGGCATCCAAGCGATTCTTCTTTATACCGAGATGACTTTATACCATCTCCGTCATGGCAAAGATCTAGGCGAGGCTTATGAGACTTTGCAAAAGAAATTCGGGTTCCATCATTCCGTCTTGAAAGACATTTATTTCGAAGGCATGGAAGGCGATGCCACCATGAAGAAGATGATGAATACCCTTCATAATGAGAGGCTCGATTATCTTGCTTCTTATCAGATTGCCAGGACCGAAGATTATCAAAGACAGGTCTGCATCGATGCCGAAAATAATGTCGCCACGATGAAGCGTCTCCCCGTTTCTGACGTCGTCAAATATTTCTTCGAAGACGGTTCTACCGTATGCGTCCGTCCTTCTGGGACCGAACCGAAAGTCAAATTCTATATCGAAGTCGTCTCTGAAGATGGCAAGAATATGGATGAAAAGGCTGAAGAGATCTATGCCGCGATGAAGAAAGTCGCAGGCGTTGATTAATCGCCAAGTTCCAACAACAACTGATAGGCAACCCCATCCTCGGCGTTGCCTTTTTTCGTTGCGGGGAAAGCAGCGGCAAGCTTTGATGACTTACACCCAAGCATAGCAAAAGGATGGCCGGCGGCCTCTAGCATCGGGAAATCATTTGGCGAATCGCCGAAAGCGTAGATATCATTGCGCTCAATGCCATAGGTCGAGGCGGCTAAGGAGACGGCGGTCCCTTTATCTAAGCCATCGACGACGAATTCATAATAATTCTTTTCTTTCCAGGGGTGGACGTGGATTGGAACATCGGCGAGGCTATTTTCCAAATAATCCAAAATATCCGCGTCAGATTCAATGACCATGATTTTGATGTCATCGATAATCTCATCGAGGGAATTCACCATTTTTGAATCGATGCCCTCAGGCGGGAAATATTTATCCAGGAAAGGGTTGGATTTGTTTTGGACTTGGTGGAAATGATTCTCCGCCATAAAGAATTGGATTTTATTTTCGATTCCTTTTAAAACGGGGAGGATATCCTTTTTATGAAAACAAGGATCGAAGTGGGGGAGGCAAGGTGAATTTAATCGCCCGACGAATTTCCCTGCGTAAGCGCAGTAAGGGGAAGATAAGCCAATGAGGTTATGATATTTTTCCAATGTTCGTACCGGGCGACCGGAATTAAGGAAAATAATGTCGCCATCTTGTTCGAGACGCCGCAAAAGGGAAATCGTCAATTCGCTGATATGATAATCTGGGTCCAATAAAGTCCCATCTAAATCGAGGGAAATCAGGCGACGTTTATTCATCGGTATCTAACAAACCAACGGCGTTTTGCACACGTTTTAAGGTTTTTTCTGCGATTTGGGAAGCTTTTTTTGCCCCTTTGCGGAGGACTTCTAGATAGCTCCCACTAGCAAGGATTTCTTGGTATCTTTTTTGGAATGGTTCGAGTTCATCGATAACCGTTTGGGCGATTTCTTTCTTGAAGTCGCCATAGCGGTATCCTTGAAAGTGGGCAACGGCTTCTTCGATGGAAATTTCTTTTAGCGAGGCATAGATCGTAAGCAAGTTGGAGACACCGGGTTTATTTTCTTTATCGTAATAGATTTCGGAGCCTGAATCGGTGACGGCCGACATGATTTTCTTGCGGATGACCTCGACGGGGTCTTTTAAGAAGATGTCGCCTTTAGGATCGGACTTGGACATTTTGACGGTAGGATCAGAAAGCGACATGATACGTGCCCCAACTTTGTTGATTTTGTAATTGGGAAGGACAAGTGTCTTTTCGCCATAACGTTTATTCATGCGGTTGACGAGGTCACGGGTGATTTCCACGTGTTGGACTTGGTCTTCGCCAACGGGAACGATATCGGCGTCATATAAAACGATGTCAGAGGCCATTAAGACGGGATAAGCGAATAAGCCTAAGCCGATTGCGCTATCTTTCATATGGGCTGATTTTTCTTTGAATTGGGTCATGCGGGAAAGCTCGCCCATATAAAGATAGTTTTGCAAGATGGCATTTAATTCGGCGTGCTGAGGAACGGCGGATTGGACGAAGATGGTGGTCTTTTCAGGGTCTAATCCGGAAGCTAGATAAAACGCGGCGAGGTCGCGTGTATTTTGTCTTAATACCTCGGGATCGATGGGGAGGGTAAGGGCGTGAAGGTCGGCGATGAAAATGAAAACTTCGCCTTGTTCTTGGAAGTCCTTGAAATGTTTTAAAGCGCCGATATAGTTGCCTAGGGTAAGATTGCCAGTTGGCTTGATGCCAGATAAAATGCGGGTCATAGTTTAGTCCTCACGGGAGATGATAGCACGATATCTTCATTTTTCACTATTTTTGTATCTTTGTTTAACAAAGAAATGTATCATAAGCCCATGATTAGGATATACACTTCACCCAGTTGTTCATCTTGCCGGAAAGTGAAAAAGTGGTTTGACGAAAACGGCATTCCCTATATCGCTAAATCTATTTTTTCGCCCGATTTCACAAAAGAAGAAATCAAAGAGATGATTTCCAAAAGCGAGAATGGCACAGATGACATCATTTCCACCAGATCGAAAATCGTGATGGAAAACAATATCGATTTTGATGAGATGACAATCTCCGAACTTTGCGATTTCATCTTAAAGAACCCCTCCATTTTGAAACGACCCATCATCGTTGATGATCGGCGTCTCCAAGTCGGCTATAACGAAGAAGAAATCCGTACCTTCATCCCGCGGGCTAGACGTTATGCCGCCGAAAATTGCACCAACGATTGTCCGATGTATGGGACATGCGAGCATACTCCCGAAGAGATTCATTGACTTTGAGAAATAAAAAAGATGGGCCACGTGGGTCCATCTTTTGATATAAGTGAGGCTATTTTCCAGCCGCTTCCATGGCGCGATGCGTCTTGGAGACTTTGGAGAAGTGGACAGGGATATCAAATCTTTGAAGGAGATCGGAAAGGATTTTTTCGGCCCCGTTAAGGCTATTGTATTCGAATTCGATTTCGTAATCGGTTTTGCCGCAATAAGTATTCCTATCGATGGAGAGGAGGCCGCCTTCATATTCGACGTCGATTCGTTCGGTGGATAAGGAGGTGAGAATGCGGAGGCTCTTCACGTCGATATCAAGCATGGTGAGGAATCTGGCCGTATCGCCTTTAGGGAATTCATCATCATCCCTTAACGCGACGAATTCGTTCATCGTGATGGGAACGTTCTTCTCAAGTAGCCCTTGGGAAAGAGGGGTCTTCAAGGTCAATTCATAGGTCCCTTGCTTTTCGCGGATACGGAGGGCAATTCCTTCTTTGGTGAGGATGCGGTCTTCCGAATCGATGTAATAATTTGTTTGGGTATAGCGGGGATGGCTGCGGAATTCCTTCGTGATTTTACGGTAATCATCTTGCGAAACAAGGACTTTGGCTTCAATTTCAATGGCGTTTGACATACATTTGCCTCCGATTAGGTGTATTATAAACGATATGCCAAACGAAAGTTTATCTTCTTTTCTCCCCTACATCATCGCAGGGAGCGTCGCCGCCGTCATTGTGGTTGGCGTAATTATCTTCTTGCTTATCTTTCGCCAAAAGAAAAAAGCCAAGAAAAAGCCGGCCCGCGTCGTTTCCAAAAGCGCCTACATGGAAGCCCTTGGCGGTGAAGCGAATCTGATTTCGCATGTCCGTAAAGGTTCCCGCATCGAATTAAAACTTGTCGATTATGAGGCTTTGGACAAAGAGAAATTAAAAGAAGCCGGGGTTGACGGCTTCATTAAGATGTCCGATCGTCTTACCTTAGTCATCAAGGGCGATGCAGAGGAAGTGGAAAAGGTATTATTCGGTTCTAGCGAGTCCTAAAGACGTGAGCAGCGATATCTTCGGTGGGCAAACCCATGACGTTATCGTAGCTTCCTTCGATTCGCTTGATCAAAGGATAGCCATCTTGGATCCCATAAGCTCCCGCTTTGTCGAGGGGCTTTTTCTTTGCCACATAGTCTTCGATTAATTCTTCGGACAGTTCGTTGAAATAGACTTCGGTGGCGACGGTGCGGGTGATTTCACGTCCTTCGCCAATATAGGTATATCCGCTTAAAACGATTTGCTTTTTCCCCGATTCAAGGCGGAGCATTGCTTTTGCTTCTTCTTCATCTTTGGGCTTGCCTAATACTTCGCCATCTAGGACAACGATGGTGTCGCAAGAAAGAACTTCATCGCGGGGATATTTGGAATAGATGGCATAGGCTTTGTGCTTACTTTCCTCGCTTGCAAGGTCTTTTGGATCAAGGTGGAGGATACGTTCATCGATATCCGGGACGATAATCGAAAATTCGGGAAGGAGTTTATGAAGCAATTCTTTACGCCTAGGCGAGGCTGAAGCGAGGATAAACATATTAGTTGACCATGATGATGGGAACGACCATCGGTTTGCGCCCGGTGAGCCGATCGGTATAACGGGAAATGGAAGACCTGATTTCGTTTTTCATTTCGTTTAAGCCAACTCCGGAAGTGATGCATTTTTGGATGCTTTCTTCGGCACGGAGTTTGCAATGCCTGACGACATGAGCTTGTTCGGAAGCGGCAAAGCCACGGGTATAGACGATAGGGGGAACGATGTAGTTGTTCTTTTTGTCTAAGGTCGTGACGATGACGATGAGGCCATCGCTTTTTAGGATGGTCCTATCATTCATTAAGACCGAGGCGACTCCGCCTAATGAATCTCCTCCATCAAGATAAACGTCACCGGCAGGGAGGTGGATGCCACGGGTAATCTTATGGTCTTCGAGAGTAAGGATGTCGCCATTATCGCAGATAAAGACATTTTCTTTTGGCATGCCAAGTTGAATGGCAATGTCACCATGGAGCTTCAACATACGGTATTCGCCATGGACCGGCATGAAATATTTCGGCTGGGCAAGGCGCTGCATCAAACGTAGTTCCTGACGGGAAGGGTGACCAGAGGAGTGGAGGGAGAAGGCTAATGAATTTAACTTCACGTCCGCCCTCATTTTGACGAGTTTATTGACTAAGCGGTCGACCAATGCCCCGTTTCCGGGAATCGGGTTAGAGGAGAAAATGACGGTATCGCCAGGATAGATGGAAGTAAAGCGGTTGTCGCCATTCACGATACGGGAAAGGGCAGCCATCGATTCACCTTGCGAACCGGTGCAAATAATGCAAAGTTCCAAAGGACGATAGTTTTTAAGATTGGATTCATCGATAATCGCGTTATCGGGAATTTTGATATAACCATATTCACGGGCAATGCCAATGACGTTTTTCATGGAACGTCCCATGATGCAGATTTTGCGGTTATTCGCCAAAGCGATTTCGACGACTTGCTGGATACGGTTGATGTTGCTGGAGAAAGTGGAGACGATGATTCGTCCGGGGGCTTTCTCAAAGATCTCTTCGACACCGGCGCGGACATTGATTTCAGAAGGGGTATAACCTTCGATTTCGGCGTTGGTCGAATCGGCCATCAGCAAATCAACGCCTTCGCTTCCTAAGCGGGCAAGCTTATCCATTTCGAATTTTGGTCCAACGGGAGTAAGGTCGATTTTAAAGTCACCGGTTTCGATGATACGTCCATGATGGGTATCGATACAAACTCCATATGAATCGGGGATGGAGTGGGTGACGCGGAAGAAGGAGACGGTGAATTCATCACCGATACGAATGATGGAATCGCTGTCGATTTCGATGATCTTGACCGCCTCATAGAACCTGGCTTCTTCTAATTTATGGCGGATTAAAGCTGCCGCTAACCTCGGTGCATAAATTACCGGGATATTTGCGATTCTAAGCAAGAAAGGGATGCCACCGATATGGTCTTCATGGCCATGGGTGATAAATAAAGCCCTGATTTTTCCGCGGTTCGTCTTTAAATGGGAATAATCCGGGATGACATAATTGACACCGGGAAGGTTGGCTTCGGGGAAACGCACACCGGCATCAACCATGATGAGATTGTTGAGCGTTTCAAAACAATAGGTGTTCTTGCCGACTTCGCCAAGACCGCCTAAAGCGTAAATGTTGACAGGAGAATAGGTACTCATCTTCGTATTAATAAAGCGAATTCCTTGATATGGAGTGGCTTGTTGATATCAATATACCAAAATTCTCGGCTCAAACAAGAGTTTTCAAAGAAAAAGCGGGGGAAACCGCTTTTATCAGATCTCAACTTCTCCCGGAAGGGGGGTATTGGGATTAACTTTATCGATATGATCGTAGAAGAGGACGCCGTTAAGGTGGTCGATTTCGTGCTGGAGGACAATCGCATCATATCCTCTTGCGGTGATGGTGACGTCTTCCATCTTGGCGGCATCGAAGGCTTTAACCACGATTTTATAGTCGCGGTGGACGATGCCGGGATGGGGATCATCGACGGATAAACATCCTTCCCCGCCACGGAGATAGCATTTCTTAACCGAGTTAACGACGATTTTGGGATTGACGAGTTGATATTGGGTGATGGCGTTTTCCTCGTCTCCGTTAGGATAAGAGATGACTAGCATTCTTAAATTATGGCCGACTTGAGGGGCGGCTAGGCCAACCCCTTCCCTGACGTTAGGATGCTTGCGACGGTAATTCTCGTCTTGGGAGAGAAGAAGGTATTTAAGCATCTCGTCGATAAGTTCTTTGTGCTCCTTGGATAAAGGCATCGGAACTTCCTGGGAACGGAGCCGAAGGGAGGGCATATTGTCTTTGACGATTTTTAACATGTTGAGATTGTAGCACCGAAGGGCGAGAGGGTGTAAGATTTTCGCATGGACAGCAAACTCGACCAAGCCATTCGCGAATTCATCAAAGCGATTAATTCCGACCCCCGTATCAAATCTTTAACTAAGGCTGAAAAAGAAATGGAAAGCAGTGAGGAAGTCTCCTTTTTAGCTAGCGAAAAAAGCCGTAAAAACGATGAATATTATGAAGTTTGCAGGTTTTTTAAGGAAAATTCACCTGAAGAAATCAAAGCCAGAAAAGCCTTATTTACGGCAAAGAAAAACCTCGATTCCCATCCTCTGGTCAAGGCGTATCAAGAATGCTTTGTCGCTGTGAATTCGCTGTTTTATCAAATCGATGACGCGATCTTCTCAGCGTTTAAAGAAAGGGTACGGTGCAAGCATGATTAAGGTCATCGCCGGCAAATATCGTTCCCGTAATCTCCTTACCCCAGAAGAAGGAACCGAGCCAACCAAAAACAGAGTCAGGGAAGCCATTATGTCAGCCCTTTCGGATTTGATTCCGGGAGCGACTGTTTTGGATTTATTTGCTGGAAGTGGGGCACTGGGAATCGAATGTTTATCGCGTGGCGCCTCTTCTTGCTATTTTAATGACGCGAACGTTATGACGGCGAAGCTAGTTAAAAAGAATTTGGAAACATTAAAAGAAAATAATGGCATCGTCTCTAACCAAGACTATCTCGCTTATTTAAACCAAAAAGGATTGCTCCCTGCTTTTGATATCGTTTTCCTTGATCCTCCTTATGCCTTAAAAGAGGCTTATCAAGAATCGCTTTTACTGCTTTTGAATAACGGCCTTTTAAAAGAAAATGGGGCGATTGTATTTGAATATGAAGGCGGGATTTCCGTCGATGTCACTGCATTTGCGAAAGTAAAAGAATATACTTATGGCAAGACAAAAGTCTTGATTGCGAGGAAATCCTTATGAAAATTGGCGTCTATCCAGGAAGCTTCGATCCCATTACCAACGGACATATCGGCATCTTAAGAAGAAGCGTTTCCCTCTTTGATAAAGTCATTCTGCTTTTAGCCGTCAATCCCAATAAGAAAAGCGCCTTTTCCATCGAGCAACGGCTTTCCTTTATGAAAGAGGTCGCTAAAGGATTCCCTAATGTCGAAGTCGATTTTACCGAAGGATTAACGATTGAATATTGCCGGAAAGTGGGAGCCAAACATATTATCCGTGGCCTTCGCGCGGTCACCGATTTCGAATATGAATTCCAACTCGCCGCGGCTAACCGTTATCTTTCGAAAGATATCGATATGGTCTTCTTCATGGCGGAAGAAGGGTCCTCCTTTATTTCCTCTTCAACCATCAATGAATTAAAGAAAAACGGGGCTGATATTTCCCCGTTAGTTCCACCCATCGTTAACGAAGCCTACGATAAGTGATCCTTCCTTATATATAAATAAGATTATAGAAGCGTGGCCAAGGTCACGTTTTCTTCTTCCTCACCTCTGGTTTTGGAATATAGGAGGCTAGGATTTTCGAAAGTATCGTAATCGCTGCAATGGATATTGGCCAAATGGACGCCGAGGGCACGGAACTGGAGGAGGCACATTAAAGGGATATCCAAATAATTGACTCCCGAGGTGATTTTGCATGCGCCCCGGTATTTGGGTAAGGCGGCTTCCAATTCTTCGCTTTCGACGGGAGTATGAGAGAAGCCTAAACTAGGCCCCATGATGACTTCTAAGTCTTCACCGTGTAAGCCATTGTCTTTTAAGGCTTGGCCGAGGCAATTGATGATTTTATCGCTTACGGCATCCTCTTTAGATACTTTAATCGCCCCGAAATACCCATCCTTATGGATAAAGAAGCAGGGGACTTCATCATGGGTTTCGATGGCCAAAGGAAAACGTTCTTGGCCGAAAAAGAAATCAACCGGCTTTACGCTAGGATCGACGTGATTGCCTTTAACATAAGTCTCGATGCGAAGTTTACCAGGGATAGTGGCGATGATATTTTGCATAAGCTTCTCCTATCAAAAACGGCCATATGGCCGTCTTTGTTATTTGCTGTATTCGACGCGGAAGGGGTTGGTCTTGTCTTCGGTCGAAGCGACGTTTTCATAATGGTCGTCTTTCCATTCGACCTGTGGGAGATGGTTCCACATTTGCTGGAGCAATTGGGCTTTCTGAATGGAGGAAACGTTGGTACTGGCGTTGACCCCAAAGATGACTTCGGAGACCCCGGCTTTACCAGCGGCCCAAGCGGCTTCGGTGAAGTCGACGAGGAAGATGGTCGGGACCTGCCAAGAAGAGGCGTTGACCTTTTCCATGGCATCGAAGTAATCGGCGGATTGGTTGCCATTGGTCTTATAAGGATTATCTTCTAAGCGCCCAGCGGCAAGTTCCCAGAAATCGGTGAAGTTGTCGAGGTAACGGTAGAAGGCCTTGGAGTCATCCGCGGTGATGTATTTGCTATCGTTATAAGAGGTGTCATCGGCGAAGATGGAATAAAGTTTGAAATCCAAGCCATCGTTAATGGCATAGGTATTTCTCCAGCCACCTTCGAGAGCTTCGAAACCGCTTTGGGCTTCATCGCAGGCAGCGCAGGTGCTTTCAACGAAGACTAAGAAGAACTTCTCGCCATAAGTGGAGAGGATTTTGCTTTCTTGGAGTTTGGCATAATATTCGGATTCGGAATATTTGGTTTGTCCCTGCTCGGGGGAGAAAGAGAAATCATAGATGGCTTTGGTGATCTTGTCGCCTTCGCTCATCTGAAGTTCGTCATAGACGCCTTCGAGTTTGACTTCACCTTCGAGGGATTTCTTATGCCCGGCGTAATAGGAATTGGTTGAACCAACGCCCATGGCTTCAAACCAGGAAGAGAATTTTGGGATGGAGAAGATAATCGCGAAGATAGCACCGACGATAAGTAAGGGCTGAACCCAGGCGGTTTCTTTAATCCAACGCCAGAGTTTGTTGAATCTGGCTCCCATAGATTTAATGACGTTCATACTGATGCCTCCAAAAGGGCCTGCTTAAACAGCGGTAAAATCATATCATCGTCAACTTTGGTAATCAACAAACACTTACCTAAGGTAAGAAAGAAAATCTCATTTTTCGCCTTCCCCTAGGGAAGAAATCGCTTTCTCTCTTCCCTTCTTTAGGGCAACGCCTATAATTTGGGCTATGTTAAAAAGAAAAAGCCTTTCGACCAAAATCGAAAACCTTCTTTATGATCACCCCTTATTGAAAGGAACGGTCCATCATGGCATAGGTGCGATTGTCGTCATCTTCTCCGCTTTCTTATTTGCCTTTGGCTTTAAGGCATTTATCGCCCCGGGCAATTTGGAGCAAATGGCGGATGGCCATCGTTTGATTAGCGGTGGCGTCTCCGGTATCGCCCAGACCATTATCCTGTTAATTGACCTTATCGGAAATAAAGCCGTCACCGGTAATCACCTATATGACCTTACTTATTCGATTTTATATTTTGGATTAAATATCCCAATCTTTATCTTAGCGTGGAAAGGGATAGGGAAGCGCTTCGCCATTTTGACCGCGATTAATGTCGGTATGGCTTCCGTATTTAACTATATTCTAGGCTATGCAGATGAGGCGTTTTTGTTCAAAATCGCTGAGTTTTGCAATCAAAATGGGGGTTTAATTACCCGTGCTTTATTTGCCGGCGTCTGCACTGGCGTTTCCAGCGCGATTGCCTATAAAGCCAACGCCTCGGCGGGGGGAATTGACGTTATCGCCTACTATATTTCATTAAAGAAATCGACCCTTGTCGGACGCTATTCCGTCTATATCAATATCATAACCGTCACCACCTATACCCTTCTTGCCATCACTGAAGCTGGCTGGGGGACGGTGGAAGGGGCCCACGCCTTTACCGCTTCTTTATTCTCCGTCGTCTATATGATCATGACGATGCTTGTCATCAACGTTATCAACTTACGTAATAAGAAGATGAAACTAGAAGTGGTTTCTTCTAATCCTGACCTTGGGAAAATCATCATCGCCAATCTTCCTCATGGCGCCACTTTGATTAAAGGCGAAGGGGCTTTTACCGGGGCCGAAAAGTTTATTTTCAATGTCATCGTCTCCCGTTACGAAGTAAAGCATGCCGTTAAAGTCGTGCAAAACGCCGACCCCAAGGCCTTTGTTATCGTCACTGAATTACATCAAGTTTACGGGAACTTCTTCCTGCCACCCATAAAATAAATTTTCTCAAGCAAAGATAGAGGGGGCTTGTCGCCTCTTTTTTCTTGGCTATCCCAGTCCAATTAAGAAAAATGAAAAACTTGAAGCAATAATTCGGTTTTCCGATTGAAGAAAAAACGTCCCTGACGCGAGAGCATCAAGGACGTAATCATCATTTGGCGGAGAAGCAGGGATTCGAACCCTGGCTAGCCTTGCGACTACTAACGGTTTTCGAAACCGCCCCCTTCGACCACTTGGGTACTTCTCCAAACGAGCGATATATTAGCAAAGAATTGGAAAATAGACAAATAGAACCTACTGATTTCTACCACTATGTGGTAAACTTTTAGCTGTGATTATCACTTTTATCGACGACATTTTAAAGAACGGGTGGTATTACCTTGCCATTGTCATTTTGGTTGTTTTGGCCATCGTTTTGGTAATTTCTTTCGTTGTCGTCAGCAAAAAAGACCAGAAATATCGTGCGGCTTTAGAAGAACAGTCGAATTCGGTCCGCATCTTTATCGTCGACGTTCCTAACGATCACGTAAAATTCTTCAATGTCATGACTTTAAGCCATGTTTCAGAATGTTCTCTTGGTCAGTTTTATCAGCATTTCCCCATTTCGCAGCAAAGGAAAGTCATCAACTGGATCAATGCCCTCGCTGAACCTGGCACCGATTGCCCTGATTATCTAGAAACCGATATCAGCGACTCGCAAACCAAAAAACGTTATTTCTCTTTGCTTCAAGTCACCAGCGTCGACCGTGAAAGAGGCATCATCCACATCCAATCTTATTTGATGAAATATTTGGTTGCCTCGAATAAAGGCAACGAAAACCATTATGGTCTTTCGACGGTGAAAGAATTCGATGCGGCCATCTCCGGGAATAACCGGAAGAAAGGTTCCTCCGCTTGTTTCCGTTTCTTGTATAAGAAAGTGCAAGATAAAGAAAAAGATATTGACCCCTTGTTGTTTAATCAAATGAAGAACGCCCTTTTCCCTTTCGTTTCGGGGAGGAGATATCTTCTCCAATGTTCCGGCAACGATTTGCTCTTTGCTGATTTAAGAACATCGGAAAAAGCCAAAATCCTTTATTTAGTGAGGGCGTGTCTTAATTCCATCAACCGTTATTTGATCCTTAATGGGAAGTCCTCCGTCTTAGATGTTCGAGTCGGGGTGGTGGAACATGGCGTCCTTCAAGGCGATTCTTCCGCGATTATCGACGCCGCTAAGGCGACCGCTTCTTTGGCGTTTGAAGATAATTCATCGGTTTTGTTCTATGAGAAGGGAAGACGCGTCAAAAATACCCTTGCCGAGTCTGCTTATCGCACCGAGGTTGAGCGCATCATCGAAGAAAAACGCATCCATTATTATTTCCGTCCGATTTATTCCGTCGATAAAGAAAAGGTCACCGGTTATTTTGCCAAATCCAGCCCCTACGATGCCTATTTCGATTCGATGGATGAATTAAAAGATTACGCCCATCGAACCGAAGATGACAAAGCCCTTTTCGCGACCATCGCCAAAGATACTCTTCATATCTTCTTAAACGAAAACCAAGACGATAAATGCAATCTATTCTTCCCTGTCCGCATGGATGAAAGATCTCACCTTTTGGTTACTTTCGGTAAACTCGCAAGGGCTAAATCCGCTCACATGGTCTTCCTTTTCGATGAAGTGGATGTCCTTTCTTCTTTAAATGGCGTTGATGCAGATAGCATCATCGAGCTAATGCGATTAATCAAAGGAAAAGGATACGAAGTCGGTCTTTTGATGCGTTCAGGGGAATTAAAACTACCTCCTCGTACCTATACCGCGTTTGATTATTTCGTTGTCGGGTTTGGCTTCGCGGGAAGCGCCTCCGAACAAGACACCCGTATCCGTTCGCAGCTACATGCCCTCGTTGAAAAACTGCTCAAATACCATAAAACCATCATCGCCACCGATATTGAGGGTTGGGCTTCGATCGATTTGATTATTTCTTCCGGGGTCCGTTTCATCAGCAGCGAATCCTTCGCTCCCTTTGATGTGATGATTTCGCCCCCCTCACCAAAATCGATAAAAAGAATTAGGGATATTAATCGATAAACGATTATACTTGTCACCTTGGAGGAACACCCATGGCTTCAAATGTAAACAAAAACGAAGCAATCACTTCGCGCGAAGTCGATTTCGCGAAATGGTATACCGATGTATGCCGCAAAGCCGAATTGATGGATTATGGTTCGGTTAAAGGTTTTATCAATTATCTCCCTTATGGCTATGCCATTTGGGAAGAAATCCAAAACTATCTCAATAAAAGATTTAAAGAACACGGCGCCCAAAACGTCTATCTTCCATTAGTCATCCCTTCTTCTTTATTCAATAAGGAAAAGGAACATATCGAAGGTTTTGCCCCGGAGGCTCTTGTCGCCACGATGGGTGGCGGAGAACGCCTTAGCGATCCTTTAATCATCCGTCCGACTTCCGAAGTCCTTTTCTCTGATTTATTTAAGCGCAACGTCACTTCATACCGTGACCTCCCGATGCTTTTGAATCAGTGGTGTTCCGTCGTTAGATGGGAAAAGACGACTCGTCCTTTCCTCCGCGGCGCCGAATTCCTTTGGCAAGAAGGACACTGCTTATTCGAAACCGCCGAGCAAGCCCGCGAAAACGTACTTTCGATGCTACAGGTCTATGATGACTGCGGCAAAGATTTGTTAGCTGTCCCATTTATTAAAGGCAAGAAGACCGAGCACGAAAAATTCGCCGGAGCCAATGCCACCTATACCATCGAAGCCCTTATGCCCGATGGACAGGCTTTGCAATCTGGCACCAGCCACGATTTAGGGCAAGGTTTCGCCGAGGCTTTCGGTATCCGTTTCTTAGGACGTTCCAATACCCTTGAAGCCCCTTACCAAACTTCTTGGGGCGTCTCCACTCGTCTTCTTGGGGCCATCATCATGGTCCATGGCGATGATAACGGATTAGTCTTACCTCCGGCTGTCGCCCCGATTCAAGTCGTCATTGTCCCGATTCGTCAAGACGCCGAAGGAATCTTGCCAAAATGCAACGAAATCGCCGCAAAACTCAAAGAAAAGGGTATTCGTGTCCTTGTTGATTCGACTGACCGCACACCTGGGTGGAAGTTCGCTCAATGGGAAATGAAAGGCGTACCTGTTCGCCTTGAACTTGGCCCCCGTGATTTAGCGGAAAATAAAGTCGTGATGACCAAACGCGTCAACGGTGAGAAAGTGGTGGCCTCCATCGAAGAAATCGAAGAAGCCATTCCTAACCTTCTCCAAGTCGTCCACAAAGAGATGTATCAAAAAGCCAAAGATTTCCTTGATAGCCATATCTATGAAGCCCATGACCTTGAAGAGCTCAAAGAGAAGCTCAATCAAGGCGGCTATGTCAAAATGGCATTTTGCGGCGATCCTGAATGTGAAGATAAAATCAAAGAGATCACCAAAGGCGGAACGGCGCGTTGCATTTATAAGGAAGAAGTTCCCGAAGGGACGCTTTGCCCGGTTTGCGGGAAGGAAGCCAAGCTTATCGCCTATTTTGCCCGCGCTTATTAGTTTTAGATGACGAAACGCCCGAGTTGGTGTATATTATTCGGGCGGTTGGAGGCGTACCCAAGTGGTGAAGGGGACGGTTTGCTAAACCGTTAGTGGTCGCAAGGCCAGCAAGGGTCCGAATCCCTTCGCCTCCGCCAAAATGAAAAATAGGTTCCCCTCATGTTGCGAAGGGAACCTTTTTTCTTGCTTATTTTGTCTGATTAAACGAGATTCACGTTGGGGATGCAGACGTATTTAGGGCCGCTATAACGGGATAAGACGACTCTTTCCTTCGAAGCGATGAATTCGTTTTTGGCTTTGTTGAGATTGCCTTGGATCGTAAATCCGGTGACGGGAATCTCCTTTTCGCCATCGAAATAGAAACCTAGACGCACCTCGCCGCCAAAGAAGCCCGAATCTTTATCGAATTGGGCATCGGAGAAACGGACGCAACGGATATAAGGTTTCTTTTCGATTTCCTTAATGGAGGTCTCCCCCTCTTTGACGCAAAGGATAGGGACTTCGCCAGTAGGCTTTTTCACACCTAGATAATACCCTTCACGGAATGGTCCAAACATCGCTTTGGCAATGCCACCATCGACGATTTTAACCGGTTTAAGGACAACCCCATCACGGTCAACGAAACAAGAGGAAATCGCCCCTTCGACGCTAGGACGAAGTTCCATATCCATGATATCGCCTATGCGGTTATCTTGGATTTTGTCTCCGACTTCATAATGGTTTTGATGGGAATATTTGGTGAGATAAGATAATTCCATCGCATAGGAGCCAAAGAACCTAAAAGCTTCTTCGTTTTCCAAGATGACGGGAATCGAATCAAGATGGGGGAGTTTAATGGCTTCGCTTCTGGCTTTGGCAAGGAGGAGAGCTTCTTCGACTTCTTTGGTTAAAGCATCCGCGTCAAAGGAAGAGAATTCGATGCTCTTATAGAGTTCGACTTCTTCTTCGCCCTTGACCCAGTTGGGGATGGTCTCGATTTTGCATCCATAGGAAGTGGTGGAGACATCGACCCCGTTGCTATTGACGATACGGGTATTGGTCTTGGTTAAGAAGATTTCGGTGGCCGAGAGAGAACCGTTTTCAAAATGGTTGGCTTTCATGATGGCGGCACCGATTTTGCCGATAAGTTCACGGAAGGGAATCTCGGTGAGGTTACCTTCGGCTTTCTTGTTTTCAAAAGCTTCAGGCGAAGGAAGGTCGAAGAAAGTGTTGAAGGTGAAAGAGGCGGCAAAGATGTTCTCTTCGATTAAAGAGGAGATTTCCTCTTCCTCCATATAAGGATAGACGGTGAAGGTGGCGGAACCACGTTTCCCATCTTTATCAATATAGATGGTGACGGAGATATCGTTAATGTCGGTTGCGCGGTTCGTTTCGACTTTCTTTTGGACATAGAAAAGTTCGGTCGAAATCGTTTCGCTGAAATTGATTTTCCAAGCCGCGACTGAAGTGGCTTTCTTTAAGGCGTTAAATAAAGCTTCCATTATCCTAATTTGCACCTCGCTTTCAACATCGGTCCGCCATCGGAGACGGTGACCCATTCCTTATATCCTTTTCCGCAGTGTCCACTACCTTCGATGACGAAATCGTTGGAGACCATGGAGATGGATTTAAGGAGGTCAGGAACATAACCTGACATGACGACAGGGGAAATGATTTTGCCGGTGAATTTACCGTCTTTGATTTCCCGGCCATAAGCACAGACACATTGGATATTCCAGTTCTTCGGATCTTCCATACCATTATAGGTTTGGCATAGCAAATAGCCGTGTTTTACGGAGGAAATGATCTCTTCACGGGTAGATTTGCCAGGCCCGAAGAATGTGTTTGTCATACGGGTATAGGCTTTCCTCTTATAAGATTCGCGACGTCCATTGCCAGTAGGCTTAGTGCCAAGTTGCATGGCCGATACAGCATCGGAAATGCCGGTTTGGAGAATCCCTTCTTTAATGATTAGGGTATCCTGAGCGAGGACACCGTCATCATCGAAGAAATAAGAAGCGCAAGAATATGTGGCGGCTGCCCCATCATGCATTTCGACCAGGGAAGAAGCCACCTCTTTGTTAAGGTATTGGACGGATTTGGCGCGGTTCTTGACGAACATGTCCATTTCCACCCCGTGTCCAAAGGCTTCGTGGGCGATTAAACCGGTGATAGAAGGATCGGTGACAATATCATAGACACCGGGTTCGACCATTTCGGCATCAAGAAGTTCAACGGCGGTTTTGGCGACGCTAGGAGCGATCTCTTTAGCGCCTTTGAAGACTTCTTCGAAGGAATTGCCGGCGGCGAAATCGTAATTTTCTTTGATTCCCTTTTCATTGGCGGCAACGGCGGCCAAATTGACCGAAATCCAGGTGTAGTTTTGGTCGAGGTCACGGTTAGGCGAAATAAACATCGCCGAAGTTTCGTAATACCCTAGCATCGCAAAGGCCATGACAATATGGGGATCGCTGGAATGAAGGATTCCTTTGATTTCCTCAAGTTTGGGAATGATTTCCTCTACCGAGTAGGCTTTCCCTTCGATGGGGCGGGAGAAAGATTTGACTAACGGTTCATCGGGAAGTGGGGCTAGATGGACATGGTTAGCGATAGTCTCTTCCGGAAGATCGATACCTTCGATGATGTCTTTTTCGAGTTTATCGATGGTTTCGGGGGTGATATCGGAGAAGGAATATTCGGCGTAAGTTTTGCCATTATAGATTTTGGCAACGAAGCCGCATTGTTTTTCCATGGTATCGCCAATCGAGGTGTTACGGGTGGTCACACGGATGCTTTTTCCGGTGACATGCTTTCCCAAAATGGAAACATAAGGGAAACGGGCGGATAGGCGTTTGACAAGTTCGGCACAAATGCCGTGACGTGACTTGAGATATTCTGAATACATAATTAACTCCTTTCGAGTTCATATAGTAATTGGCGAATTAAGATTTTCAAGCAATTCCAGGTTGTCCGAAAAAAAGATTTATCCTTTTTTCGTCATGGGCTACAATCTTGCCATGGAAAATTTACCTGAAAGTCCTAAGTCATCCACCTCCAAAGAGGCTTCAATCGCCTTGCTCGGTTTTACTTTGTTTGATTTTACCCATATCGCGGTTGCTACTTTTACTCTGATTATGTCTTATGTGACCCGCCCGATTTTGGAACTAGAGGCTGGCTCTTCTTTCGTTGAGCTCTCCCTTTCGCTTCTATTGATATTATTCGTCGTCTCGATGGTAAAACATCATTACGATCCGACGCGATTAAGAAGGAATTTGAATTTTTGCTGCCTTGTCGCCTCTTTATCGATGTTTATCCCAAACTCTTTTATGCTGCCTGATATTGTCGGCGGCTCTTGGACGAATAAAGAGGAATCGACCATCTTATTAATGGAAGGTTTCTCTTTGGTATTTTCTTTCCTTGCCGTTATCTTCTTTGCTTTGGCAATGCTAGTTGAAGAGCAAGGACGAAAAGCCGTCCGTTGGCGTTGGTTTATGTTTATCGGCAACCTGTTTTTCCTATTGCAGGTTCCCTTTAGCATCGCCGTTCTTGCGTTAGGACAAGAATTTTCCCCTTGGGTTTTATCGATTATGGGTTTAAGCAAAGCCGCCCCCATATTCCCCGGCGCGTTAATGATTTGGCAATTGACCCGTAAAGCGGTCGATACGCCTCTATATTAGTCTTGTTCTTGCCCTTTGAGGGTTTCTCCGATTTGTTCGAGAAGCCCTTTTTCTTTTAATTCGCACCCTTTCAAGATGGCGGCGGCAAGGGTCTCACCGTCGGCTTTGCCATGACACTTCAAAACAATCTTTTTGGCGCCAAGCAGAGGCGAAGATGCTTTCGATGCATAATTGAAAGGTTCTTTGACTTTCTTTAGATGACGGAGTTGGAATAAAGCGCCGAATTTGGTGATGATATTTTTCTTAATCGCCGCTTGAAATAAATCGGCGATGAAATAAGCCCCTTCTTCAAGCGATTTTAAGAACACGTTCCCGGAAAAGCCATCGCAGATGACGATGTCGGCTTCGCCACGGAGGACGTGATCGCCTTCGATGTTGCCGACGAAATTGAGTTTGGGGTTGGCTTTGATTAGTTCATAGGCGGCTTTGGATAATTCGTTCCCCTTTCCTTCTTCCATGCCGACAGACAAAGTGGCGATGCGGGGAGAAGCAAGCCCGCTTAAACGAAGATAAGCATCGGCCATGACGGCAAATTGATATAAATATTCGGGTTTGCAGTCCATATTCGCCCCCACGTCAACCAGATGACAAACCTTGCCGGTGCGGGTAGGGACAACGGCTAATAGACCGGGGCGAAGGACCCCTTGGATTCGTCCGATGCGGAGGACGGTGCCGGTTAATAATGCGCCGGTTGGTCCAGCTGAAACCATCGCGGCAAAAGAATCGTCTTTCCGTAACGTTTCAAAGGCGACAGCCAAAGAAGAATCGGGTTTTTCCTTAAGGAAGACAGAAGGATGATCGGTATTTAAGACAGCTTGCTTAGCTTCAAGAAAAGATACCCTATCCATCGGGGCTTTCCCTTTTTCTAGCATCGGGCGAAGAATGGCTTCAGGACCAGCTAAAACGATTTCTAAATCTTTACGTGTATTTAAGGCTTCAATCGCACCGGCAATGGTGGAAGCGGGAGCCTTATCCCCGCCCAGAGCGTCAAGAAGGATTTTCATGGGTTTATTATCTTACCCTCGCCTCCAAAGAAAAAGAGAATTTGCTTTGCCGGCTATAAATATATAGCCAACCTTTTTATTTTTAGAGCAGGCGAAAAGACCTTTTATAAGCGTTAGATTAACAAAACGGATATCTTATATGATAAGATAGCAACCATGAGTTACCAACCCGAAGAATTAGAAAAAGCCCATTCCCATTGTTTAGACAATGAAATCGAAATTCTTTCTTCCTCTGTCTGCGGATGTTTTTTCTGCCGTTCCCATTTCTCGGCTCGCGAAGTCAACGATTGGGATAATTCGGCAGGACATAGCCAAGCCCTTTGCCCAGAATGCGGCATGCCGGCGGTCATTGGCGATGCAAGCGGACTACCAGTTGAAGATAAGGTTTTCTTAAAAGAAATGAACCTCGCTTATTTTGGACCGGATTATATCGCCACCCATCCCGAAGCCGCCCAGGTTTACCTTGATCGTTATTTCGGAGGCAAAATCACCCATAACCAAAAAAACGAAAAGCTCGCCGTCACTTATCTGCAAACCTTAGCCGATAATGGCGATGAGAAAGCCATGATTGCCTTGGCTTCTTATTATCAAGATGGCGGCCATTTTGGAAGGAAGAACACCTCCAAAGCCATCAAAATCCTTTCTTCACCTGCCTTAAAATGCAATCCTGAGGCTTTGGTGAATTTAGGCACTTTATATTTTAGCATGCCTCCTAGCCAAGAAACCGACGCCCAGGCTTATGAATGCTATGCCAAAGCCTCGGCGTTAGGTTCGATGGAAGGGGCGTTCTTCTTTGCCCAGTGCTACCTATTTGGTGTCGCCTGTCCCAAAGATCCAGAATTCGGACTCAATTTGCTTCTAACCAATTTCATCGATGTCTATGAAGGCTTCCTTTCGGGGCAAGAAAGTATCAACGTCTTTATCAATTATTGCTACCGCATCGCCGTCTGCTTCCAAGATGGTGTGGGGGCGGAGATTAATTTAGACCGCGCCCTTCGTTTCTTATTGATGGCTTCTTTTGCCCTCAGCAAAGAAAGCGATTCTTTGTCGGAAAGAAACAAAGAGATATCGGAAGAGATCTTCCGCCGCATTTCCGTCATTGCTAAGGAAAAGAATTACAAGAAGGGCGATTATGTCCTCGACCAATTCACCTTCTACGATACCTTAATCGACGCTAGCGATGCCCTTCACCCGATTCGCCTCGTCCATTCCGAATTCGACCCTTCCAGCCATGAATTAGATATGGAACTTGAATTCAGCGCCCCGATGCTTTTTGTCGATATCGGGTCCTTAACTTGCGGGGTATTAAATGGCAAAACTCATTGGAGATTTACGGGGATTTCGGCCTTCCAAGGGCATGACGGAGAGACTTTTACAAGGATTTTCACTCCGATAGATGGGACTTGGGTTTTCGTCAAAGAATGCAATCTCGACCCCGTTATGATTATTACTTTCCAAAACGAAGAAGATGAGGAAGAAGGCGAAGAATGACCGCCTTCACCCCTTTAAAAAAATATCGCCTTGGGGTCGTTTTGGCCCCTGCCTTCAAATTGGTCGAATGTCTATGCGAATTAGGCGTCACCTTTTTGGTGCGGAACATCATCGATTCGGTCTTCACCGAAGGGGGCTCTAATTATCGAGATATCGGCTATGCCTTAATGATGGCCGCTTGGATATTGGGGGTTGCCGTGATTGGTTTTTCTTTCACCATGATTACCCAATATATGGCGGCACGGACTTCTTCTAATTATGGATATGACCTTAAGCTAGCCATATTTGCCCACCTTAACCGCCTAAGCCCTAAACAAATCGATGATTTTGGGCAGGCCAAAGCCTTGAATTTGTTAGGGAGTGACACCTATGCCGTGCAAAATGGCATACAGATGTTTATGCGTTTGCTTGTCCGTGCCCCTTTCCTTGTCGTTGGTTCTTTAGTGGCCGGCTTTATCATTAACGTCTATGCCGGGATCGTTTTGGCGATAGGTTTAATTTGCTGCGCGTTAGTTCTATTCATCTTCATGAAGAAGGTTCCCTCCCATTATCAAAACCTCCAGGGCGAATTAGATTCGATTGCCACCAGTGGCAACGATTTAATTCGAGGCGTGCGTGTGATTCACGGGTTTTCAAAAGAAGAAAGAGAAGAAGCGAAATTCGCTGCACGTGCCGATTCTTATGCCAAAGAAGCCCGTATCATCTGGCGTATCAGCTCCTTTATCAACCCCTTAACTTTTGCCTTCTTGAATCTCGCTTTGATTGGCGTTTTGATTCTTGGTTCTTTTGGCTTCTCGTATAGCCAACTTTCAGTTGGTTCGATCGTGGCTTTGGTCTCGCTTCTTACCCAATCATTAACGGCTTTACTTCAATTTAGCCGTCTCGCTTCGAATCTATCAAAAGGACTAGCGTCGAAGAAAAGAATCGATGCCTTCTTCCAAATCCCTGTCTTAATCGATGATGGAGATCTTGAGGAAGAGAAAAAGCTCTCCATAGGCGAGAAGTTATATGACTTTAAAGATGTGAGCCTCTCTTTCGGCGGAGAAGCGGTCCTTTCGAAAGTGAATGTCTCCATTGCCAAAGGAGAACATATTGGCATCATCGGTGGCACGGGTTCAGGGAAATCGGTCTTCCTTTCTTTACTTGGAAGATATAACGACGTGGATTCTGGCGAAGTCATTTATAAAGGACATGACATCAAAAACAGCAAATTGGAGAACATCCGTACCCATATTGCGATGGTCTCCCAAAAGGGCGGTTTATTTAGTGGCACCATCAAAGACAATCTTGATTTAGGCAAAGGCTTTAGCGAAGAGGAAATCATCTCCGCCTTAAAGAAGGCCGAAGCTTATGATTTCGTTTTCGCTTATGAAGATAAGATGGAGCATATGCTCGCCGAGATGGGGTCAAATCTTTCCGGTGGGCAAAGGCAACGCCTTCTTATCGCCAGGGCCTTGCTTCATTATGACGAATTGCTTGTCCTTGATGACGCGACCAGCGCCCTTGACTATGTCACCGAGGCCAAGATAAGAAAAGAAATCTTCGCCAAAAAAGAATCGACTATCGTTTTGGTTTCGCAACGTGTCACTTCGGTGATGGGGTGTGACCGTATTTATGTTTTTGATAATGGCAAAATCGTCGGTGAAGGAAAACATGACGATTTATTGAAGACATGTCCTGTCTATATTGAGACCTACGCGGCCCAGGTGAAGCAACAATGAAACGCATTATTTCGGTTTTTGGATATCTTCGGTCGCGCCGCTACCTGGTGGTCCTAGCTTTGGTCTGCGCCCTTGCTGCGGTAGGGGCAAAATTAGCCATCCCTTATATTGTTGGGATTAGCCTTGATCAAATCCGCGCCGGCAATATGAATTTAACCAATTACCTCGTCTTAATTGGGGTTTTAATTGGCATCGGTTCATTTGCGAGATTCTTCTTCGATTATTTAGTCTCAATCACTGGAGAAGCCATCATCTCCTCAATGAGAAAAGAGCTTTATCATAAATTGGTCCATGCCCCTGTTTCGACTTTTGACCAGAAAAAAGAAGGGGACATGCTGCTATTATTCACCAATGATATCGATAATATTCGCACTGGTTTTGTCTCCGGGGCTGCCGCTTTCTTTGAGGGCGTCATGCAAATCGCCATCACCGTTGGCTTGATGCTATATCTAAATTGGCTGCTTGCTTTGATTGTGATTGTTTTGACCCCTCTTTCCATCATCGTTTCTAACTTTATTTCGAAAGCCAATTCCTCTTCCTTTAGAAAGCAAAATGCTGCTTTGGCAGAACTATCCGCTTATGGGATGGAAAGCTTAGCCAATATCGAGACCATCCAATCCTATGGTTTAAGTAAAAGCCGCCTGGAACGGTTTAAAGAAAAAGGGGTAGAAGTCAGGAAAGCCCAGTTTAAAGCCACCTTTGCCGCGGCTTGGATTAATCCTTCCTCGCGTTTAGTGAATAATATGATTTATGGAGCGGTGGTCATCGCCGGATGCTTGCTCCTTTATCATCAACCTGCTTTTTTAGGCAAGGCATTCACGGTTGGTTTTTTATCTTCTTTCTTAACTTATTGCTATCAATATATGGCGCCTTTTAATGAAATCGCCGATGCTTCGGGAGATATCTTATTCGCCTTTGCCTCTTTTGACCGTTATCAAAAGGTGATGACGGAAGAAAGCGATGACATCGGCGGCGAATTAGAATTACCAAGGGGAATCGATTCCGTTGAAGGGAAAAACATTGTCTTTGGCTATGATCCTGGCCGCGTCGTTTTAAATGGGATCCATTTTAGAATCGAGAAAGGCGAACGCGTGGCCTTGGTTGGGACAACGGGTTGCGGCAAGACGACCATAATCAATCTCTTGATGCGTTTTTATGATCCTCAAAGCGGGGCGATTGAAGTGAATGAGAAAGCGATTCCTCAATATCGGAAAACCTCTTTACGTGAACATATCGGGATGGTCTTACAACAAAGTGTCCTTTTTGATGGCACGATTGGGGAAAATATCGCCTTCGGAAAAGAAGATGCGACCGAAGAAGAAATCTTAGAAGCCTGTGTTAAGGCGAAAGCGGACAATTTGATTAAGCGCTTGCCCAAAGGATTAGATACCCAGGTCTCTTCATTAAGTCTTTCTAGCGGTGAGCGACAACTAATTTGTTTGGCCCGGATTTTGGTTTGCAAGCCTGAATTTGTGCTCCTTGATGAAGCGACCTCTAATATTGACCTCCGCACCGAAATCGCTTTGTCAGGTGGCTTTGATACTTTGCTAAAAGGAAAGACTTCGGTCGTCGTTGCTCACCGTCTTTCCACCATCGTCGGGGCGGATAAGATTTTGGTCATGGATAAGGGCAAAATCATCGAAGCCGGAAACTTCAAATCGTTAATGGAAAAAGATGGCTTCTTCGCCAAACTTTATCATTCTCAATTTGTTTAATTACCAACCTATATTTCGGCAAAGTCCATCTTTTTTTGGCTTTTTTGCAAAGAAATCGATGTTTTCTTTGCCTTCAATTTCAAACTCAAACTGATTGCCGTAATTGGCGAATCCGTGCTTTTGGAAGAAAGAAATCGCGGGGTGGTTTTCCTTGTTTAAATATAAAAGGATGCTATAGCCTTTAAAGGCGGAAGATAAGGCTTCTAATAACATTGATCCAACCCCTTGATGTTGATAGGCGGGGTCAATAAAGAATTGGGTTAAAATAAGAATCCCTTCATCTTGATAGTCGAATTCATCAAGGAGAGAAACGACTTTGCGTTGACTTTTGCTTTGGGGGAAGAAAACATCTTCGACAACAAAACTTACCAAAGCCGCCCCGATGACACGGATCCCTTCCTTGACGACATAAAGGTGACCTTCTTCGATTTCTTTTTCAAAAAGAGATTCCTCGATTTCAAGATCTAGTCCTTTCTCTTCCATGTCCCCTTGGACGCGGCGAAAGCATTTATTTAGAGAAGGCAAGTCGCTAGCTTTGGCATGCAAGATTTTGCTCATGGGAAAAGACTAATCCGAAAATGAAATGATTGAAATAGCCCTTTTTCGGTTTTACCCTATCCGAAGATGAAAAGAGATCCGCAAACCATTCACAAAACCATGGCCGCGATTAAAGGCAAGAACACGGGGCTAGAATTATCTCTTCGCAAGGAATTGACGAGGCGAGGGATCCATTATCAAATCAATTCAAAAAGGGCCTTTGGCCACCCCAATATCCTTTTCCAAAAAGAGAAGGTAGCCGTTTTCTGCGATTCCGAATTTTGGCATGGCTATAATTTCGATGAAGCTAGCGCCATATTCCATTCCAACCGCCCTTTTTGGGTGGAGAAAATCAAACGAAATATCGCTAGGGATAAACTCGTGAACCAAACTCTTGCCGAACAAGGGTATAAAGTCCTGCGGTTTTGGGGAAAAGAGCTTGAAGGCGATATCCTCTCCTGCGCGGATAAAGTCGAAGAGGCCCTGAATTATCGCAGGCAAGTTCTGGAAAAATGCCAAGCCATCACCGTTAAGACGACACTAGCCTATATTGAAAAAGATGGCTGCTATTTGATGATTTTCCGTAATAAAAAGAAAAATGACGAAAACGAAGGGAAGTGGATCGGTGTCGGCGGTCATTTAGAGGGTAAGGAAAGCTATATCCATGCCTTCAAAAGGGAAATCCAGGAAGAGACCGGATTAGATGTTGAAGAATATTCTTATTTTGGGAAGATCGACTTTATTAACCAAGACCACCCCGGGGAAAGGATGTTCTTATTTAAAGTGACTTCCTTTTCCGGGGAACTAATCCCTTGTAACGAAGGTGAACTGGCCTGGATTGAGAAAGAAAAACTAAATGAATTGCCGATGTGGGAAGGGGACAAACGCTTCCTTCCTTTACTCGATCAAGAACGGAAAAAGCCCTTTCATATGGTCGTGAAGTATGACAAAGAAGGGAATTTGGAAGATTTTATTCCAGATTTTTAAAAATTACTTATCTTTTTTAAGATTGCTTAGTTTCCCCCTAAATAAACGTAGAGTTTCCAATCGCGTTTAGATAAATTCGATATTTTTTGATATTTTTGCTTCTTTCAAAAATGTTAGGTTTCCTCTAAGTTTCTAAAAATGCCGATTTTATCGAAACTTTTCGCTATTTTTTGATTGCAAAAAAAGCCTTTTGCGGTAACAATTAACGGGCTCTGAGATGGTCTTACCCCTTAACCATCTCGGGGCTTTTTTATATGATTTAGCCATGAATGAGAATCCTTCCGTTAATTTAAATCCTTCCTTTATCCACGATATCGCTCTTTCTTTTGCCGTATTTGCCTTGGCTAGCGAAGAAAACGCCAAAGATGCCTCTTTGCTTGCGGGAATGAATTTGCCTGACCTTGGGTCTTTTGACGATGAGGAATTAAGCGGCTATCTAAACTGCTTGTTTTCTTTATCAAGCAAACGCGAATTTATCGATATCGATGGGAATGGCTATCCCTTAATGGGCTATGATCCTGAGGATCAAGATATGATGAAACTTGCCCCATACGCGGATATTTTATTTGGCTTATTCGGATATTATCTTTATCACGAGAAACAAATCGAAAAGCCAAGTCTTATCCTTCGCCCCATATCTTTCATTTTTTATGAAGTTAAGGAAGGACTAGAAGAAGGCTTGGGCTTAAGCACTCCCCTTGCCAAAAACGAATTTGGAAAATATCGCCAATTTGTTTCTTCAGCTTCAGGCAAAGCTAGGCTAATAGCCCAGTTAGATTACATTCATTCGGTTTTAGCCTGAGGGACGATGGTGGGGAAATCACGGTCGACGAATTCAAATTTCAAAAGACCGCAGTTAGGGATGCCGAAAGTGGCGAAATCCTCGTTTTCAAATCCTTGGAAATAAGACCTGATGACGCGCGATATCCCTCCATGGGCGACAAGAAGGACGTTTTTATCGCGATATTTGGCTTTGATTTCATCCAGTAAGGAGTAGATGCGGTGGACGACATCGAAATAGCCTTCCCCGTTAGGATATCTTGCAGCGATGGATTGCCGCTTGTGAAGATAGATAGGACCGCTTCTAGGGGTGCCTTCTAGGTCGCCATAGAATTGTTCTAATAGACGGTTGTCGATTTCGATTTCCAGATGATGATATTCATTGACGGCTTTGGCCGTATTTAAAGCCCTCTGCAATGGGGAAGAGATAATCTTATCCAAACGAACGTCCTTTAAGGTGAGGGCGAGCGCTTTGGCTTCGGCGAGGCCAACTTCATTTAAGGGCACATCAATGCGTCCTTGGATGAGCTGGTTTTTATTCCAATCGGTTTGGCCATGGCGAGTAAGGTAAAGTGACATGAGCAAATGTTAATATAAGAGACAGGCAAGCGCAAAAGGAATAAAATACTTTCCATGAACTGGAAACTTGTTGACGTCATTCAAGAAACGAATCACCCCTTTTTAAATTTCTTTACCCTTGTCTATGAAGTCGAGGATGAAAGAGGGAAAAGACCTTATTCTTATTTCCTCGCCTCAAGGAAAAGCAAAGGGGAATTGCGGGCAAAAACGCATAGTTATCATAAGCCAGATGGGATCTTGCTTTGCTTATATCGGCAAAAAGATGGCGAGATCGAAGTTGCCTTAACCAGTCAATTCAGGCCGGCTTTAGGGGGTTATACGACTTCTTTTGCCGCCGGGCTTATCGATGGCGAGGAGGATGAACTAGAAGCCGCAAGGCGCGAAGCCGAGGAAGAAGCGGGGGCGAAAATCGGGAAAGTCGAAATCATCGCCCCGGCATCTCCGACTAGCTCAGGCTTATCCGATGAAGAAGTCTCGGTTGCTTTATGCGAAGTGGTGGGGCAAACGGAAACCAAGCTCGAAGATTTCGAAGATATTTCCTGCCGTTATTACCCCTTATCTTCAATCCCATCCTTATTAAAAGAAAAAGACCGGATCGTTCCGATCAATATCCGTTTGACCTTGCTTTATCTTTTGGAACGGTTTAAAAACCTTTCTTCAAAATAAGGGTCAGCATCGATAAGGGGGATGAAACATAGAATAGCCCCCAGCCGATATTTAAGGCAAAGGCGCAGCTAGTGCCAACGATGAAGCCGCTTAAGGCCAAAGCGAAAGCGAATATCAAGGTGAATATATCTTCGCGGTTACGGTTTTCCTTATCTTTGATATTTAGGATCAACATATAGGCGAGGAAGAAAAGCAACCCAACATGGGATAAGATGCCGCAACTTAAGACGGACCATCCTCCTTCTTGGAAGGAAATAAGCAATATGGTCCCACCGATTAAGGCAATCGCCTCGACAAAGAAAGCGAGGCTTAGGGCCTTAGGATAATTTCCTCTCACGCAGGGGAAATCATAATCGCCATCTTTATTAAAGAAACGCTCAAGCAATAAGAAGATAGGGAAAGGAACGGCAAAGGGGATAAGCCCGAGGAAATCCGGATATTTGGCATATTGGTGATTTGCATCTAACCCACGTGCGAAAATGGCTACCGTACCAAGTAATGCGGCAAATAGGATGAGGGCCACTAGAAGCCCGCGTTCGATGTTTTTCTTTTTGCTTTGTTCCATTAACGCTTCCTATTATATCGATTCTTTTTGACGATGGTCTTTTTCATATGCACATGAGGGATATTTTCCTCATAAAAAACCTCTCCATCCCCGTCGATGACATATCCTAAGGAGGAATAGAACCCGATTTTATCGACCTGGGCATGTAATAACAAAGCGTTAGCCCCAAGCTCAATTGCCTTCCGCTGAAGGAATTTCATGATATAGGTGCCCACTCCTTGATGGCGATAAGGCTTAAGGACGGCTACCCGCCCAACTTGATAAGTGGCAGGATCGACTTTATATATCCTGCCCGTCCCCATCGCAGCGCCATCCAAATAAAGGACCAAAGACCAAGAAGCCGGATCGAATTCATCCATTTCGTTGACGACGTGCTGCTCTTTGACGAAAACTTCCATGCGTATGGCGACGGCGTCGGCGCTAGGACCAATCGTGAATACGGGTTTGACCATGGCCATAATTGTAGGGAAGAAGGAAAACGACGCAAGTGAAAAGACTACCAAAATGAGAAGAACATTATTAGAATAATGCCATGCTTGAAGGTCTAAGACGCTTTTTTCGCCAATATCATAATAAGATTCTGGCGATAACCTTTATTTCGCTAGGGCTCGGTTTATTCCTTGGTTTTTATGTGGCCGCCGAGATTCTAAGTGGATGGACTTATTTCCGCTCCGCCCCCAGAGAAATCATCAATTTCGTTTTGCTTCTTATCACCTATGGGATATTGCTTGGCACGAATATCAATAATTCGAATTATGCCTACCGTGGTATCTATATGTTCTTGGTGATCGCCATTTTCGAAGGCGTCTTTGGCGCCCTTGATATCTTCTTAACATTAGGGAATATCTTTGCTTCGGGCAATGGAGGTTCTATCGCCTCTACTTTAGTTTACCTCGCCCTTTATGGCGGGCTTATCGGAGTAGGGATCGCTTTATATATCGGAACCTTTAATTATATGGTTGGGCGCAGGGACAACTTTAAGAAATTGCGCACCCTGTATTTGATTTTCGTTGGCATATTGACGGCATCGACCGTTTCGATGATCGTCTCATTCCATCTTCTTGGATTGCTTTCCTCGCCTATCAATATCATCATCTTGTTAACTAATCCTATTTCCGAAACCCTTATCGCCGTCGGCGTCGCCTTTACCTATGAAAGGTTACGTCGTCTATAAATTTGAAGGAGGTAATTTATGTATGAGGACAAATCCGCGAAAGAAACTTTGTCGGCCTTACACGTTGATGAGAAGACCGGCTTAAGTCAAGAAGAGGCCAAAATCCGTTTTGAGAAATTTGGTCCTAACAAGCTCAAAGAAAAAGAAAGAGACCCTTGGTATAAGATTTTTTGGGGCAATATCAAAGACCCGATGACCGGGATTTTGGCGATTGCCGCGATTATTTCTTTGGTCCTTGCCATCATCAACATGAATTCGGGCCAAGGCGGAGCCGAAGATTTGGCTGACGTCTTTATTATCTTTGGCGTCGTCATCCTTAATGCGACGATCGGCACCATCCAGGAAATGAAAGCCGAAAAGGCCCTTGAAGCATTGAAGAATCTTTCTGCCCCGACGGCGACAACCCGTCGCGATGGGAAATTAATCGAAGTCAAAGCGGAAGAGCTTGTCGTCGGTGATATCGTCATCCTCGAAGAAGGAAGAACGGTTCCGGCCGACTTACGTTTGCTTACCTCCCACTCCTTAAAAACCGATGAATCTTCCTTGACTGGTGAATCCCTTCCCGTTGAAAAGGATGCCTCCATCGTGCTAAGTCAAACTTCCGGGGTTGGTGACCGCGTCAACGAAGTCTATATGTCCACCCCCGTTGTCTATGGACGAGGCGAAGGCGTGGTTATCGCCACCGGCATGGAAAGCCAAATCGGGCAAATCGCCTCGATGCTTTCCGAAGACGAAGATCAATCCACTCCTTTACAGAAAAACCTCGCAAAACTCTCCAAATTCTTGGGAATTTTGACAGTTGGCATCGTTATTGCCATGTTGATTGTCAAGATCGTTTGGGCTCTTATCAATCAAAATATCGCGACCGAATGGGCTCAGGCTCTTCTTGATTCGGTGGCCCTTGCCGTTGCCGCCATCCCCGAAGGCTTGACGGCCGTTGTTACCATCGTCTTAGCCATGGGCATGACAAAGATGGTCAAGGTCAATACCATCGTAAGAAGGCTTGCCTCGGTTGAAACCCTTGGCGCCGTTACTTATATCTGCTCCGATAAAACCGGCACCCTTACCCAAAACAAGATGACCGTCGTCGCCGCTTATGTTCCTGGCGTTTATGAAAAAGAACATATCGATAAAGAAGAATTCTTCCCCCTTGCGCGCGGCATGAGTCTTTGCAGCGACGCCTCCATTGAAGGCTCCGTCTATGGCGATCCCACCGAAATCGCCCTTGTCGAATATGCCGCAAAGCTTGGCATGCCTAAATCCAAGCTTCAAGAAAGCTATCCCCGTGTCGATGAACTTCCATTCGATTCGGTGAGGAAGATGATGTCTACCCTCCATCAAGACGGGGAAAAGAGAATCGGTTATACCAAAGGCGCGCTTGACCGTTTACTTGAACATACCACCCATATCTTAGAAGGTGGCAAAGTCCGTCCCATCACCGAAAAGGATAAAAAAGATATCATGGAAGCCTCCTCCAAGATGGCTTCCGATGCTCTCCGCGTCTTGTCCTTAGCCTGCGCCGAAAGAAGCGAACTTAAAGAAGAAAACCTCACCTTTATTGGTTTAGTCGGTATGGTCGACCCACCTCGCCCCGCCGCCAAACCTGCCGTTGCCACATTGAAGAAAGCCGGAATTACCACCATCATGATTACCGGCGATCACAAAGACACCGCCTTTGCCATCGCCAAAGAACTTGGTATCGCCACCGATACTAACCAAGTCATGACCGGCGCCGAAATCGATGCTTGCTCGGAAGAAGAACTAAAAGAAAAAGTCAAAACCACACGCGTATTTGCCCGAGTCTCCCCGCAAAATAAAGTCCAAATCGTTAAAGCGATTAAGGCCAACGGCTTTATCGCCGCGATGACGGGCGATGGCGTCAATGACGCACCCTCGTTAAAAGCCGCCGATATCGGTATTGCCATGGGTATCACCGGCACCGATGTTGCAAAAGGCGCTGCCGACATGGTCTTGACCGATGATAACTTCGCTTCCATCGAAAAAGCGGTTGAGGAAGGACGTGGCATCTATTTCAACATCAGAAAGACGATCCTCTTCCTCCTTTCTTCTAACATCGGCGAAGTCGTTTGCATGTTCGTTGCCGCCGTTATGGGTTTGCCCTCCCCTCTTATCGCAATCCACTTGCTTTGGGTTAACCTCATCACCGACTCTCTTCCCGCCATTGCCCTAGGCATGGATAAGAAACCCGATGACATCATGAACGAACAACCTCGTGATGCCAAAGAATCCTTGTTCGCCCATGGTGGAATTGCCATTGTCTTTGGCTATGGCATTCTCGTTGGCTTAGCTACCATCTTTGCCTTCTTGATCAATGCATGGCAAGCAGGGAATTTCGCCTTAACCGACTTATATGCCTATTATGCCGACCCCACCCATCTCGCCGTTGCCCAATCTATGGCCTTCTGTGTCTTATCCTTCTCCGAACTCTTCCATATGCTTGGCATGATCAACACCAAGAAGAGCGTCCTTATGGTTGTTAAGAATAAGAACTGGATGCTTTGGCTCTCCTTCTTCCTTGGCATGGGTCTCCAATTCCTTGTCATCGAGACGCCGGGGCTTAATAACGTTTTCAAGGTCTACGCCCTCCATAAGGATCCGATCGATTATCTTTGGGTCTTCCTTCTTGCCTTGTCTCCTTTATATGTGCACGAGATTGTCGCTTTGTGCCTTTGGATTAAGAAAAAGATCAAGGCAAAGAAGTCTTAGTCTTCACAAAACTCGCGGGTAAGTTTATATTTATACCCGCAGCGCCGGCTTAGCTCAATTGGCAGAGCAACGGTATCGTAAACCGTAGGTTAGAGGTTCGATTCCCCTAGCCGGCACCATAATCGTATACATGCCTTGATACAAAGGTTTACGATAAAAAAGCGCAAGAAATGGGGAGAAATCCTCATTTTTTGTTATATTTGAGCTGCTAGTTCGATTCTGAACGCTT
>CAJOML010000003.1 GCA_905235705.1 uncultured Bacilli bacterium | reverse complement strand
AGGAGAAGAAGCAGGAGCAGGAGCTTCTTCTTTGCTTTCGCCTTCTTCAAGGTCTTCATCATCGATGACGAAGACTTCGTCGTCGGATTCGCCTTTCTTATCTTTCTTAAGGGAGGCGAGATAACGCATATCGCCAATGAGGGCGATAAGAGCGAGGATCAAACCGACGACAAATAAGAGGGCCGGGATGAAGAACACCAACATATTGCCAACGCCAATGAGGTTGCCTTGGAACAAGGCGACGACCCATTGATAGAAGCCGCCGACGATATCCTTGGATTCGATACCGCCATAGGCATATAAAGAAACGTTGGCCTGAGCGAAATAACCAGGGGCAAAGCTCAAGGTCATAAAGCCAAAGAGGGCAACCGTTTCGATTAAAGCGACTAAGAATTCCCAGAAAGCAGCGCCATGACGCTTGCTAATGAGCATGATGAGGTGGGCGATGACCAAAATCAGCATAACGGCGGTCAAACCGATGTTGACATAGGACATCACCTGGAGTTTTGTGAATTCCCCAATGAACAGGTTTTTGAGCACGTCACCGGCGAAGAAATTATCGGACGAATAAACGATCGCCCCGTCGGTGGTGACAAAATTGCCCATGAAAAGGAAGAGCACAAATCCGGCTGCCATAAAGATGAAGCCGAGGATGGATGTGACTATCACTTTCTTTTTCATTTGCTTTCCTCCGCAAATTTATCTATGAATGAGTATAAGGTCACGCGCGTAAAAGCACAAGAGAGAAAAAAACCGCAAATGTTCGCTATTTACGGTTATTCGCAATCTTTTTGGCGCAAAACATCGTCAATTTTCGCGGAAGCACTTCGATCTCCACGCTTCCGCTAGGCCCTGCCTCCCCATCGATGCACCAAGGGTAGGGATAATCGAGGGTGATTTTGAAATGGGAACCGCGCAGTTTCACCGTCCTTGTCTTAAAGAAAAGATAATGCACAAGTCCATTAAATAGCCCCGGTTTGGTTAAAAACAGTTCCATTTTTCCATCGTCAATACGATGGTCGCTTGTGTTGACGACAAAGCCACCGACTTTCTTCCCGGATAGGAGCAAAACAAAAGGGACGTTCAAATCATAATGCCTGCCATCGACTTCGACATGGACGGGGATTTTCTTAAAGGTGAAGAGGGCTTCTTTGGCGGCGACGGTATAATAGGCGATGCGACCAATCCGTTTTTTATAGGCACGTGGGGTGATATAAGGGATATCGGCGAAAGAACCGATCGCCGCCACATAGCCAAAATAATATTGGTGATTGATTATTCCGACGTCGAAATGCTTGGTATATCCTTCCTCGATGATTTTTAGGGCGCGATGATAATGACCATGTATCCCAAAATCCGAACCGATGTCGCAAATCGTCCCGGCATTGATATAGCCAAGTATCGGGGGGTTCTCTTCTTTGGCGAGGACGTTGACGATATGATTCATCGTCCCATCTCCCCCGGCGATGATGAGATATTGGTATTTGCCGCAGGCTTTCCGGGCAAGTTCCATTCCCTCTTCCATCGAGGAGGTTTGATGGGAAACGAATTCCTCAAAGCACAAAGAAAGACGGGCCTTGATTTTCGCGATGTCGCGAAAGACCTTGCCTCGCCCCGTCGCGTTTGAATAAAGAAAGAGGGCCCGTCCTTGGTTCATGATTAGAATTTGGCGAATTCGACGTCAGGTTCATCGATGGCTTCCGCCTTCTCGATGACGACGGGTTTAACCGGACGGTCATTTGGCCCGGTCTTGCTAGAAGCGATGGAATCCACCACTTCCATGCCTTCGATGACTTTGCCGAAGGCGGCATAAGAGCCATCAAGGAAATAATCGTCTTTATCGCAGATGAAGAATTGGCTGCCGGCGGAATTGGGGAGGGCGCTACGGGCAAAGGAGATGACGCCACGGCTATGACGGAGCTTATTGTCGACCCCGTTTTTGGCGAATTCGCCTTTGATCGAATACCCAGGTCCTCCCGTCCCGTTGCCGCGCGGATCGCCGCCTTGGATCATAAAGCCTTTAATGATACGGTGGAAGGTCAGTCCGTTATAGAAGCCCTTTTTCACCAAGGAAGTGAAGTTCGCAAGGAAGTGAAGTTCGCCGCCGAGATGGGGGCGTTTTCACGGTCGAGTTCGAGTTTGATTTGACCGTGGTCTTTAATCGTTAAGATGATCATATTTTCTCCTTTTTATTCATAAAGATAATCAAAGATAATGTTGCCTTCTTCCAAAGTGACTTTGGCTTTGGCTCCGTTAACGATGGGCAAAGAAGGCGAGACGTGACCCAAATCGACATCAAGAAGGATGGGTTTGCCTAATGGTTTCAAGACATCGATGACGGCATTGAAGCGATCAACCCCAAGAAGTTCATAACGTCCATTACGGGGTCTTCCGAATAAGAAGCCTTTCGCGTTTTTAAACCACCCCGCTTCTTTAAACCGCCATAAGGCGCGACGGATATCAAGGGGATTTAAGTCGCAGGCTTCCAAATACCAAATGATGCCTTCTGGATGTTCTTGGTTAAACTTATCGACATCATCAAAAGAAGTGCCGGGATACATTTGCAAGATATCCATGCATCCACCTAATAAGGTGCCGATCAACGGTTTTTCATAATCGACCGCGGTAATGATTTTCATCTGGGTGCATCGATAAGAGATAAGAGGGTTCTCGTTTCGCCTCGTAATCGAATATTTCGGATATCCTTCCAAATGGGTTGCCCCATGAAGTAAGGCAAACCCATCAGCTTCGGAAAGACGCCACTTCTTTTGGAAAAACTGAGGGAAGCAAGGACCGTAGATACTCATCCAGCCAAGTTTAGTCGTTAACAAAAAAGTAAGGTTCGTATTGTCGGAGAACCCCATGAACCATTTCGGCGGAAGTTTCCTTAAGGCATCGAAATCGAGTTTGCCAAGCATCTCGTTCATTAATTCGCCACCGCCGACGGAAATGACGGCTTTGGCCTCGCTAGAAAAGGCTTCTAAAATCTCCTCCGCCCTTTCTTTGGGGGAGGTTGAGGCGGCGACGCCCTCGGCTTTACGGATATTTTTCCCTTCGATGACTTTATAGCCTTTGTTCTTCCATTTCTTCAAAGAAACTTCAAGACGGGTGAGATAAGGCTCTTCGGTGCAGCCGAAGGAAGGGGCGACAAGATAAATCGTATCGCCTTTTTCTAAAAACGGGGGTCGAATCATAACGACTAAGTTTATCCCATTTCGCCTTCTTCTTAAATCCCAAGCGTAAGAAAAAGATTGCCCTCTTCCCATTTAAGTGCTTTAATTTGCCATGCGGTTGGTCCCATGGTCAATCGGTTAAGACGCGACCCTCTCAAGGTCGAATGACTGGTTCAACTCCAGTTGGGATCACCATCTTGACATTAACGGCTGGTTCTTCTAGCCGTTTTTTCTTTGCCAAAAAGAAAATCTCCCAACTGGGAGACCTTCCTTATTTGGATTTAATGATTTCTAAGCGGCGCACCACTTCATCGTGACCTAGGATATCAAGGATCTCGTGGAGGTTATGCGATAAGGTCGAGCCGACAATGGCAACGCGAAGCACCCCAGCCGCATCGGAGAGTGAACCAACGAAGGCGGAGGGGTCGGTCTTATAATCTTTATTGGAAGAGGCGAAGCCATGTTTTGCCCCCACTTCTTTGATAAAGCCGAACCAGGTATTTTCATCGACCCCGAAAGGCATGCCTTTGAAGTCTTCCATCATCGCGGCGATTAATTCTTTCGAATAAGCGGGATTAAAAGGAAGTTCGGAAGCGGCGATTTTATCGTATTCGTCAGGATAGAAATAACGGATAATGGGATAGATGTCGCTATATTTGGCATAGTCCTTACGTGGGTTCTTGCTGTCTTTTTCGATATTGAGGATGCGTTTGAAATAAATAGGATCGCTTTCGATGCGTTTGGCAAAGACTTCCTCGTGGGCTTTGGCGTATTCATAAACGGCTTCGAATTCTTCCTCTAACGGCATCCTGACGATGACTTCGCGGGAGAAATAATTGAGCTTATCCATGTCGAATAAGGCCCCATCGAAGGACATCTTCTTGATGGAGAATTTGAATTTATCGATGTCGAATGACTTATTGGTGATGGACCATTCCTCGAAATTGGAATTGGCGATGGACATCAAATACACCTTAAGCGCTTCGGCGGGATAACCTTGATCAAGGAAATAGGAAACGGCGGCTTCCTTGTCTTTACGTTTGGATAATTTACGGCGATTGCCATTATCCAATTTCATGATGGAAGGAAGATGGGCGTATTTAGGGACTTTCCATCCTAAGGCACGGAACATATCGAGGTGAATCGGGGTGGAAGGAATCCATTCCTCGCCACGGGTTACCATTGTCGTGCGCATAAAATGGTCATCGACGACATGGGCGAAGTGATAAGTGGGAAGGCCATCGGATTTAAGGATAACGACATCGGTGTCATTTTCCTGAAGCTCGATTTCGCCGCGGATCACATCGGTGAATTTGGTCTTTCTCTCGTGGTCGCCATTGCTACGATAACGGATAACCCAAGGGGTTCCCGCTTTAATTCTGGCGATACGTTCCTCGGATGTGAGGTTACGGTCACGGGCATATTCCCCATAATAGCCGGGAAGGATTTTCTTTTCTTCCTGGATTTTACGGATTTGATCTAAATCTTCGGGGGTGCAGAAATCAGGATAGGCTTTGCCTTCGCGGATGAGTTCTTTGATGACGGTTTTATAGATGGAGGCGCGGTCGGATTGACGGTAAGGGCCATAAGCTCCTTTGTCCCCATTAGGGAAATATCCTTCATCGGCAACGATTCCGAAAGCGGCCAATTGATCGATTAGATCTTGATCGCTGCCGGTGACCGTCCTTTTGGTGTCGGTATCTTCTAAGCGGAAGCAATAAACCCCACCGCTTTGTTTGGCGACGGTCGAAGAGATCATGGCCGTGAACAAAGAGCCGGTATGTAAAAAGCCGGTTGGGGAAGGGGCGAAACGGGTGACTTGGGCACCTTCGGGAAGCTGACGCGGCGGGAAACGGGCTTCAAGATCCTCGATTGTCTCCTTGATTTCGGGGAATAATAGTTCTGCTAGCTCATCATTTGGATTCATCTTTGACTCTCCTTATGGCGAGGTGATTATAAGGCTACGTGGGCGAGTTTGCACGCGTAGAAACAAGAAAGTGATAAACTCGCTCTTGCACTCCCCCCTCTAAGGGTCTTATAATTCTCACGCTCCAAATCAAACGGAGTGAGTCGCAGGCGTAGTTCAGTGGTAGAACACTACCTTGCCAAGGTAGTTATGCGGGTCCGATTCCCGTCGCTTGCTCCAGATGATAATTAGGCCGGTTCATTCCGGCCTTTTTTATTTCTCTTCAGCGTCTTTGTTTTCTTCTTGGCGCTTCAGCGTTTCTTCGAGAGCCTTTAGTTCTTCTTTTGTCGCTTCGGTTTCGGGAGTCGGACCATTAGAAATGATTTCTTGTTGCTTGATTGCCCGCAAGGTCAAGGTGATGACGCTTTGTTTGGCATAATAATCAAATGGTTTTGAAATCGATTCGATAAGGCAAAGATAAAAAGGCAAAGCAAAAGAGAAAATCAGGGAAGATAAGGCAAGAGACAAAGCCAAAGAATACAATATATCGAAATTAAAATAAGCCGAGATAAAGAAAAATAGGCCGAAACTTAATAAATGAACCAAGATCAGCAAGATGTCTAACCGAAAGAAAAGGCGGTTAATCTCACGCTTGTGTCCTTTATATGCAAATAAGAAGACCTCATTTGCCTGTTGGTAAGGATAAGGAGGGGCATAATGGGCGCGGACAAAAACATTTAGGCTATGCCTTAGCAAATGGGCGGCAAAGACCAAAGTAAAGACAGAAACGGCGACGAATTGCACCACTCTTAATAAGGAAAGGACATGGACGTTTTCCCGCGTTAAGGCAAGGAAGATTTGCATATCCATCAGTAAATAGCTGGAATAGAGTTCGTTCATCGCCTGGGCGAATTCGGGATTCAAATAATTGGCGATTAATCCATAGGTTAAGCCGATGATAAAGCTTATCGCGGCGGCAAACCCAACCGCTTTGCCACATCCTACCCACACCCGATATATACGCTTAAAAAAGGGCGAGAAATAACGGAAATAATAGGTCTTCACCCCGTTAAAACCGACCTTTAGGTTGTCTTTTTTCGCCATCACATATAATTCAAGGACAAAAAAGACGGCGGCATAAAATAAAGGCAAGGTGAGAATCAATGTTAAAGGGGTCAATAAGCAAATGACGATAGGCAAAATAGAAACAAGGAAAAACCAAGCTGAGGCGGCTAAATAATCTTGGTAATGTTTTCCGTATGTCGCCCCGGCACGAAGATAACTTTTAGCAGGGTCAATTTTCATTGTTTTTCAAGGTGGCGAAATCTGAGACGACTCGTTCGACTGCCCACTGATCTAAGGAGGGCACATCATCCGATTCAAGGGTTTTAATGATTTTCGGTAACATCGCTAGACTAGATAAATAAGAACGGGACACGGTATTAGAAAGCGGGGTGATCCAACAATCGTCATTAATCAAAACGATGGAAACGAAGATGTCCCGTTTAATTCCCGACATAAGAGCAAGCTTCTCAACGCGGAGTTCGTTCATGCGCATCGGATTATCGATATATTTGGCGTTTTTGCCTTGGTAATATATCCAGCTTTCGTCTTCTTCTTTCGCCGAAAGGGCCCCATCATAATATCTATCCCTGATGCAATAAATATATTTATCGCCAACAAGAAGATGATCGATATGGAACGTCAAAGAATCGGTCGTGTGGGATTTGAAATTGTTGATGAGATAAAAGTCATTATCTTCGGCGATGCGGGCGACTTTTTTGTAATAAGCCCTCACCGTATGATGCTTATAAAACGACCTTTTGATCGGCGGATAAAGAAATAAGAAAAGGAAAAACAAGGCGGCGATAACCGCGAGAACGATAAATAAAGTCAGCTCCGCCTTATAGGGCATTAGGCAAATTTCTCCGCCGTGGCAATCGCCACTTCAATCATATCGACAAGCCCGGTTTGCCTTTCTTCGGGCGAGAGGATTTCTTTGGCGACGAAAGAATCCGACATCGTTAAGATGCAAAGCCCACGTCTACCGAATCTTGCGGCGTTGGTATAAAGGGCATAGGCTTCCATTTCAACGGCAAGGACGCCAAGTTCGGCCCATTTTTTCCAGAAAACGGGGTCGACGTCATAGAAGATATCGGAGGATAAAGTATTGCCGACATGAAATTTTTTGCCTTTTTCTTTGCAAACTTCGACGGCGGCAAGAAGCGAATCGAAATCGGCGGTTGCCGAATATGTGCCGCCACGGAGATTAAATTGGGCGGGCCAATTGGAATTGGTGGATGCCCCTTCGGCGATGACGATATCCCCGACTTTCACTTTCGGGTTATAGCTTCCGGCGGTGCCGACGCGAATGATGAGATCGACGTCATATTGGTCATAAAGTTCATGGCTATAGATACCGATGGAGGGAAGGCCCATACCGGAAGCCATGACGGAAATCCGTTTTCCGTTTTTGGTGAAACCGGTGTAGCCGTTGATGCCGCGGAGGTTATTGACGCGCTTGGCATCATGAAGGAAGGTATCGACGATCCATTGGGCACGTAAAGGATCGCCCGGCATAAGGACGACTTTGGCGAATTCGCCAGCTTTTGCTTCATTGTGAGGGGTAGGCATAAAAAATCTCCTGGTGGTTAATTTGATTTTATCACTATGGGAAAAATTCCCATAGCCAATTTCTACTAAACGGTGACTGATTTGGCCAAATTTCTTGGCCTATCGATGGAATAACCTTGATTTAAGGCATAAAAGAAAGATAGCAATGCCCCAATGCAACCAAAGGCAATCGCGTTTAATTCGGGTTCGATTTCCTTAAAGGCGAAGTCATCCCCATCTAAGGCAAAAGGACCATTGCAAATGATGATAGGATTGCCTTGACGTGATTTGATTCCTTCGGTGTCTAGCCGCAGGGAAGCGTTGTTTTTGGAAGAAGAAATGAGGACTAAAACAGGGAAATCGTTTTCGATTAAGGCGATGGGGCCGTGCTTGAATTCGCCACTGGGGAAAGCCTCGGCATGAATATAAGAAACTTCTTTGAATTTGAGTGCGACTTCCTGGCTGGAAGGATAAGACTCCCCTTTCCCTAAAACATATAAGGAGCCGCTAAGCTTAGCGGAGAGATTTTGGATTTCTTTTTTTCGCGACAAAATATCTTCGATGCATTCGCCTAATTGCTTAAAAGAGGAAGAAAGTTCATCCAGAGCTCGGCCGTGGCTAGAAAGAAGATAAAGCAAGCCCACTTCGCAAGCGAAAGTCTTAGTCGAAGCGACCGCGACTTCATCGCCGGCATAAAGAAGCAAACAATAGGTCGCCTTCCTTTCTAAGGTCGAACCTTTCTTGTTGGTAATCACCAAATGGGGGATGGCCCTTTGATTTAAGATATTTTGGCAACGGATTAAATCAGCCGTTTCACCCGATTGCGAAAGAAGGATATAGAAAGCGTCCTCCTGCCGTAATTGGTCTTCATCCCATTCCGAAGCGATTTGGGCTCTGCATCTTTTCCCGTTTTTGCGGAAACAAAAAGAAGATGAAGAAGCGGCAAAATAAGAACTGCCACATCCTAAGATTTCAACTTCTTTGGCTTTGTCGATCGCTTCAAGCAAAGAAGACTCGAAATTCAATTTGCCCTCACCAAAATAATTGGAAACGAGATTATCCAAGCATTGGGGAATTTGGTGAATTTCCTTTTCCATATAATAGGAGTAGCCATTTAATTCCAGGTCGTTAGAAGAAGTCGGCAACGTAATTTGTTTAGGGCAAACTAGTTCCCCTTTCTGATAAACCGAAATCTCTTTATCGCTAAGATAGCCATAACTTCCATCTTCAAGTTCATAGACGGGTCCGGCTTCCTTTTCAAATGAAATCGGATCGGAGCTAACATAGGTCGTTTCTTCACCTTTGCATATTAATAAGGGTGAGCCCTTTTTCAAAAAGAAAAGACGGTTAGGTTCATCTTCGACGATAATCGCGCAGGCATAGGTTCCTTCAAGGTTTTCGCTTGCCTCGGCTAAGGCTTCGATAAAAGAGCCCGAACGACGATAATACCAATCCAAAAGATTCACAATCACCTCTGTATCGGTTTCGGAAAAGAAGCGGTAATTGCGGACTTTAAGTTGGTTTTGCAGGGTTTTATAGTTGGAAATCACCCCATTATGGACAAGTGCGATTTTCCCATCATTTGAGCATTGAGGATGGGCGTTAGTGGCGTTAGGACGACCGTGCGTCGCCCAGCGGGTATGACCAATGCCAACGCGCGAATCGATATTAGGTGGGAGAAGAGATTCAAGCGAAGAGACACGACCAAAAACTTTCTTTACCTCTATTTTATCAGAAACGAAATAGCCAATCCCCGCGGAGTCATATCCTCGGTAGTCGAGTTTCCGTAATTGGGCGGTTAAATATTCTTTGAAATTGACTTTGCCGCAAGCGCCGATAATCCCACACATAATTTAGTTTTCTTTAAGCGAAGAAACGATATCGCTAACGATTGTATCATTTTTCACCTTGTCTTGGGATTCCACGAAAACGCGAATTAACGGTTCGGTCCCAGAAAGGCGGGTGACTAATTTCCCTTTCCCTTCGATTTTCGCTTGGCCTTCTTTTACGGCTTTCGCAAAGGAAATTGATTCATAGGCTTCTTTGGCTTTAGTCGCGGCGGCGAAATGAACATCCTTTTCAGATCTTGGTGTATGGGAAAGGGTTTTAAATTTCTCAAAAATGGGGGATTTGTTTTCGTAGATGTCGATAAGCCTTAACGCATTGGCGAGCCCATCCCCACTAGGGAGTTCATCCATAACGATGATATGTCCGGAATTCTCCCCACCTAGAAGAAAATCATTCTCTTGGAGCTTGAGATAGACATTATGGTCCCCCACATCTGCTTCAAAGCAATCTATCCCTTCTTCCTTTAACGCTTCTTTTAGGAATGAATTCGAATAGATTGTCGAAACAATGGCATTTCCTTTTAATCGATTATCTTGTTTAAAAGAAAGGGCGAACAAATATAAGAAATCGTCCCCATCAAGGATATGGCCTTCTTTATCCATCGCCAAAACACGGTCGCCATCGCCATCGAAAGAAAAACCTAAATCATAATTCCCGGCGGCCATGGCCTTAGCCAGATTTTCCATATGGAGACAGCCGCATCCTTGATTAATCGTGCTTCCTTCTCCTAGGCCAATATAAGTCGCATCGATTCCTAATAAAGCGCAGATTCCAGGCGCCACAAATTGACTTGCCCCGGAAGCAAGGTCAAAGACATATTTTCCTTTAGTCTTAAATGAAACAAAGCCTGCACGGTAGATATCAAAAAAGTCTTTTTCTTTCAAATGTATAGGTCCGCTTGGATTGGTTTCTATTTCTAGCAAAGAGGAGATTTGTTTTTCTAATTTAACGTCTATTTTGCTTCCATCGGGGTTTAGCAATTTAAAGCCGTTATATTCAGGTCCGTTGTGCGAAGCGGTGATCATTACCCCTAAATCATAATTGCCTTTTCTTAAAACCGAGGAAAAAGCAGGTGTTGTCAAAGGGCCATAGCTTTCGACTTTCTCACCAAACCCTTGAGCTAAAGTAAGCATTAAAGGAGACCCGCTTTGACGGTTATCCATGCCGATGGCTAGACGCTTGATATTTCCTAATTTGAAAATTGCCTTACCTAAGGCATAGGAGAAAAAAGGGGTTATGGTTTTTCCATAAACCCCACGGATTCCATCGGTTCCAAAAGGCGGAAAGGTGGTCATTCTTCGTCTTCCTGTTTTTCCAAGGACATGTAGCTTAATAACGTGTCATAGAAAGTATCGGGACCAACGGTCTGCAATTCACCCTCATAGGCGATGGAGATACGTCCCGTTTCTTCGGAAACGATAACGGTGACGGCATCGGAAACTTCCGAAATGCCGATAGCCGCGCGGTGACGAGATCCATATTTGCCGGTTAACGGGCGGGTGGTCGGGGTGAAATAAACGGAAGCGGCTGCAATTTGATCTTCGATGATGATGACGGCCCCATCGTGGAGACGGGTGCCAGGATAGAAGATGGTTTGGAGCAATTCAGAAGAGACAGGTGCGTTGATTGGGGTGCCGGTCTTCATCACGGAAGAAAGCAAATCCTTCTTTTGGAAAGTAATCAGCACGCCGGTTTTCTTTCTGGATAAGGTGATAACGGCGTTTTCGACTTTATGATACATCGCCTCGCGATCGAACAAAGACTCGGGACGTGCACGACGTTTTCGCGGTTTTGCCACCTTGTTCAGCATATTGTTTCCGATGAAAGTGCGGTTCTCGTTGATATTGGCAACGAAGAATAACGTGCATCCAGAAACAAGGGCAATCGAGGTAACGATAACCCCAATATCAAGGCCAAAAAGCCAGAAGAGAAGAAGGGCGATTTCGGCGCCGATAACAAACCCACGGGGTAAGGAACGCTTAATCATGATGAAAAAGACGACATCCAAGCCAATAAAAATCAAGATGGCAAAGACTAAGCCCAAATAATTTTGGTACTCATTCATGTGGGCAATTGGGCCGACTAATTGTAATAACGGAGCAAATCTAAACATAGCGACATTATCCTAGCACGCTTGCGCACATAAACCAAAGGCGAAAACGATTAATTTTCGATAAAACCCGCAAAAAAGATGTTTTTGAGGGAAAATTAATTCAAATTTGCAAGCATCAGTTTAAGTCTGTTTTCTTGGTTAACCGATGTCGATGAGGCATCGAAATCGATAGCGACGATATTCGCGTCAGGGTTAAGCTGCTTGACCGGGCGAATCATTCCTTTGCCGACGATATGGTTAGGAAGGCAGCCAAACGGTTGCACGACCACGATATTTTTGACCGCGCCAGAGGTATATTCGACCATCTCGGCCGGGATAAGCCAGCCTTCTCCCATCTTCACGCCGGTCGAGATGACTTTTTGGCCGGCTTTGACAAGGGCTTGGAAATCCTCGAAAGGACGGAAGGAAGTTCCTTCTAATGCTTTCGCCGCTTCTTTGCAAATCCGGAGCGAATACCGGTAAGCGATCTTCCAAAGGAGATAGGTGCGGCGATTCATCTTATAAAGATCGTGGTCATTGATGCAGTTATAAACGAAATACTGAAGGAACTCCATCAAAGACGGATAAACGACCTCGCAGCCTTCCTTATGGAGGAAATCGGAAAGATGGTTATTGGCAAAAGGCGAATACTTCACATAGATTTCCCCGACGATGCCGACAAGGGGTTTACGCTTAGCCGGGGGCTGAAGATTCTTAAAATGATGAAGGATAAGGCCATAATTCTTTTTCTTTTGGAGGAACCGCCTTGTCCCAATTTGGGCATCAAGTTTGGCCAAGGTATCGTTTAACGCTTTCTCCACCACGTCTTCAGGATAATAAGGACGTGCCTGCAAATATAGGTTCATCAGCATGTCCCCATATAGGATTCCATAGAAAAGTTGAATCAATCTAGGCAACGATAACGGCAGCGAATATTCTTCAGATAAACCTGAAAAATTCAAAGACAGAACGGGAACTTTCGGGAATTCTTTGGCGAACGCCTTTTTAAACAAAGATAAATAATTAGAGGCGCGGCATCCCCCGCCGGTTTGGGTGATTAAGACAGCTGTCTTATTCACGTCATATTTACCTGAACGTAACGCGTTCATAAATGCCCCGGCGACAATGACAACGGGGTAGCAAGCATCGTTATGGATGACGGAAAGTCCATCGTCTTTGGCTTTTTGGTCGGTCGGGGAAATCACGACAAACTTCAGTCCATCTAAAGCCGCGACACGTGAAATCAAATGAAACTGGATGGGGCACATATCCGGCACTAAAACGGTATAGCCCTCATCGACTAAACGTTTGAATAACGCTTTCTTCTCTCTTTTTGCCTTGCTCATCTTTTTTCTCTTTCTTCAATCGCGCCTAAAAGGGAACGCAAACGAATCTTCACCGCCCCGAGGTTTTGAATTTCATCGATCTTGATTTGGGTATAAAGTCTGCCTTTTGCTTCTAGGATCGAACGGACTTCGTCACCGGTAATCGCGTCAATGCCGCAACCGAAAGAAACAAGTTGGACAAGTTCCATTTCAGGGTGTTCGCTAACATAATTGGCGGCATCGAAAAGCCTTGCGTGATACGTCCATTGGTTAAGGACGTGCGGCCTAATTTTCTCTTCAAAACGAAGTGAATCTTCGGATAAGACGGAGCAATTCATGCCAACAAGCAACTTGTCGATGCCATGGCTCACTTCCGGATCGATATGATATGGACGTCCGCATAAAACAATGATGCGCCGACCTTTTTCTTTGGCTTCTTGAACAAGACGGTCAGCTTCTTTTTTGGTATCTTCGCGATAATCCATCATCGCTTGGTAGCCTTTGGCGAAAGCTTTCTTGGCATCGGCGAATTTGATGTTGTATTTCTTTAGCACATCGGTAAGCGTTTTGGCCGTGGTTTTGATGTCGTCGACAAAGACGAACGGATCAAAGAAATTCTCTTCATTTAAACGCACGTCATTTCTCTTTAGTAATTCTCCATAATAAGCGACCACTGGACAATGGAAATGGTTATCGCCACGTTTTTCATCAGTGTTATAAGACTCGGAAGGATAGAAGATAAAATCCACGTTTTCCTTTAAAAGAGAGTCCACGTGTCCATGGAAAAGCTTGGCGGGATAGCAGGCGGTATCGCTAGGAATCGTCTTTTGTCCGGCGCGGTACATCGCCCTTGTCGATTCTTTGGTGGTGATGGTGGCAAAGCCTAATTCCTTAAAGAAGGTATCCCATAACGGAAGTTGCTCATACATCGATAGGCATAAAGGTAAACCGACCGTCCCGATAGGCTTCTCCGGATTCGGAGCAAGGGAAAGAAGACGTTTTCTCTTCCAGGCGAAGATATTGTATTCGTCGGTCGCTTCTTTTTTGCCTTCGGGCTTACCGCATTTGTTGCCCGAGAGGAAACGTTTTCCGCCGGGGAATTCCAGCAAGGAAAGGGCGCAATGGGCAGTGCAGCCATTGCAGGTTAAGTGACGTGATTTATAAGTGAAGGAAGCAAGTTGCTCTTCGTTAAGGAGCCCTCCCCCCACGCCTTTTTCTTTCGCATATAAGGCGGCGCCAAAAGCCCCCATCAAACCAGAAATAGAAGGACGGATAACCTCGTGACCGATTTCTTGTTCGAAAGCGCGGAGGACGGCATCGTTAAGGAAGGTCCCGCCTTGGACGACGATTTTCTTGCCAAGGTCTTCGGCTTTGGAGACACGGATCACCTTATATAAGGCGTTCTTCACAATCGAACGGCTTAACCCAGCCGAGATATCTTGGATGTTTGCCCCTTCGCGTTGAGCTTGCTTAATGGAAGAATTCATGAAGACGGTGCAACGTGACCCTAATTCAACCGGGTTCTTGGCAAAATAGCCAAGATGGACGAATTCGGTTAAGGGATATCCTAAAGAAGTGGCAAGGGACTGCAAGAACGATCCGCAGCCCGACGAACATGCCTCATTTAGCATGATGGAATCAATCGCCCCGTTGCTGACTTTGAAGCATTTGATATCCTGCCCGCCGATATCCAAAATGAATTCGACGTCAGGTTCGAAATAAGAAGCCGCCTTTAAATGGGCCAAGGTTTCGACTAAGCCATAATCCACCCCAAAGGCGGAACGGATTAAATCCTCGCCATATCCTGTAACGGCAGAGGAAACAATCTCGCAATTTGGGTGTTTTTTGGCGCAAATCTCCCGTAAACGAAGCAATAAATTGTCTAAGGGCAAGCCTTCGTTAGACTGGTAAGATTGATACAAAATCTCATTATTTTCGGATAGCAAAACCACTTTTGTCGTGGTCGAACCTTCATCGATCCCTAGATATGCTTTGCCTTGATATTCTTCTAATTTAGCCCGTTTCAAATCGACGTCACGGTGACGCGCTTTGAACGCTTCATATTCTTCTTCGTTATTGAATAAGGGTTTGCCGTGGCTTACTTCATCGCCATGTCCTGAATTTTGAATATTTTTGATTAACTCAGAGACAAGAATCGGTTGGCCTAAGGTCTTAGCTTGACGCGCTGCCCCAATGGCAACAAATAGAGGCGCTTCTTCGGGAGCAAAGGCATCTTCCTCAGTGAGGTTTAATCTCTTACGGAAAGCATCGCGCAAAGAAGGCATAAAATGGAGAGGACCGCCTAAGAAAAGGACATGTCCGCCGATTTCCCTACCTTGGGCTAAACCGGCGATCGTTTGATCGGCAACGGCATAGAAGATGGAACGGGCGATATCTTCTTTGGAAGCCCCCTGGTTAAGGATGGATTGGATATCGCTTTTGGCAAAGACCCCGCAACGGGAAGCGATGGGATAAGCCTTTTCGGCCCTTTTTGCCATTTCGTTCAATGCGGAGACATCGACATTAAGCAAAGTCGCCATTTGGTCGATAAACGCTCCAGTCCCACCGGCGCATTGGCCGTTCATTCTTTCCTCTACCCCGCCGGTGACGAAGATGATTTTGGCATCTTCCCCGCCAAGTTCGACGGCGCAGTCGGTTTTCGGATATAGGGCTTTAATCGCGGCAAAAGAACTTTCGACCTCTTGGATGAAAGGGATGCCGCTACGTTTGGATAAGCCTAACCCAGCCGAACCCGTCATGCATGGATAGACCGCGATATCGCCGAATTGGGTTTGGATTTCTTTTAATTCGCTAAGTAATGTATCTTTGGCTTTCGACCCATGACGAAGATATTTGCCAAAGAGCAATTTCCCATTCTCATCCAAAATGACGGTTTTAACCGTCGTAGAACCTAAATCGATACCCAAAGATAATACGTTGCCATTCATAAGCCGAAGTATTGTATGGCAAAAGAATGTTTTCTAGCAATAGGAAGTATTTCATCCATAAAAGCGATATCTTCTTGTTTCTTTTTTTGTTGATTGACGGGGAAAGACCGCTACAATAATCCGCGAAAGGAATAATAGGAAAAATGAACAAAAAAGTTACAATGATTGTCGAAGCTGCCGTGTTATTTATCCTCGGTGTCCTTGTTGCCATCTATGGTGGCGGAGCCGTCTTGGATAAATATTTCGGTGTCGTTTGCCTTGTCTTAGGTGGCGCCCTTGCGATTCTTACTATCGTCTTATTGGCGACTAAGCGCCCCCTTGGCCCTGCCGTCGTTCTTGGCGGTGGCGCCTTAATCGGCCTTGGCGTTGGCATCTTTACGGAATGGTTCACGATTGCCCCGCTCATCAACGCCCTTGTCTTAGTCGTTCTTGGTGGTGGCGCTGGACTTATCCTTTATGGCATCTACACTCTCACCCGTGGCCGTGATCTTGTTCCCACGGGCATTGCCCAAATCGTCTTCGGCGCCGTCGCGGTCTTGATTGCCTCACTCTATCTCGCCATCCCCGACTTCCGTCAAGCGTTCTGGATCATCGTCGGTATCTTGATGGCCGTTTACGCCGTCTTGTCCGTCGTCTTCATGTTTGTCTTTGACAAGAAAAGCAAATAAGCAAGTCCCTTATTCAGTTAGCCTCACCTTCGCGGTGGGGTTTTCTTTTTATCAAACATGAACTTTCCTCAGATAACTTAGTTTTTTCCATACCAAATTTCTACATAATAGGCTTCCAATCGCATAATTTGGCTATAAAGATAATGTTTGAGCATAATTTTTTACATATGAATGTAAGCGGTTTCATACTATAATTTTGCTGACTGAAAATCGTTTAGAAGGAGAAAACCATGAAAGCCAAATATTTAATGTCAGCCCTTTCCCTCATCGCCCTTGTTAGCTGCGGAGGGGGAGGTGAATCGTCCCAAGCTAGCAGTTCAGCTGCCTCTAGTGCCGGCGGCGTCACCAACATCACCGTGTGGGCTGGGGAAACCGAAGACTCATTAGCTTACGTCAATGAAGTCGCCGAAGCCTTCAAGAAAGCCCATCCCGAGAAAGAATATAACTTTACCGTCAAAGCCGTCTCCGAATCTTCAGTATCGGGCGACTGGGCGGCTGACCCTTCTCAAGCTGCCGATTTCGCCATCGCCGCCGATGACCAAATCCCGGCCATGATCAAATCCAACCTCATCCAAAGCTTGGAACCCCTTGATCGTTATATCGAAGGACTCTCCGATACCATCAAGACCAGGAACTCCAAAGAATCCATCGATATGGTCACCAGTGAAGGCAAGACCTATGGCTTCCCCGTCTCCGCTTCCAACGGCTATATCCTCTATTACAACTCCAAATACATCAACAAAGAAGACACCACGAGTTTCTCTTCCCTCCTTGCCGCCGTTAAGCGCGCTTCCGAACAATATGGGAAGAACTTCCGCTTCGGCTTCCCCCACCACTCTGGCTGGTATTTAGACGGCTGGTTCCGTGGCGCTGGTTTCAGTGTCCTTGGCGAAGCGGGTTCCACCACTGTCCAATGCGACTGGAATAAAGAAGTCAATGGCGTCAAAGGCGTCGACGTCGCTTCTTCCTTAGTCAAATTGGCCCATGGCGAATATAAGAACCAATGGACCAGCCAAACCCAAGCCCTTTTGATGACCCAAATCGATGATGCCCAGCCTAACCAAATCATCGCCACCATTAACGGCACTTGGAACTACAAACGTATCAAAGCCGCCTGGGGTGATAACACCGCCGCGACCGTCTTGCCTAGCTACCACGTTGACGAAGCTAGCAAAGACTTCTCCATGCAATCGGTCAAAGGCTTCAAGATCGGTATCGTTAACGCAAAGCGTGCCAAAACCCTCATCGATTCCGCCAAATTCGCCGAATTCCTCACCAACTACGATAACCAAATCCTCCGCTTCAATTCGCTTTCCGAAGCGCCCACCAACACGGAAGCCGCTTCCAAGGTTGACACCACCACAAATCCGGCCGTCAAAGCCTTAGACGAGCAATGGGCCAAAGGCGCCTTCACCGAAAAGGTCAACGAAGCCTTCTGGAATCCTTCCAACGGTTTATCCGACCAGCTTTGCGCAGGCAGTGCCGGCGCCAGCGCTTCCTTCATCACCTCCGGCGAAGGAACTGCCGACATCGTCATCGACAAAGCCGCCGTCCAAGCCGCCCTTGACGCATGCGTTAACGCGCTCTCTGGCAATTAATCATTCATAGGAAAAGGAAATCCCTTCATGTCTAAGCCTAAGAAAAAAGAAAAGGGACCGAAAGAGAAGTATTCCTTTTGGAAGAAAATCGGACGCTCTTTCAAAGGCTACTTTGCCCCTTTGGGTGATGCGATGCGCTATGGCGATTGGGCCACGCGCCTATCCTTCCTCATTTCGGGCTTTGGGTTCTTTGTCCACCACCAATATCAGGAAGTCATTGAACACGAGATCATCACCGACGAACAAGGCCACCCCGATTCGGTCGCCATCAAGCGTCGCGTCCACGTCGTTCAATGGCTCCGTGGCGTCTTCTTCCTCCTCATTGAGGTTCTCGCCATTTTGGCCATCATCTTCTGGGGCGTCCCCAACTTCCCCAAACTCGGTTTAAATAATCTCACCCCTGCCGGAACGCTTGAAAACGGCGGCTGTGAAATCAATTTCGAGACCGGTGAACTCGACTGTGTCAAAGGCGACAACGCATTCTTAGTCGTCTTGAACTCGGTCATGGCAATCCTTGTCATCGTCGCCTTCTTCTTTATCCATATCGCCTCCATCAAGAGCGTCTATCGTAACGAAGAAAACATCGCCGAAGGCAAGCATATCAACTCCGCCAAAGACGACATGGGCTCATTAATCAACGATCATTTCTACATGACCGTTTTGGCCCTCCCAATCCTTGGCATCTTGGTCTTCACCGTCGTCCCGACCATCATGATGATCCTCATCGCCTTCACTAACTATGGCGCCAAAGACGCCGGTGGGGCGACCGTCACCATCGATGCCTTCAAATGGGAAGGATTCAATTTATGGAGCTCTTTGTTTAACCTTAACTCCTCATCCTTCCTCGTCGTCTTTGGTCAACAGTTGATCTGGACATTGGTCTGGGCCTTCTTTGCCACCTTCACCTGCTTCTTCGGTGGTTTATTACTTGCCTTGCTCCTTAATTCCAAACGGACCAAATTCCCCAAGGTTTGGAGAACCGGCTTTGTCATTACCATTGCCGTTCCTCAATTCGTGTCCTTGATGTTAGTCCGTTACTTCTTAGCCGATAATGGCATCGTCAATAACTTATTGTCGCAATGGGGTTGGACCCAAGCCGCCCAGGCTTCCGGATTTATCTCCACCCCCTACTTCCCCTTCCTTAGCGACCCCACTTGGACGAAGGTCACCGTCATCATCGTCAACTGCTGGGTCGGCTTCCCCTATTTGATGTTAATGATCTCGGGTATTTTGATGAATATCCCCGCAGATCTCTACGAATCCGCGCGAATTGACGGGGCTTCCAAAGCCAGGATGTTCCGTTCCATTACGATGCCTTATATCCTTCAGGTTTGCACTCCTTACTTGATTTCCAGCTTCGTTTCCAACATCAATAACTTCAACGTTATCTATCTTCTTACCAGTGACGGGGTCACCCAAAACCAGGACTACATCAACGTCTCGGCCAAGGAAAGCGACCTCCTCATCACCTGGCTTTACAACATGATCGCCGGCGGAGCCAAGCACGAATACTACATGGCCTCCATCGTCGGTATCATGATGTTCACCATCTCGACGATCTTCACCTTGGTCACCTTCACTCAGTCGACCAAAGGTAACCGCGAAAGGAGGATGCAATAATGGAATATAAATCTGGCGCTTGGAAAGCCCATATTATCCGTGATGGCAAACTCTTAAAACGCATCACCCTTGCCGGCGGGGCTTCCGCCAAAGACGAAGTCATCGCTTTCTTCGTCGAACTGAAAAAAGGCGATATCCTCTATCTTACCCAAGGCGACCGTACCGTCGGATATCGCGCCCTTGGGGCAAACGATGCCGAAGCCATGCCCGATGAAGAAGGTCGTAAAGTCATCATCGGTCGTGATGGAACATATGATATCCATCTTGAAACCTATATCCGCGGCGAGGAAAAACTCCTCATCTACGAATCCGACGAAAACTCGGTTAGCCTAGCCAAAACGCAACGTCATAACCATGGACGCATGGTCCGTCATAAAGTCGGGGACGTCTCCCTTACCGTCTTCCATAACGTCTTTATCGCCGCCCTTGTCCTCTTCTGGCTTATCCCGGTTGTTTGGCTGATTCTGGTTAGCTTTACCGATGGGCTCCATGGTCCTTCGATGTCGAGCTTCTTCCCCAAAGCCGGCACCTTCCGTCATTATATCGATCTCTTCACCCGCACCGGTGGGGTCAACCAATTCCCCACTTGGCTGGCCAATACCTTATTGGTCTCGGTTTGCTCGACCATCGTCTCCACCTTGTTTGTCCTAGCAACCGCCTTCGCCTTCTCTCGTTTCCGTTTCAAGAAGAGAAAAGGCTTGATGAACCTCTCGATGATCGTCTCCCTTTTCCCAGGGATGCTTACGATGCTCGTATCCTATTACTTATTCGAATACGTCTTCCATATCGATGCCGGTCTAGTCCGTCTTATCATCGCTTATTCCGCCGGTGCTGGACTTGGCTATCTCGTGGCAAAGGGCTTCTTCGACACCATCCCGATGGATATCGACGAAGCGGCCAAGATCGACGGCGCTTCCGCAGCCCGTGTCTTCTTCCAGATCTTGGTTCCTCTTTCTAAGCCGATCATCGTTTATACGATCATCACTTCATTCATGTCACCTTGGGTTGACTTCGTCTTCGCCAAGATCATCCTTGGTCCGCAAGCCCAAGCCAATAATTACACCGTCGCGATCGGCTTATTCACGATGTTAGGTGAAGGCAATATCGCGGACTGGTTCGGCGTCTTCGCCGCCGGGGCGGTGTTAGTCTCCATCCCGCTGTCGACCTTATTTATGGTCGTCCAGAAATACTATGTAGGCGGTGTTACCGGTGGTGCTGTCAAAGGATAAACCCAACATGGATTTAAGCCTAGTCGACTCCTCTTCCTTTCTCGACGTCTCTGTCGCCGAGGCGGGAAGAGAAACCTGCATCGCGGATAAAAACATCGTCTTCACCCCGAAACCCTATGCCACCTTGCATTATGTCTATGCAGGGCGCGGGATATTTACCCGTAACGGGGTGAGTTATCGCCTAAAAGCCGGTGATTGCTTCTTGATTCGGGCTGGCGATTCAGCCTCTTACCAAGCCGAAAAAGATAACCCCTGGTCCTACCTTTGGGTGGGACTTGGGGGAAGTCGTATCAACGCGCTTCTGAATTTGGCTGGATTTAGCCAAGAAGTCCCCGTCCTCCACGATCAGAAAAAAGAAGGACGTTCCCACTTCGAAGCCATTTACGAATCCTATTTCCTAAATGGCAAGTTCGGGCTAGATTGCCTTGCCGAAGCCTACGCTTTATTAGATAAGATGGTCAAGGGCAAAGAAACCCCGAAACAATTCAAAGAAAAAGGGCATATCCAGGCCGCCAAAGCCTTCATTGCCAACAATTACCAATTCAAAATCTCCATCTTAGACGTCGCTAGAAGTATCGGCGTCTCCCCCAACTACCTCGCCAATTTATTTAAAAGGGAAGGGGAGGAAAACCCCAAAACCTTATTGACGAGGCTGCGGATGGAAGAGGCGGCTCGTTTATTGAGCTTCACCTCGCGTTCCATCACCGAAGTGGCCATATCGGTTGGTTACCCTAACCCCCTCCACTTCTCCAAAGCCTTCCATGCCTATTATGGCTTATCACCCCAAGCCTATCGTCAAGAAAACAGGAGGACGAAAGACAAATGAAAAAACTAAGCCCCTTATTCCTGCTTCTCTCCGCGTTGACCCTCGCTTCTTGCGGAGGGGGAGGAAATAGCAGCGAATCCACCAAGCAAAGCGAGACCTCCTCAAGCGAAAGAGAGATCTCCACATCTTGGCAACCCAAGCCCGAAGGAAAAACCAACGATGAGCCTCATGACTACGCTTCCTTAAAGGTCAACACCCCCAAGAATGCCCTCGTCAACGATTTCGCCTATGGCGCCGACCTTTCCATCGTCGCCGAAATCGAAGCCAATGGCGGCGTTTACTATAACGAAGAAGGAAAAGAACAAGACATCTTCAAACTTCTTTATAACGATGGCGTCAACTATGCCCGTTTCCGTCTTTGGAATAACCCCTATTCCGAGAAATTAAAAGATGAAAACGGAAAGCCCCTTCCCTATGGCGGCGGCACCAACGATTTAGCCACCGATATCGCTTTGGCTAGACGCGCCAAAGCAGCCGGCATGAAAGTCCTTATCGACTTCCATTATAGTGACTCCTGGGCCGACCCCAGCAAGCAATGGCTCCCCAAAGCCTGGGCCGATGCCTTGCCCAATGAACTGCCCGAATTAATCGGCAATTTCACCAAGGAATCCCTCCAAGCCTTCAAAGATGCCGGTATCACCGTCGATTCGGTCCAAATCGGTAACGAAACCAATACCGCCATCGCGGAAATCCCGACCTCCGAAGGCGAAACCATCGCCGAAATGGTCGATGCTGGCGTTAAAGGCGCCAAATCCGTCTTCCCTAGCATCCAGGCCCTCGTCCATTTGACCAATATCAAATCCCCCAGAGGCGTCTATCGTTTCCTCGATGCCGTCAAAGATATCGATTATGACATGGTCGGCCTTTCTTATTATCCCTATTGGCATGGTAGCCAGGAAAACCTCCTCAATATCATGAACACCATCCAGGATAATTACGGCAAGCCCTGCATCATCGCCGAAACCGCCTATGGCGTGACCGATGATCCTAACGAAAATTGCCAAAACCAATACCATTCCTCCACCTTCGAATCCACCGGTGGTTATATCACCGGCGACCAAGGCCAAGCCACTTTATTAGCCGATCTCGTCTCCTTGCTTTCCGAAGTGAAAAATCAAGGCGGACGCGGCATCTTCTATTGGGAACCCGCTTGGCTTCCCGTCGCTGGTTCAACCTGGGCTTCTAAAGCGGGCCAATATTATAACGACAACGGCAAAGACGCCACCTCGCTTATGCAATTCGAAGCCTATACCGATAAATCCTGCTTGCCTTCTTGGTGCAACCAAGGCTGGTTCTCCTACACCGGCAAAGCCCTTCCTGGGGCAAGCGCCTATCGCCATATCCAAGAAGGCGACCGCAAAGTCGAAGAAGTCGCCGCTGGGTTAGTCGCAGACGAAATCGAAGTCAACGTCAACCTCCTCGATGGCAAAGTCAATTTGCCCACCACTTTGCAGGTTAAGACCAACCTCGACGCCTTACGTGCCCGCCCCGTGACTTGGGACGAAGCCAAAATCGCCAAAATCTTAGAAGATGGCGATGGTGATTATGAAGTTAACGGCAAAGTCGATAACACCTTCGACGTCGTCGCCAAAGTCAAAGCCGAGACCAACTATATCGCCGATTATTCCTTCGAAAACCAAGGAAGCGGAGAAGAAGTCGAAGTCAAAGAGCCTTGGGAACTTTCCAAAGTCACCGGCAAACACGTCGTCTGGATCGAAGAAAAATCGGCCGGTAACCTCGATGGGAATAAATATTTCCACTGGTATAACGTCTCCGATTTCGGCTTCACCTTGCAGCAAAAAATCACCAACGTAAAAGAGGGCAACTACGACCTTTCCACCTATGTCATGGCCGGTGACACCGCTTCCTTATATAAGAAGTTCGACCTCTGGTATCAAATCGATGGCCAAGAAAGAGTCACCGTCGATATGATTTCCGTCCTCGTCAAAGGTTGGGGCGCCCCCTTAGCTAGATATATGCAACACGGCCTCATCCAAAATATCGAAATCCCTGCTAACGGCACCGATATCACCGTCGGTATGACGGTTGAAGCCGTCGGTTCGGCTTGGGGTCATAATGATCTTTGGTCCTTTGCCAAGCATCAAGAGATCCTCCCCGAAGAGGAATACGTCGCCACTGGCGCTCTTGAAGACGGTAACCTCGCCGCCCAAACCTTATGGGCCGCTCCTAACTCTCCTTGGATTGTCGGACATGATGAAAGCAATATCTTATCCGTCGCCGATAACGAATCCATGAAGAAAGAAGAAGGCACCAGCAATTACTTCAAATGGTGGGCCGAATCCGCTTTCTCCTTCGACGTCCATCAAAACATCAAAGGCCTCACCGCCGGGGAATACACTTTCTCTTTCCATCTCCTTTCCGCCACCAAGGATAAGTACGAATCATTCGTCTTCTATTACCAAGTCGAAGGCGCCGAGAAAGTGACATTCGACCTCAATAGCGATACCTATCTCCTTCCCTGGACGACTTCTGACGTTGCCTCAACCAAAGACGTCTTATTAGAAGGGATCAATATCCCCGAAGGCAAAAAAGTCACCGTCGGCTTGGAAGTCAATGCCAAAGGCGGCGCCTGGGGAAGAATGACCGACTTCGCCCTTACCCATAAATAATTACCATTATGAAAAACGATTTTATCCTCACCTTAATTCATCGGCCCGAAATGGCCCCTGAATACGCGCAAAAGCTGACGCAAAACGGCAAAAAGGACGAACTAGGCGATGATGCGCTGCTAGACGAATCCCTTTCCATCTTCCTCTTTCAGCAAGAATGCGCCCATTCCCGTGGCTTAAAAACCACCATCGAGATGACCTACGCCTCCTTATTTAACGACACGGTTGTCTCCCTTGCCAAAAAGCACCACGAACTTTATGGCGATGAAATCGCGTTGACTTTGCTTGGCCTTCCTTGCCCTCAGTTCGAAGAAAAATACAAAACAAAGGATTTCTGCATCTGGATGTTCTCCGATGAAGACAAAAAAGCCATCGTCGATGATTGCTTTGCCCTCTTCAAAGAGAAATTCGGGTTCTATCCCGCTTCCACCGGGTCTTACTATCTTGACGCTTTTACCATCAATTACATCAAGGCCACTTATCCATCCGTGACTTGCGCGGTTGCCACCTGCTTCGAAGAAGGGGTTAAGGCATACCACACGACCAACAATTCCTGGTATACGTTTATGGATGGCGGACCTTGGGCCCCTTGGATCCCCTCTAAAATCAACTCGGCGATGCCGGCGGAAAACGAAGAAGAGGATTCCGGCATCGTCGCCATCCCCCACCTTAGCCGTGACCCGATGGCTTGCTTTGACGGCAACGGCTCCAACTTTGGCACCCATCCGCAGAATGTCCTCCGTGGGATGATTTATAAAAATAACGAAATCCCCTATTTCTATAACCTCGTCGACATGTTTGCCCACCAAGCCAAATATAATGATGGACACGCCTATAATATGATGTTCGTCGGACCGGGCTGGTTAAATAAGCTCGGCCGTTGGGAAGCCCCTTATTCTTTATTGAAGAAGTCCTATGAGGATGCCTTGGATTATTATGGCAAACTCAAAAAGGAAGGCCGCCTCATCGATATGACGATGGAAGAATATGCAGCCTATTACCGGAAAGAACATCCTGACTATAAGACCCCCGAAGTGGCTTTATGGAAAGATATCCTTTATGGCTCGGATAAGCAGTATTTCTGGTATTATGACCCCTATTTACGTTGCTGTCTTGACTTCAACCAAGGCGGGGCCATGATCGATCTTCGCAACTATGCCGCTAAGCTCGAGATCCCCGTTGGCATTGGCACCGGGAATGCCTATAACGCGTCTTACCCTTACATGATCCAAGCCAATTATAGGGCTGGCTACTTCACCCATTACGCCGGACAAGGGACCTTAAAATCCTGCCAAGTCAAATATAAAGACGAAATCGTCGATTTGGCTTTGGAAAGGACGATGGCAACCTACTGCAAAGAAGGCGAAGATACCGTCCTTACAACCGACCCATTCGACGTTGCTTTTAGCGATGGGACCATCAAAATGCAATCCCGTTTCATCTTCAAGAAAGGGAAAGGGGAAATCGTCTTCGAACGTATCATCCTCGATAACCCCAATCAACTTGAAGTCGAAATCGAGGACTATATCGTTGCCACCTATGGCAAGGAAGAATATTCCTTGGATATGACTGGCATCACCTTAGGTATCGAGGGAAGCGAACCTTGCCAAATCGATTACCTTTATAAATACCGTCACATCGAAGGGAAAGATGGGGTCGCTTATGCCAACGTCCCCCAAATCCAAGCCCGTTTGGAAGTCGGTGGCGACGGAACTAGGGCAAGGATCGAAGAAGGCATCGCCTTCTCCCCGATGTTCCGTTTATCCGCAAAAAAGAATATCAAAGAAGGGAGGGTTAGCTCTTGGCTCAAAGTAAAAAAGGCAAACTAAATTTCCGTTGCCCCGTTTGTTTTGAACGCGACCTCGACATCGACATGTTCTATGACGAGGAGAAGAAAGAATATTATTGCATCCGTTGCTGTTTCCATGGCGATGAGGAAAAAGTCCTCCATTGGAACGAAAACTGCAAAGAGAAATATGCCCATTATGGGGATAGAATCGATGGTATTGGCAAAGATAACGAGCCCCTTTCCTTCCATCCTTATAAGGCGGGCGAACAATGAGATTAGGAATTGATATTTCATCGTACCTAGAATGTCTAGAAGCCGGCGCCTCCTATACGGTTTTCCGTCGCCGCGTTGACCCTGTAAGCTATCTTCATGACGTCAACGGATGCGACATCATGCGCCTTCGTCTTTGGGTGAATCCTTATGATGAGGAGGGCCGCCCTTATGGTGGCGGCAGTAGCGATATGGATTCTTTCCTTCGCCTTGCCAAAGTCGGTATGGACAAGGGGTATAAGATTCTCCTTGATTTCCATTTTTCTGACTTTTGGTGCGATCCAGGCAAGCAATTCCTCCCCAAATCATGGAAGCCGAAAAGCCTGCAAGAACTCATTGAAATCTTGCAAAATTACGTTGAATCCTCCCTTAAAACCGTTCATGAAGAGGGGATTGAACTCGAAGCCATCCAAATCGGCAACGAGATTACCAACGGGATGCTTTGGCCCTATGGCAAACTTAGCGGCGAAGAAGGAAGCCCCCGTCAAGGCTATGATTCTTTTATCCCTCTTTTAAAGCAAGGAATCGTATCGGCCAAGAAAATCTATCCTGAAGCGAAAATCGTCATCCACTTGGAACGAAGCTACGATAAGGACGTCTATGGCGAATTCTTCGACGAAGTCACCAAAGCGAAACTTCCCTTTGATATCATCGGCCTCTCTTATTACCCATATTGGCATCACGGCTTTGACGAATTCTTCTCTAACGTCGATTTCGTTAGGACGCGTTATGGAAAGACGGTTTGGATTGTCGAGACCTCTTATGGTTTCACCTATGAGACGGCTTATAAGGACTCCATCCCCTTCAAACCCCTCGTCGACAAGACCTTATTTGAAAAAGGCGATGCAAGTGAACCTTATCCTTTGACCCAACAAGGGCAAGCATCCTTCCTTTCCACCCTTCTAAAGAAAGCCAAATCGCATCACGTCGATGCGATAATCTACTGGGAGCCTTTATGGCTTCCTTTGCCAGGGCTTAGCTGGGCCAGCAAAGAAGGCGAAGAATATATCCACGAGACCGAAAAACCGACCACCAACGAATGGGCAAACCAATGCTTATTCGATTATGATGGCGATGGAACCCTTGGCTTATTCGCCTTCCGAAAACGTAAATAACCTTCCTCTCTCCTTTCGGGAAAGCCCATCCTCGCGATGGGTTTTCCTTTTTATATGGATTTTTCATTAAATGAAAACCGTTTCAACCCTTTTACGTGCATTTAGAGGAAAACTATGGTAAATTGCCTTCGTGATCCATTTAATGTTAGCCGGGAATAAAAATGTAGGGAAAGGCCTATTGGTCGTCGTTTTATCTTACCTAGCCTATAACGATGAGGCCGTCACCATCCATTTCCTTTCGATGGATCTGCATCATCTTGGCGCCTCATTTATCCCGCCTAGCGAGGGACAAATCGCCTATATCGATTCCCTTCTAAAACAAAAAAACGAAGAATCCTCCATCATCGTTTATGATGTCGGCAAAGAATATCAAGCCCAGACCTGGCACAAGAAATTCAAACGTTCGGCCTATACCCCTTATGCCTTATGCCGACTTTTCGCCGACTTCCTTCCCCTTCCCGAAAAAGTCCTTTATCTGGATACCGATACCTTCATTTTAGGCAATATCTCGCCTCTATATCATACCGATATGGAAGATTATGAATTCGCCGGATGCTATGACCAATTGGGGACTTTCTGGATTGGGGCGACTTATCAAAATTCAGGCGTCCTTCTCTTTAATATGGCTAGATGCAAGGAAACGGGCCTATTCGCCTCTTGTCGCGATTACCTAAAAAAGAAACACCCGATCCTTGCCGATCAAGACGCCCTCAACCGCTGCGTCAAAAAGAAAAAATTCCTGCCCCAAATTTATAACGAGCAAACCCGCGGGCATGACGATACGGTCATCCGTCATTTCTCCAAGACCATCCGTTTCTTTCCCTTCTTCCACACCGTCTCGGTGAAACCTTGGCATGTCGATAAAGTCGCCTCATGGGAAAAATCAAACCGATATGACGATGTGCTAGGGCAATATAGTCAACGTATCGAGGAATTCGAGAAACAATGAGCGAAAAGCCGACGGACACCCAACGGAAAAAGAGATTCAGGAAAAACGCGATTTACGTTTTCATTTTCATTTGCTTAGTCGCTTTGGTGGCGTTTTTGATCTTCTCCTTCGGCGACCTCTCCCGCATGGCTGGGGCTTTTAATGAAATGGTCCAAGGCGGCAATGTCGTTTATTTGATTTTGGCTATCCTTTGCGGCGTCGCTTTCTTTGCCTTATATCCCCTTCCTTTGCTTCTAATTAGCCGCAAATCGGGCTTAAAATCAAAAACCAGCGACTTATATTTAATTGGCAACTGCGAGCATTTTTATAATGGCGTCACCCCCTCTTCCGTCGGGGGACAGCCTTTCCAAGCCTTCGCCCTCCATCAAAGCGGAGACGACGGGGGAAAAGCCACAGGCGTCATTTTGATGAATTACATCAACATCGTTTTATGCTCGGTCTTATTCGGCTTTATCTCCTTGATTTATTACCCTCGTTACGTCCAAGGGCTTTCCAATATCCAAGGCCTTGATATGGATTTATCTTCCTTACAATGGATTGCCGTCGCCGGGATTATCCTGAATTCCATTAACCTTGCTTTCTTCACCGTCTTAGGATTCTCCAAAACGGCAAGAAGAATCATCTCAGCCTTATTTAGACTCATCACAAAACCCAAATTCCTAAGGAAGCTTTCTAAATTCCAACCTGCTCTTGATGCCTATTTGGAAAAGGCCCAATCCGCCGCCAAAGAAGTCATCAAACATTGGAAGACGTTTATCTTGGCCGTTGTTTTACGCATGGTCATCCTTTGCTTTTGCTACGCGATACCCTTCTTTCTGATGATGGCAATGCCGTCTTTACAAATCGGGATCGAAGATTTCTGGGTCTGCTTATTGGGAAATGCCTTCGCCACCGTCTGCGTCGCTTGGTTCCCTACTCCCGGGGCAGTTGGGGCAGGAGAGCTTGTCGGGGCTGTGGTCTTAGGCTCAATCACCGTAGGTTCTGGGCAGGCTTTAGACTATAACGTCGCCCAAGCCGTTTCATTATTATCTAGAGGCATTTCTTTCTATATGATCCTCATCTTTTCCTTTATTACTTCCCTTGTTTTCGAAATTCGGGTTGGCAAAATGGAAAAAGGCGAAACCAAACCTGAAGAAACTGTCCCAAGCGAAAATAAAGAAGAAGGACGTGAATAGAAAAAGACCAGCGGGCGCTGGTCAATTTTTTTGATTGCTTATTCCTCGACTTTAGGTTCTTCTTTTGGTTCTTCTTCAGGCTCAGCTTCTTCCGGAGCAATCTCAGTGGGGGCTTCTTCGGCTTCTTCTTGGACTGGGGCAGGGACGGGCTCGACCGCTTCTTCTTTCTCTTTTAAAGCCGTGTAAAGCATAAAACCATAAGCAATATAGGTGATGGTTCCGATCAGGGAAATCTGTCCTAATGCGTTAGGTGCGCCAAAGGCATCGAATAAGACGTTGAGTAGCATCACCAAAGCAAAGACCATACCGCAAAGACGGGTAATCTTCTTTAAGGCTAAGGAGCCTGCGAATTTGGAAACGACGTAGATAATGGCAAAACCAAGCGAAGCGACCATACCTAAGATGGAAATCACCCAACCAGTCGGGACGAAGAAATCTTTATTCCCAATCATGACGATCAAAAGTTGGACGAAGAATAAAACGGGGTAAGCGGCAATCGAAATGATGCCAAAGATTTTATTGGCTTTTGCGGGTAATTTGTCCCCTGCCACAGCATCGATAACGCCGATGGCGATATAATAAATCGCCATGACTAAAGCGATGACGCCAAGGACAATGCCTAATCCATTGCCACCTCCTAAAGCATTGAGATAGATCAATAAGAGCAAAGCCCCAAAGATGATGGAAATATAGGCAACGACGGTTTCTTGGATTCTTTTCATAATTTTCCTCCGCCTAAAAGCATATCAAAGCGCCCTGGATATTCAATAAAAACAGCCAAGTCATCACCTGGCTGTTAAGGCTTTATTTCGCTGTTTCTTGAAGTCGCTTGTTGTGAATCACGATTTCGTTGGCGATGACGGTGAAGATAGTGGTAATCGTTGCCCCCATGGAGACATCGCTTAAATAATGGGCGGCGGCTAAGATACGGGCAAAGGCGACTAACATGACAAAGGCAAAGGCGACGATGAAACAAGGAAGCTGAATCTTCTTTAATTTCGGATTCACAAGCGGAGCGAAAGTCGTCGTGACAAGAAGAATGCTAGCTTCGGCGGTATGGCCACTGGGGAAGGATTTAAATTCTTCGGAGACGAGCCCATATGCTTGCATCAAATTCTTATAATCGCGACAGGGCTGCCACCAATTATGGAAGTCGATCGCAGTTGTCGAAACGGTGCGGAACCGGGGACGATGGAAAATCGCCTTTAAACCCGTAACGCCACCAACAAGGGTCAATAACAAGACGGCGAAGGCGATAAGATAGATAACCCATGCATATTTATTTTCGGTTTTTCTAAATAAGAAATAGCCACCGACTTCAGCCCCGGCCAAAGGAATAGCGGCGATGATAAAGCCAACCCATTCGGGGATATTGCCATAGAATCCGTTGACGCCGAAATATTCGGTGCCGGAAAAATAAACGGAGACGACATAACTGGCAATGCCGGCAACCCAAAATAAGGCTTTGGCCCATTTTGGATATTGGCCATGGATCGCTAAGCCAATGAATCCACCTCCAAATAAAGCTAATCCCATAAAGCCGATGGTTGGGCCGACGATGGATACGCCTAAGCCGAATCCGCTGGTGGAGGAAGCAATCGCCGAAGAAATCTGCAGATCGAAGAACGAACCGAAGATGATTCCGATGACGGCAATGCCAAGAACAACATATAAAGGAATACGCATCTGTTTCATAATTTTACCTCATGGAGAATTTTAATCCCCTTAGGGGCTTACCTCAATGTTTTTTCCTTTTTTGCAAAGTGACCTTAGACTATACTATCCTACAAGATGTTAAAAAATCTTTTTAAGATTATTTAGGGGGAATTCTATGTCTTCTTTATCTGCTGGCGAGTCGTTTGCTTCTACATCAGAAGCGCCACTTAACCAAGCCCAATTGGGGATTTATCTATCCTGCATGCAACGGGTTGGCGAAAGCGTCTATAACAATCCGACTTTGCTTCGTTTTGAAGGAATCGATATCGATCGCTTAAAAATCGCCGTTGAAAAAACGCTCGCTTGCCACCCAGGTCTGCTTTCGCAAATCGCTTTTGGCGAGGACGGTCTCCCCTTAATGCGCTATCATCCCTTAGAAGAAAAGGAAGAAATCGTTAAAGTCGTTCATTTAAATCAGCAAGAATGGACCAAGGCAAAAGAAAGCCTCATCGTCCCCTTTAATCTTGATAAAGACCGTCTCTTCCGTTTTGCCATATATGAAGTCGAAGGCACCGTTTATCTATTTATGGATATCCATCACATCGTCTACGATGGATTCTCTATGACAATCCTTCTTCAGGATATGGCCGCTTCTTATGAAGGCAAGGAAATCGAAAAAGAAACCTACACCGCCTTCGATGCCGCTAATGACGAGCTCAAAAGAAGGGAACAATCTTTCGAAGAAGCGAAGAAATGGTATTTGGAGACTTTCCGGGACGTCGAAGAAGTCACTATCCCCGCCGGAGATAAAAAAGAAACCACCGTTTCGATTCAAGAAAAGAAAGCCTCATATGATATCGATTTCGATAAAATCAAGGCCTTTTACAAAGAAAACGATATCACCCCCGCCGTTTTAACCACCTCCGCATTTGGTTATCTTCTTAGCGAATATGCAAATACGAAGAAGACCGCTTTTGCCACCATCTATATCGGACGTCACGACCATTCCACCGATCGCACCGTCTCGATGTTTGTCCGCACCCTCCCCGTCTTATCTATCATCGATCCCAAAGAAACAACCTTACAACATCTAGCCAAGATGAAAGCCCAGATCATGGGGACAAGGGCCAATGACGCTTATTCATTCTCCGAACTTGCCTCCAGTAGCGGCTATACCAGCGATATCCTTTTCGCTTATCAAGGCACCCTCTATGACATGCAAAAATGGGGAGAGGAGAAAGCCCCATTTGAGCATTTACCTTATCAAGCCACCGGCGAGAAGATGTCGTTTTCCGTCTATGTCGAAAATGGCAAAATGGTCGCTTCCATCCAATATCAAGCTAACCTCTATAGCGAAGCTTTTATCGAAGGCTTTCTCGTTTCTTACGGCAAAGTGCTACTTGGCTTCCTCACCAAGGCAAAAACAAAAGAAATCACGATCGTCGATGAAAAAGAAACGAAAGAACTTATCGCCCTTTCCTATGGTGGAGACCTCGATTATCAAAAAGATAAAACTTTCATCGATATCCTCTTGGAGCAAATCAAGAAACATCCAAATAAAAAGGCCGTCATCGCGAAAAACGGGTCATATACCTATGGCGAATTAGATGAAGTCTCTAACCGCATCGCTTCCTATTTGCTTAATCACGGCTTGCAGCCTAATGATTTCGTCGTCATCAAAACCGAACGAGTCAAAGAATTCATCTCTTCCCTGGTTGGGATTATGAAAGCCGGCGGGGCTTATATCCCGGTTGACCCCACTTATCCCGCCGACCGTATCCAATATATGATCGAGGATTCCGGCGCGAAATTCGTTTTAGACGAACCATTCATCGAAAAAATGCTCGAAGAATGCAAACAAGCCGAACCGATCAATCTTTCCAAACTTGATGGACGTGCCTATATGATTTATACCTCGGGCTCAACGGGCAAGCCTAAAGGCGTCGTTATCCTCCATAAATCGCTTGTGGCCGAATTCTCTTGGCATATCGCCGCATTTGATCTTTCCGAGCAAAGCGTCGCCGCCGTCCACGCCTCCTTCTCTTTCGATGCCTCCGTCCACGATATCTTCGCTTCCTTATCCGTCGGAGGGGAACTTCATATCATCTCCGAAGAAGTGCGCATGGATTTGGATTTGATTTACGCTTATCTTCGCGACAACAAAATCACCGGCTTGACGATGTCCACCCAAATCGGTATGTCCTTAATCAATGCCCATCCCGATTTAAAGCTCAATTACATGGTCGTCGGTGGTGAAAAATTACTGCCCACCAAAAAGACGAATATCCGCGTCTATAACGGCTATGGCCCAACCGAATTCACGGTTTGTTCATCCGCCCATTTAGTCGACCAGGAAAAAGACAAAGATATTCCCATTGGTCGGGCCGTCCCGAATTCTTATTCTTTCATCTGCGATCCTTTCGGGAATCTTTTGCCTCGTGGCATGATCGGCGAGCTTTGCCTTTCTGGCATTCAAATGAGCTGTGGCTACTATAATCGTCCCGAACTCAACGAAGAACGCTTCATCCCCTGCCCCTTCTTACCTGGAGAGAAGATGTATAAAACAGGTGACCTCGCCAAATATAACGAAGAAGGCGAACTCGAATACTGCGGACGCATCGACTTCCAAGTCAAACTTAGAGGTTTCCGCATCGAACTTGGCGAAGTCGAAAACGCCGCTTCCTCTTATCCTCATATCAAACAAGTCCTCGCCAGCGTCAAAAACAAGCAACTTGTCCTTTATTATTCAGCCGAAGGGGAAATTGATGAAAACGACCTCAAGGCCAAGATGGGTTCGCGCTTAACCGAATACATGGTCCCCACCGTTTTCATCCGTCTTGATGAAATGCCAATGACTCCCGGTGGCAAAATCGACCGCAAAGCCTTGCCTGAACCAACTCACGCCTCCATCGCATCGATTGCCCCGCGTAACGAACTTGAGGAAAAAGTCTATCAAGCCTTGGCCCGCATCGTTGGCTATGGTGATTTCGGGGTTACCGATGATTTCGATTTAATCGGCCTTACCTCCCTTAGCGCCATGCAATTCACATCCGAGCTTTCTTCCCTCCTTCATAAATCGGTCCGCGTAAGCGAACTCGTCAATCATTCAAGCATTGAGAAGCTCCTTGCCTATTTAAACGAAAAAGACAATGACGAGACCCATGCCTTACAAAAAGATTACCCTCTTACTTCCGCCCAACAAGGCATCCTTACCGAGGCATTAGCCCATCCTGACACCACCATCTATAACGTGCCGACCGCCATCACCTTGCCTAAAGGAATCGACCTCGACCGTTTCGCAAAAGCGGTTAAAGAGGCTCTCGATGCCCACCCTTATCTAAAAGTCCGTTTGATTAGCAACGAAGAAGGGCAATTTAGGATTCTCCGCCAAGATGAAAGCGACCTTCCTATCGGACATTTTGACCTCGATACTTTAGAAGGCGGGGCGCAAAGCCTAGTTAGGCCTTTTGATATCATCCACGATCCCTTAACTCGCGTTGCCTTACTTAAGGGCAAATCCGAAAACGTCTTCTTCTTCGATGCCCACCATATGATTTTCGATGGCGAATCCCTTGACGTCTTGATGAAAGATATCGACCGCGCCTATAAGGGGGAGAAACTAGAAAAAGAAGCCTACAGCGAATTCGATTTGTCCCTTGATGAAGAAAAGCTCCGTCAAGGTGAGGAATACAATCAGGCAAAACAGCATTATGCAAGCATCTTGGAAGGTCGCGACATCGATTGCCTCCCCGTCCCCGATCACGCCGAAAAAGGAAGGGGCAAACAAGAAGTCGAAATCGATGTAAAAGCGGATAAAGAAGAAGTCGAAAGCTTCCTCTCCTCCACCAAAACCACCCCCAATAGCCTTTGGATTGCTTCTTTCGGTCTAGCCCTTGCGAAATTCTTAAATCGAAATGATGCCATTTTTGCAACCGTTTATAACGGCAGAAACGACGCAAGACTTCGTTCTTCCATCGGTATGTTCGTTCATACCTTACCCGTGACCTGCGATCCCTTCCCCGGTAAAAAGGGGACAAGTTACGTCCAAGACGTGGCCGAACAAATCAAAAAAAGCATGGCTAATGATTCCTTCTCCTTTGCCGATATCGCCCACGAATTCGAGATGAGGGCGGATATCCTCTTCGTCTATGAAGGAAAAATCGCCCAAGGCTATAGCTTTGGCGATATGCCCATCGAAGGAATCGATTTGCTTTCCCTTAACGAAGCCAAAGCCGCCTTATTGCTAAGCATTTCCGATACGCAAGAAGGATATCGTCTCCATTTCGAATATGATGGCGACCGTTATCAGGCTTGGAGTGTCACTTCTTTATTAGAAGCCACCTCGCTTGCCTTTAATCAACTCCTCCATGGCGTTGATCCCGATGACATGTCCTTCTTAAATGAAGAAAAGAAGGCCCAATTAGATCAGTGGAATGCGACTGATTCCCCGATTGAAAGAACCGACTTAATTAGCACCTTCAAGAAAGCGGCCAAAACCTATCCAAACAACGTCGCCGTCATCTATAAGGACAAAAAACTCACATATCGAGAAGTCGATGAAATCACCGACCGCATCGCCTTTGCTTTGGCTAAGCAAGGCTTAGGCAAAGGAAAAGTCGCTTCTATCTTGATTAACCGCAGCCAAAATATGGTCTTATCCACCTTAGGCGTGATGAAGACAGGGGCTGCCTACCAACCTTTGGATTGCTCTTATCCGGAAGAGCGTTTGCTCTTTATGGTCGAAGACGCCTCTTCGATGATTCTTATCGCCGATGAAGAACTTCTTTCCAAACTACCAAGCTGGAATAAGCCCGTCCTCTTCACCAAAGATTTCGCTTCCCTTCCTAAAGAAGACATTGCCTTGCAGGGTCCTTCTTTTGACGATTTGATGATTCTTCTTTATACCTCCGGCACCACCGGTACACCTAAAGGGGTGATGTTAACCCAAGGCAACCTCATCAATTTCTGCCACTGGTATCATCGCTATTATGATTTGAAACCCAATCACGTCGTCGCCGCCTATGCCGGATTCGGCTTTGACGCCTCGATGATGGATTTATATCCGGCCTTGACTTGCGGGGCCGGTGTCTGCGTCGTGCCCGATGATATCCGCATGAACCTCGACCAACTCGAAGCCTATTTTGAGAAAAATGGGGTTACCCATAGCTTCATGACGACGCAGGTCGGACGTCTATTCGCTAGCGAAATCGGCAAGAGCTCCCTCCATCACCTCTCCGTCGGCGGAGAAAAGCTCGTCCCGATTGAACCTCCTGCCGGTTATACTCTCCACAATGGCTATGGACCGACGGAATGCACGATCTTCTCCACCGCTCATCCGGTGAGTGGATTAGATCTCCGCGTGCCAATTGGAAAACCATTGGATAATTACTGTCTCTATGTCGTTGATCGGTTAGGCAAAGAGCTTCCTATCGGTGCCCTTGGCGAACTCTATATTTCCGGATATGGGGTTGGCTTAGGATATTTGAATTTGCCCGAAAAAACGGCTGCTTCTTTCGTCAAAAACCCTTTTTCCGATGAAAAAGGATATGAACGTGCCTATCGAACCGGCGATATCGTCAGGCGTCTATATAATGGCGAAATCGACTTTATCGGACGTAATGACGGGCAGGTGAAAATCCGTGGCTTCCGTATCGAACTTGGGGAAGTCGAAATGGCTATCCGTTCCTTCCCCGGGATTAAAGATGCGACCGTCCAGGCTTTCGATAGCGAGTCCGGCGGCAAATTCCTCGCCGCTTATTTCACCGCCTCCAGCAATTTGGACATCAATGCCATAAAAGCCCATATCAAGCAAAATAAACCCGCTTATATGGTGCCTTCTTCTATCATGCAGCTTGATGCGATCCCCCTTAACCAAAATCAGAAAGTCAATAAGCGCGCCCTTCCTAAACCCGTCTTCGTTGATTCTTCCTCCGAATATGTCGCCCCTGAAACGCCTTTGGAAAAAGAATTTGCCGAGGCATATCAGCAAATCCTTGGGCTAGATAAAGTCGGGGCAAATGATAGCTTCTTTGATATCGGCGGAACTTCCTTAAGCGCCGCAAAAGTCGTCGTTTTCGCCTTAAATAAGGGATATTCGCTCTCATATCAAGACATCTTCGCCCATCCTTCCCCACGTGAACTTGCCGCCTATATGGAATCGAATAAAGATAACGCCCCCAAAGAAGAAAAAGTCGTCTCACTCGACGATGCCGAGCGTTCTTCCTTATCCCATAATAACGTCGCCTTCCTTGGTGGCATTAAGAAAGAAAGGGAACTCGGCAAAGTCCTCCTTGCCGGGGCCACTGGCTTCCTTGGCATCCATATCTTCCGCGAATTGCTTGCCCAAGGAATAGAAACCACCATTTTGGTCCGTTCGAAAACACTTGACCCCCTTGACCGTATCAAAGGGTTACTCATGTATTATTTCGATTCTCCTTTGGAAGAGGAGGTCGAAAAATATGTCAAAGTCGTCGGCGAGGATATCACCGATGACCACCTTCTCGAACGTCTTGAGGGAATGGAATTCGATACCATCATTAACGCGGCCGCGATCGTCAAACACTTCGCTAGCTCCGACATCATCGAAAAAGTCAATGTCGGCGGGGTAAAAAACCTCATCGAAGTCGCCAAAGCGAAAAAAGCCAGATTCATCCAAGTCTCGACCTTATCGGTAGCCGGCGAAAACATCGACCATAAATTCCCTTCTAATTATAAGATGAAAGAGGATCAGCTCTATTTCGGGCAGGATATCTCCAATAAATATTGCCATTCCAAATTCAAAGCCGAAGAAGCCATCTTAGACGCCATCGAAAACGATGGTCTGGATGCCAAAATCATCCGCGTTGGCAACCTTATGCCTAGACAAAGCGACGGCGAATTCCAAATCAATTCCGTCACCAACGCCTTCATGCGTAACCTTAAAGGTTATAAGGTCCTTGGCCAATTCCCCATCTCCGGGCTTCATAAGGAAACCGACTTCTCACCGATCGACGAAACGGCGAAGACGATTCTTTTACTCGCCACCACACCCGTAGAATATACCGTCTTCCATTCCTTCAATTGCCACCGCGTCCAGATGGCCGATATCATCGCCGCCATGAATCTTATCGGCATCAAAATCGATAATGTCGACGACGAAACCTTCAAAGCAAACATGAAGGGAGCCATGTTAGACGAAAAGAAAGCGCCTATCGTCTCTTCGCTTATTTCTTACGCTTCAAGTGATAATCGCTCTCACGAATTCATCGATTCCGATGTATCCTATTCAGTGCAGGCCCTGTATCGTCTAGGGTATCGTTGGCCCATTACCGACTTCGAATACCTCAAGAAAGCCATCGAAGCGCTTGAAACCCTCGGCTTCTTCGACCGGGATGATATATAAAGAAAGGATGTTACCCATATGGAAATCACCTCAAATAAAGTAGAAGGCACCCTCACCATCTTCTTAGAAGGAAGAATGGATACCGTCGGTGCCCAAGAATTGACCGATAAAATCACCTTGGAGGAAAGAAAAGGATTCGACTTGGTCCTTGATTTTGCCAAACTCCAATATATCTCCTCGGCTGGCTTAAGAGCCCTCATCGTCTTTAAGAAAGACGCCGAAGCCGAAGGCAAGACATTGAAAATCACCCACGTCAATCCCGTCGTTACCGAAATCTTCCAAGCGACCGGCTTTAACCGTTTCCTGAATATCGAATAAAAACATGGCTAAAATCAGGCGGTCGCAAATCCTAACCAAAATCATCGCCCTGACCGGTGGGCTGACTCTTTTCGTCACCGCCATCACTTTAACGATTTCTTCAATAGTCTCTTATAACAAATTGAAGCAATCCTATGTCAATGATTGTGGCGATGCTAACCACCTGATGTCAGGCTTTTTTCTTGATTCGGTTGGTCCTGATACCAACATTTTCGATACATTATTCGCGCAATATGAGGGTATGGCCGACCGTTATGACACCCTAAGCGAGGAAGATAAGGTTATTTATATTAAAGACTTCAATCGTTCTCTTTATGGCGGAGGAGGAAACGGCACCCTTGGATTTAGCCAAGATATGGGGAGAAGAGCCAACATCTATAACGATTTATTGACAAAGGCCTCCACCATCAACGCCTATTACGACACCATGCTTATGGATATTTCCATTTATGACGTCGCAAGAAAGAAAGATATCTCCTTTTTCGTCCCTACCCAAGGCATCGCCGATAATCCCAGCGGATACATCACTAACGCTAGCGAGGAGGCCAATGCTTTCTTTGCCCAAAGCGAACTAACCGAAACCGTTTCTTCTAACAACGACTTCATCCGATCCTATGCCAAAAGCCTAACTAGGGAAGTTAATGGCAAGACCTATATCTTCTATTCGACAAACGTCATCCTCTTAGGCACGTTAAATAAAAACACAACCGAACAAGTGGCTTCCGAGCTTCTTGCTTGCTTAGGCGTTTCCTTGATTTTAGTTACCGCTTACGCCTTCCTTGCTAAGGCTTTTATCGTCAATAACGTCAAAAAAGCCTCGCGATCTGCGCAGGATTTTGTGGCGATGATGAATAATAACCTCCCCTTAAAAGAGGTGGAGGCAAACATCAGAACCCATGATGAAATCAGCGATCTTTACCGCGATATCATCATCATGGAAAAGCAAATCATCACCTACGTCGACCATATTAAAAAAGACGCCGCCATCCAGCAAAGAATGGAAGCCGAGCTTCAAGTCGCCAGCAAAATCCAACTCGAATCCTTACCCGAAGGCTCTTTCTTCACTCATGGCATTGAACTTCGCGCCAGCATGAAACCAGCCAAGACCGTGGGCGGCGATTTTTACGATTATTTCCCCATCGATAATCAACACCTTGGCATCGTCATCGCCGATGTTTCAGGGAAAGGCATCCCGGCCGCTTTATTCATGATGAAGGCCAAGGAGGCGGTAAAGTCGGTTGCCCTTACTAGCATCAAGACCCCCGGCCAAATCCTATATGAGGCGAATAACCGTCTTTGCCAGAACAATAAAGAAAACTATTTCGTCACCCTTTTCTTCGGGATCATCGATTTAAAGACATATCTTCTTCGTTACGCCAATGCCGCTCACCTTGCCCCACTTCGCCTTGAAAAAGGGAAAGATGCCAAGCCTATCGAAGTCTCCCCCAATTTCGTCCTTGGGGCAGTTGAAAACATGACCTTTGAAGAGCAGGAAATCCAACTTGGAAAAGACGATATCCTTTTCCTTTATACCGATGGGGTCAACGAATCGATCGACGAAAAGGAAGAAGAATTCGGTCAGCAGCGCCTTATCCAAGCCCTAGGCAAAGGCGCTTCGCCCCTGGAATTGATTGATCACGTCACCGCGGAGGTGGCCGCCTTTGCCAAAGGGGAAGCCTTTGACGATATGACGATGATGGCCATTAAATTCAATCAAGAAGACCTTCATCTATATTATGAAAACCCGACCTTCGAAAATATCTCCGATGCAAGCGATAAAGTCGGTGAACTCCTGGAAAAAGATGATATCGCCATCGCCTCAAAAGCCGGCGTTATCTTAGATGAAGTGATGAATAACATCATTTCTTACGCCAAAACCAAGGGCAAAAAATATATCGAGATTTCCCTTTTTCGTGAAGAGGAAGGAATCACCCTTCGTATCAAAGATAACGGAAAGAGATTTAACCCCCTCGAAACCAAAAAAAGACTAGTCCAAGATAGTCTGGAAGAAGGTTTAGTCGGAGGCTTAGGAATATCGGTTGTCCGTAGCCTTGCCAAAAAAGTGGATTACACCTATTCCAATCAGGAAAACATTTTAAATATCACTTTATAAGAGGCTTTCCTGCTTTCTTAAGAAAGCGATAACTAACAGGATATTCCCGGCAATATAGGTCGGCCACGTGATAAGGCTAATGGCATGATTTAAAGCCAATGGATTTGAAATCACGGCCCTTAAGGCGATAGTCAAATCGCTGATGACGATAATGGTTAAGGCGATGGCGAAAAGTCTGATATTTTTGTCTTTGCTTTTCCCATATTTAATCCACGTGGCAACTAAATTCGATATGAGAAGCACCCCTAAAGCTATATCAACCCCAATCATCGGGCTAAGTTTTTTGATGATGGCTAGGATTGAAATTCCAGCGGCAATTAAAACCCCGTAGATGACATATTCGAAACGTTTAGGCTTACGGTAGAAAAGAAACAACAAATAAGCGCACGTAAAGCCAATATGACCACCGAGGACATATGGGGTTAAGGAAAAGAAGATATCGGCGATGGAAATGATCAAAAAATATAAAGGCCAAACAAAATAAGCCTTTTTCCTTTTGCTGATGATGAATTCGATTAAAGCAAAGGCAAGTGAGATAAATGTTAAACTCACCTGGAATAAGGCGATATAGGGATAAAACAGGGGGGCGCTTTTATCGTAGACTTTATAGCCCTGTATCACGGTTGCGATTTGAAAGCCAACCAAAGTTAGGAGTAAAGCGACTTCGACAATGATATATATCAATAATCTCTTTTTCGCCACCATAAATAAACTCACGTGTATCTTAAATTATCTTCGCATCCTTAAAATGTTGAAGACGCCCTTGGTCTAAATGACGGCTTCCTTTTTCGATTGGGGTAAAGGAATAAGTCGTTTCGTTTTCGACAGATGAATAGACATTTGGGGCAACGCAAACATCATCCATCTCCACCACTGATATTTCTTTGATAAAGTCATCTTTGATGATGATATTGATTTGTCTGCCCCGCCTTAAAGATAACGCTCCCCTTTTATCAATCGAAGCGAACTCTTTCTTTGCTTCATCTAAGCTTTTAACCAGGCTTTGCGGCAAAAAATCGCGAAGGGAAAGGGGCTCTCCTTCGCCAATGCAATTCACCTCTTGGTTATCGGAAAGATAAAGATATTTCTTCCCTTTGGTGAAAAGGAAAGACGCATCTAAATAATACCCTTCTTCTCGGCTAAGGAAGCCTTGACCAACAATGTCAGTGACCCCTTTTAGGCTATTAAAATGTCTGACCGTGACTTCAAAATCGCTTTGCTTACCTAAAATGGTTTGCATTGAAACGATCATTTCTTCAATTTCGCTTAACATGGTATCGAGTATAGGGCCATAACTCAGGAAAGTCAAAAAAGAGAAAAGTTGCGATACCGTTAGCTATTTGTAGGTAACAAAGAAAAAAGGAAGTCTTACAATGTTGATCGCTCACATCACAAGGAGACTTCCCATGGATATT
>CAJOML010000002.1 GCA_905235705.1 uncultured Bacilli bacterium | reverse complement strand
ATCTATTTGGATGCCGCCGTTTGTCCAACTTTGGATAAGTGACTTTGGACGACGACAAATAACAAACACTATGGTGGAACATAGCGGGATCGAACCGCCGACCTCCTCGTTGCGAACGAGGCGCTCTCCCAGCTGAGCTAATGTCCCAAGCCCGATAATTATAACCTCAACTGCGGCCAAGACAAGGCAACATTTTTCTTTGCCCTCGCATAACCCAAGAATCAAAAATTGTTACGAGGGGATTACATATGAATCCGTGTTCAAAAATCTCTCCATTAAATCGAATCTAAGGGGACCGTTAATTTGGAAATTAGCGAAAGCATTAGAAACCGAAAACAAAGAAAGAACGTTCTAAAAGGTGAATCTCAGCAAAAAAGTCAGCAAAACCCACTTAAACGTTATATTTTAGGCCTCTTAATCTTAATGGATTTCAGGCAAGAGCATGTTCGTTTCACCACACCTCTTTCCTTCATTAAGAAAAGGAGGAAGCGTATATTTGTGATATGCGCAAACTATTTGTCTTTGATGTCGATGGGACCCTTCTTCCCGCTCTAGATTCCAAAATATCAAAAGCCACAATCGAAGCGGTGAACTCCCTTTTAAAGCAAGGTCACGCCGTTTGTATAGCTTCCGGGCGCCCATATTCGGGTATTTATCCCTTTTTATCGCAATTTAATGATGGACTTAAATTTGCCGGCATCGCTAACGGAAGCGAACTCCGCACCTTCGAAGGCGAAACTTTATGGGGCCGCTATTTAAATATGGATGACTTCGTCTACTTCACTAAAAAATATAGCAATAGAGACGACCTATCCGTATATGCCTTTGGGGCTGATGATTGTCTTTATTTTTATAAAGATTCTGCCTTTACCGAAATGGAGTTATCCATCAATAAAATGAAGCCGGTCAAAATCAAGGGAGAAATAAGTCCACGTCCCCTCACAAAAGTCATGGTGGCCGCATCAAGGGAAGAAGCCGCTAGATCTTTAACCCTGACTAGGGAAGAGGGGTCGCGCTATCAATTCACGAGGTCAGGACCTTATTATTTCGAAGTTATTCCCCTTGGAACGGGGAAAGAGGTTTGCACCGAGCAACTCCGCCTCCATCTTGGCATTGCCGAAGATGATGTATATTGCTTTGGGGATTCGCCGAATGACCTTGCCATGATCGCAAATTACCATGGAGTAGCGATGGGCAATGCCGTGGATATCGTTAAGGAGAAGGCCGAAATCATCACCAAATCCTCCGTCGATGATGGCATCGTCTATGCCTTGCGGGATATCCTTCATTTTGTCGACTAAAAAGCGAGCCCTTCCGCTCGCTTCATCTTCTTTAATGTTAGGATAGGCGTTTAATGATCTCGCTCACGCAAAGACGAAGTTCCATCACGACCTTGTCATAAGCCCCCGTATACCAAGGATCCTCAATCTCGTTTAGCGAGTCCGTGTATAGACTAACGGGTTTAAACTTTTCTTGATATTCCGGATAGGCAAGGCATAAACGGCGGCGATTGCTTTCATCCATATAATAAATCGTTTCTGCGTTAGTGACGTCTTCCTTACTTAAGTAGGTCGCATAGTGCCGAGAAAAAGGTATGCACGCCCTTGTTAAAGCCGCCTTCATCGGAGGATAAATATCATTCCCGATTTCTTCGTGGGAAATCGCCCGCGAAATAAATTGATAAGATGAGGAAAGCGACTTCGCGATATATTCGCAAGCGGGGGAACGGCAAATCGACCCATGGCAAACGAAGATAATGGTTTTCATAAGTCAATCATACAAGCCTCGTCGATCCAGTGCCTTAAAAGATTAACCAATTAACTTCTCGTAATGATAAATCACGGATTCACCAAAAATCCGACCGATGTAATCTTTGACACGGTCATCTCCAAATGCCTCAACGATGGCTTTTGATTTTTCACTTTGGGCGTCTTCTTTTCTCACGGCAACCCCGTTTGCCCGCAATGACAATGTCTCGTCGGAAACCTTTTCCCCGAAGACGATACGTGCGGCATAGTCATCACCAAGCCCCTTCAAAGCCGTGTTACCAGGTAAAACGGCAAAATCATAATCGCCTAAAGAAGAAGCCAATAAACTCTCCTGGATACAGGTGATGGTGCAATTTTCAAATCCTTTTGCGAATGTGACTTGCGAGGTGGGATGATTCACATCGAACTCGACGAAGTCCCCATTTTCATCGTAGCAAGATGAGGAAATTTCCGACAAAACCCCATTATCTTTTAGCAAAAGCAACGCCCTTTCAATGTTGGAAATATCATTGACGATTTCGATGCTTTCCCCATTGCTTAGGGTCTTGTTATTCTCTTTTGACCAATATAAGCAAAGCTTTTCAAAGTGTGCTTTGACGATTAATTGAAGGCGCTCTGCTTCGCTAGCGTCCTTATTGTAGGTCTCTAAATAAGGGGCATGCTGGAAATAGTTAGCGTCGTATTCCCCTCTTGCCACAGCTGCGTTTTGCTGGCTCCATTCCAAAACGGTGATTTTGGTCTGATATCCTTTTTCCTTAAGGATTGGGGCTACCGCTTCTTCTAAGATTTTGGCGTGCGGAAGTTCGCTGGCGGCAAAGGTGATGGTCTTTTCGTTATTTCCTCCGCCGCAGGCAGATAAAGCCGCAGCAAGGGAAATTAGAGGGAATAAGATAAATTGTTTTTTCATTTTGCGATTCTCCTTTTATCTGTTTTTTTCGCTAAACGTAAACCGACTTCTTGAATGATTTGGACGACCGCCACGATGAGGAAGAGGATTACCCAAATCTCCGGACGGGAAAGATAATTCATGGGGTGATTATGGTAAATACTGTATGCGCGTGCGATTAATCCGCCGGCCCCGAAGTCATAGGCAAAGGCGGTATAACCAAGGATTGAGATGGTGGATAAGGATAGTCCTAGAAGCAATGATGGGCGAGCTTCCCGAAGCAAGACTTTGGTCACGATTTGGAAAGATGAGGCACCCATGCTTCTAGCCGCTTCGACGACACCTTGGTCGACTTCGTTAAGTGATGATTCGACGACACGCCCGACATAGGCAAAGGAAGCAAAGAACAAGGGGATGATCATCGTATACCATTCTCCGGTTGCCCTACCAAACACCGATCTAGTCAAAGGAATTAAAACGATGATTAGGATAAGGCAAGGGATCGAACGGAGGATATTGACCAAGATCCCGACAATAAAATTGATGACAGGGTTAGGCTTTAATCCCTTCTTTCCCGTTGCGTAAAGAAGGATGCCTAAGGGCAAGCCCACCAAATAGGCTAAGGCCGTAGCAATAACGGTCATGCCAACGGTTTGGGCTAAAGCCAAAAAGAATTCATTCCATTCCAAGGGACTTCACCTCCTCAAATTCAACGTGATGAAGATGCAGGTACTTCTTCAATTTCTCCTGATCTTCTTTTTCTTTGGGGCGTTTGATTACGGTTTGACCATACACTTTGCCATCGATGACTTTGGTCGAGGCATAGACGACCGAGACCAGAAGCGAACATTGCTGCACGATATTGGCGATTAGAGGTTCATCCGCGTTCCCATCGAAAAGGAGGCGGATGAAATGATGTTCATTTAAGGCCGTGTGGACATGGTCGGCATAGATTAAGGAGCGGGCGATATCTGTCTTCGGGTTAAGGAAAACGTCGGAAAGGTCGCCCTGTTCCACCACTTTTGCTTGATCCAAAATGGCGACTTTATTGCATATGGACTCGATAACACCAAGTTGATGAGAGATCATCACGATGGTGATTCCAAGCTCATGGTTAAGCTGTTTTAGCAAAGATAAGATTGATTGGGTCGTCTCCGGGTCAAGGGCGCTAGTGGCTTCATCGCTTAAGATGACTTCCGGTTCAAGGGCGAGGGCCCTAGCGATGGCGACCCTTTGCTTTTGGCCGCCGGAAAGAGAAGAAGGATATTCTTTCGCTTTTTCTTCTAGACCAACCCTTCTTAAGCAGGCAAGGGCTTTTTCCTGACGAGATTTCTTATCGCCGATTTTGGCGATTTCCAAAGCCAAGATGACATTATTTAGAACGTTGGTCTGCTCAAGCAGGTTGAATTGCTGGAAAATCATCGCGATTTTCGTGCGCTTGCTTTTTTCGATGCGTTTAGTCGAAGAACAAAGGAGCTCTCCTTGGTAATAGATTTCGCCTTTATCGGGTATCTCTAATCCATTAATGCATCTCACAAGCGTGGATTTTCCTGCCCCTGAAAGTCCTAAAACGCCATAGACATCGCCTTTTTCCACGCTTAGATTTACGTGATCTAGGATGGTTTTGTCACCGAAGGATTTGCAGAGATCGCGGATTTCGATTTCGGGCATGTTTCTCCTTTCCGCGACGGAGATAAATAAAACCCCGTCCGCTTAAACACAAGGACGAGGCAATTGACCCGTGATACCACCTTGATTCACCCACATGTCACCATGTGAGCCTTATGAAGTACGCCTTTAGGGAAATACTTCTGCGCGTTAACGGGCGCTCCCGGCCTAAGCTACATATCGCCTAGACGGCTCCAGGGCCATGTTCGATTCGCCTTTGCCCGTCCTCTTCCAGCCTAGGAGGACTTCTCTCGTGGGCCAGGGTTGAATCTACTCTTCCCTTTCGTTGCCGATGGGGAAATGATAAAACCCAAGCAAACTTTGTCAACAAGAAACAAACATCTTTTGACACCAAAGCGGCCCTTGTGGTTTCCTTCCTTTGACCCCTATTTTATAGGCTTGAAGTCAAGAAGATTTTTCGCGAAAACTAGGACAGTGTATAAGAAAAGACGGCTTCCTTTTATGGCGCCTGTCTTTTCCGCCTTTTGGTTAAACCTCCCTGCACGAAGGCGAAAAAACGCAAGCCTTTTTTGTAAATATTTTTTACCTATATTGGAGATATGGAAGAGGTGTACTGCGTCATCGATTTAAAAAGCTTCTATGCCTCCTGCGAATGCGCGGATCGGGGCCTGGATATTTTTTCCACGCCCCTCGTCGTCGCCGACCCTGAACGGACCGAAAACACCATCGTCATGTCCGCCACCCCATATCTAAAAGAAAGGTATGGGGTCCCTAATGTCTGCCGGGTACGTGAATTGCCCAAAATCGAAGGCTTGATCATGGCTCAGCCACGCATGGCTTATTACATCGAAATGTCTGCAAAAGTCGTTTCGATATTCCTTGATTATGTCGATGAATCCGACCTTCACGTCTATTCTATCGACGAATCCTTTTTACGTCTTACTCCTTATTTGAAGATGTATAAATGCACCGCGGAACAGCTTGTTGAGCGCATCCAAAAGCAGATAAAAGCCGAACTTGGATTAACCGCCACCTCAGGCATTTCATACAACATGTTCATGGCGAAAATCTGCCTGGATAACGAAGGAAAGAAGAAGCCTCCCTATCGCGCGACATGGACAAAAGAAGATGTCCAAAAGAAGCTTTGGAAGATTCGTCCAATCACCAAAATCTGGGGCATCTCCAGCGGCTTGGAAAGACGCCTTGCAAAACTTGGCATCCGTTCGGTTGAAGGGCTTGCCAAAGCTAGCCCGAAAGCCCTCAAGAAAGAACTCGGCGTGATTGGGTTACAGCTAAAAGAACTCGCCAACGGAATCGATGAGGCGAATATCTCCGAAAAATATGTTCCTGTTGAAACCTCGTTATCGCAAGGGCAAACCCTCTATCGCGATTATGATCTAAAAGGGGCGCGCTTAATCCTGCGTGAATTAATCGATGATCTTTGCTTCCGCCTCCGTTATCAACAAAGTAAAGCGGGTCTAGTTTCGGTCGCCTACATTTATTCCAAAGCATGCGATATCCCGGGCTTTTCTCGCCAATGCTCTTTAGATATTCCCACTGACGATAATGAAACCCTATACAAAGCCGCCCTTGGACTGGTGAAAAAGTTCGCCGTCGAAGGACCCATTCGTGGCTTATATGTCGGTTTTGGCAAGATTCGCCCTTATGATGATCAACAACAGTTATCCCTTTTTGAATCCCCGGACGAAGTAAGCGAAAGGCGAAAACTTTATTTAGCCATGGATAAAGTCATGGATAGATATGGCCGTAACTCCGTATTAAGGGCGTCGTCATTAACCAAAGATTCAACAACCAGGGAACGTCATTCCATGATTGGGGGACACAAAGCATGAACGAATCCTCTCAGCGCGGTATGGTCAAATGGGCCCCATATAAGTCTTTGATCGAACAGGCCCCGATTTTAGCGCGCATGCGTTATGAGAAAAACAAAAAGCCCCGTCCATGGATTTCCCAAGATAGGGCTGCGGAAATCAATGAGGTGCTTGTTACTTATCACCAAGAAGAAGTCGATGCGAATTATTATGAAGACGGTTATCTCTATGATATTCGCGGGATCATCGATGTGATTTCCTCTTCATATCAATTCATTGAAATCGAGGGGAAACGGATATCCTTCAAGAACCTCATTAACCTCCGAAGGGTATGAAAAAGGCCCGTGTGGGCCTTGATTAAGTCATTCAGACTTAGTCACGATTGAACATCGGAACAGTCGGAGCGGCAACGTTAATCAGCGATAACCCAGCATAGGTGTTGGCAATCATTTCATTAGAAATGACATTATCGGCTTCTTCGTCAAGCGCTTCGGTGTAGTCGACTAACTTGAGATCGTAGTTCATGTGCCTACCTCCTTTCAGTAATTTGCGTTTTTGTTTGCCTCGTCTTTTCTTGAGGCACCATCACTATAGGAGGTCTTCGAAAAAACACCAAATATGTAAGCGTTTACTGTAAGTGCTTTCAAATTTACAATCTCGAAAAGTGGCTATTTATCGATGTTTTTTCTCTTTCTTGAAAGCGTTTTCAGTGTTTTCTGAAAATGTTTTCTTTGTTTTCAAATGGTTAAAAAGCCCAATTTCCGTTCCTGAAAATGGCAATTTCGCGTCCGTCTTCGGTGGTTCCGGTAATGTTTAAATCCTCGGAGCCGATCATAAAATCAACGTGGCTCATCGATTGGTTAATCCCAAAGGAGTGGATTTCATCCTCGCTATATTGTTCATAATTCGGATAGAGATTGGTAAAGCCGCGTCCCAAAGCCAAGTGGCAAGCCGCGTTTTCATCGAACAATGTGTTATAGAAAAGAAGACCGGTATTGTTGATTGGCGAATCGAAGGGGACGAGGGCGCATTCGCCTAGATATGCCGAACCTTCATCCATCGTCAAAATGGAACGAAGGGCCTCTTCGCCTTCTTCGGCGTGGACGTCAATCGCCTTGCCCTCATGGAATTTGACCCAGAAGTTTTTGATAAGGACGCCATTATAAGATAAGGGCTTTGTGGAATAGACAATGCCTTCCGCCTCGCCTTTCATGGGAGAGGTGAAGCATTCTTCACTAGGAATGTTGGGTTGATAATAATGGCCCTTCAAGTTCTCTTCACCACCGCCAAGGAAAATCACACCCGGGATTAAGCCAACCGTTAAATTGGTCCCGTTTTTTGATTCATAATGAAGCGACTTAAGACGCAAAGAATTCAAATATTGGCAACGTGCCTTCAAATCGGCATCGTGTTTTTCCCAATTTGCGATTCCGTTCCCATCATCCGCGCGCGAAGTATAAAGGATGGCTTCCCATAATTTTTCGATGGCTTGTTTTTTCTTTAGATCAGGGAAAACCTTCTTTGCCCAGGCTGCGCCAGGAACCCCGGCGATACACCACTGATATTTGTTTTCGGAAGATTCAATATAAGAATGGAAGGCTTTATACCTCGCACGAGAGACATAGGCGACCTTTCCCATGTCGATTCCTTTCATGCCGTCGGGGTCGGAAGAAGTCAAAGAAATCAAGCAGGGAAGTTCATCACAACGCCACTTCATCAAGGCTTCATCCATCGGCGTAAAAGATGCAAGATCTTCCTTTTTGCTCTTTTTCATGGTGATTTTGCGGACTTTTGGCGAATTCCAGTACACGATAACTTTCTTTGCCCCGGCCCGATAGCATTCTTCGACAACCATGGCGGTAAAGTCTTCAATCTCAAGTTCGGAAAGGATAAACGCGCTTTGGCCTTTCTTTAAAGCCACGCCCGAACGGACTATCAACTCGGCATATTTTTTTAACAAAGTTTTCTTCATGACCACTCCTTTTCTTTGAAAAGCATTTATACTATAAGACACTTCCAAAAAAGGAGAAGCGAAAATGAACAAATCACTTAACACAGCAAAAAAACTGAACACCTTCTGGTTCTGGTGGAACATCGTTGAGGCCCTCGTCATCTTAGCCGGCGGCGTCCTTGCCATCTTTGCCGGGGTGAAAAATAGCGCCAGCGGAAATATCGAGACCATTTTGGCCTATGCCATTTCCTCATTTATCGTTCTCGATGGTCTGCTTCGCATCATCATGTTCTTCCCCAAATACAGCAAGGGAGACGAATTGACACCCTTAGTCATCGCCGGGTTCGAAGTGTCCATCGGCGTCTTATTGATGATTCTTGAGATCAAGCATTCGATGGTCATCGAAGCCCTTGTTAACCTTATCGCCGTTCTCCTAATCGTGATGGGCGCCTTAATTTTAGCCTTCTCCATCTTCCAAATCGTCCGTCGTCTCACTTCCCTTGTTATGCCAATTGGCCAGATCATCTTAGGCGCCGTTCTCATTGGGGTCGGTGTAGCCGTTATCATTCTCCACAACACCTCCGACACCCAGCGCCAATTAGTCCTCATCATGACCGGCACCATCCTGGTTTTGGTCGCCCTGACCCAGTTTATTGTCACTTTAATTACGCATCACCATCGCAAAAAGGACATTGCCGCGGCTGAAAATGCCGAAATCGGCAATTATGAAATCGAGGATGCAAAGCCCTCCCGCAAAGGAAAAAAGAAATCCATTTCAAGCAGCGAAGAAATCGTTGATGTGGAAGAGGAAGAAAAGATGTCTTTGAATGGTCCAAAGGCAATCGAGCATAAAGACGAATAACCAATTCAAAACGGGCCGCGGCCCGTTTTGTTTTACTTCTTGATCTTGTGGGTTTGTTTATATTCGACAAACCTTAAATCGAAATCGACGACAAAGGACGTTCTCATCGGCGCGAATAGCTCAACGAATCCGACAAGACCGGTTGGTTCCAATATCCGATACGCCGTCTCAAAGGCATTGTCTTCTGCGCTTTGATTGGGGACATCGATTTGATTAGGCGAGCCAATGATGATCATTTTGCATTGATTGCCAATACGCGTCACCATGGTATGGAGCTCATCTAGATCCATGTTTTGGGCTTCATCGACGATGATGATGCAATCGTTGAAGGAACGTCCACGGACAAATTCAGGGGCTAACGGGGTAATATCACTTGGCAAGCGTTCATATAAAGCCGATTCGATCACCTCGTCATCTAATTCAACGACCTTTTTCTTTTTGGGTGCCTTCAGATGGGAATTAACCCCTTCTTCTGGACGCACGTTCGCCATCAAATGGTTGTAGTTATCTAAAAGGCCGCCGAGGTAGGGAGAGTACTTTTCTTCCGCAGTACCCTTTAAATAGCCAAGTCTATGCCCAATCTCAACCGGTTCACGGACATAGAAAATCTTTCTGTATTTACGTTTTGCCCCTTTGCCTCTGATAAGGTTTAAGGAAGCCGCCAAAGTCGCAAAGGTCTTGCCGGTTCCGGCACTGCCTTTACAAAAAACAACTGGCGTTCTCGCACAGTCATCGTTAATCAGCCGAATCAATTCACGTTGTCCTTCGTTGGCGCCGAAGTCGAATCCGAAGAGGCTGTAATTGGAAGGTTGGTTTGCCATCTAGCCTATTCTAACTCTTTGCCATAAAAATGAAAATCCTATTGGCGATTGCCTAAACGGCAATTATTATATTTTAGTTAACGAAAGAGAGGACCCGTTATGTTTACTCGTGGAAAACTCAGTTGGCTTATATGGAACCTGATTATTTCCGGCATTCTCATTGGTTTTGGCATTGCCAATCTCATTAATCGCGACAGCGCATCGTTCCAATCGGTCATCATTTTAATCTTTGGTATCGTCATCATCGTCGATGCAAGCACTCGCTTATTGCTTAACGTCTTAACCGTTATCAACGAAGCCAAAAAAGACATCTTCACCGTCATTAGAGGAAGGGCCGTTGCCTCTTCATTAGAACTTGCCATCGGTATTTCGATCATCCATTTATCGAGACTTGTCACCGATAATATCGCCGACGCGAGCTTCTTATTCCGCTTCTTCGGGGATTTCTTAGGAATCGCCGCGATTGTCGTCGGGACTTTCGTTTTAATCTATGGAATCATCCTTGGCGTCAAAAAAGTTTCGCGCCCCATCGATGTGGTCTTCAATGTCATCGGTTCCGCCGTGCTTATCACCGCTGGTATTTTGATTTTGATCTACCTCAAAAACGACCCTCGTGCAATCTTGAGCACTTTCTTCATTATCGTCGGTGCAGTCTTCTTAGCGGTTGGAACCGGCTTAGGACTAGGAACGCTTGTCATCTATCGTTTCCACCAAAAAGCCCTTGCTCAGCTTGAAAAAGAACTTCAAAAAGAAGAAAGCCCAGCCCAGCAAGACGAAGCAAACGAAAAAGAGGAATAAGTCCTTACTCCTCTCTAATGCGCGGCAGGTCCGCGCTTTTTTATATTTTCTTGGGCGAAGATGGTTCGTTTTCCTCTGGGATTTCGCCCGCTTTGGATAAGGCAAATTTGGTAACAAGGGGGCCAACAAGCTCGTAAACTAGCGTCGAAGTCAAAACGATAGCTAATACTAAGGCGCCGGCTTCCTCAGTGGCGGGGCTCGTGCCGAATAAGGATGCACATGTCGTCGCTAAACCAATGGCTACGCCAGCCTGGGGAACTAACGTTAAGCCAAGGTATTTTCTAACTTTATCTGGCGCATGGGTAAGGCTTGCCCCAGCAAAAGCTCCGCCCCATTTGCCGATTACGCGGAAGACGATATAAACCAACGCGATCGCCAAGACAACTAGACCTTTTGGGGAGGTGAAAATCGTTAAATCTAGCGAAGCACCAGAAAGAAGGAAGAACAGCATATAAACAGGCGCGGTAAAGCGTTCCAAAACATCGAAGGTTGGACCAGAGTCTTTCCGTAAGTTCGTATATAAGGCACCGGCCATCATACAAGTTAATAACGACGATAATTCAAATCCACCAAGTTCAGGCTGACGGAATAACATATATATCCCTAAAGCCGCAAAAATCGTGAAAATGCAAAAAATCAATCGGTTATTGCGGGATTTGAAGAACTTGTTTGCGAAAGAAATGATTAATCCTAATATCGCCCCAAAACCCAACGAAATCAGGATTTCTAAGATTGGTTTGACAATCATTCTATAGGGATCTAACCCAGAGCCTAAAGATACGGTTGAGGCGATTTGGAATAAAACGGCAAATAGGATCAAAGCAACCGCATCATCTAAGGCAACAACCGGAAGCAAGGTATTCACCAGTTCCCCCCTTGCCCGATATTGCTTGATGACCATCAAAGTCGCCGCTGGAGCGGTAGCCGAGGCGATCGCGCTTAAGGTTAGGACAAGTTCCCACCCGACTTGATTAGGGAAAATAAAGTGGGCCACCATCAAAGCGAGGAAAACCATGACCGAAGCCCCCAAAGCTTCAAGCACGGTGATGACAATAACCCTTTTACCAACCGCTTTAAGAGCAGAGGCTTTAAATGAGGTGCCAATGGAAAAGGCGATAAAGCCCAAGGCCACCTGCGAAACCCAGGATAATTGGTTAATGAAATTCGCAATGGTGGAAGTTTTTATCCCATCATAGGTGAAATTATTGAAGAAGAGGCCGAAAACATAAGGGCCCATTATGATGCCTGTGATGATATAGCCGGTGACATTGGGAAGGCGAAGAACCTTCATTAAGCGGGTCGAAAGTAATCCGGCAAGCAAAAACAAGGCAATATATGCAAAAATCGGAAATGACATAATTAGAAAGAGCCTTCGTAATCGTTTAACGGTTGGGAATACATGAAGCCATGGACGGCTTTAAAGTTATCCGTCATCGCGAGGATGGTTTGTTTTGCCTTTTCCACTTCCTCATCATGGAGAACGAATAAGCAAAGCACGCTTTCGATGATTTCGTGTTTCTCGAAGTGACGAAGATTATAAAAATGGCTTTCTTCCGGGAACTCCTCGACGGCCGTGCGTAACGAGTCAGCCGAAACGATGGTGCCATTTAATCCCATGTGACGTAATTCCTCGAACAGGTGACGGGCCTGCGGGGTGCTTTTTAGAACCAAATATAAGATTCTCATTTTCTTTACCTCGCCTACATCATACTCTCTTTTCTTCTATTGGAAGAAAAAAGGTTCCCGAATATGGAAACCCGATTCGATTTTATTGCTTTTTATAGGCGCGGATGAGGTTTTCCATTAAGGCAAATCTCGTTAATAAGCCAACTCCACCGGGCACCGGGGTTTGCTTGGCGACGGGAAGATTAGGAATGGCGTCGCCATGAAGCTTGCCGTCTTCCCCGCGATTAATGCCAACATCGACGACAAAGGCGTCCGGTTTATAGGAGAAACGCGTATCCAAAAAGCCTTCACGTCCTATCGCGACAACGATTAAATCGGCATGTCCGATATAAAAGGCTTTGTCTTGCTCGCTTGTTTTTGAATGTAGGACGGTGACATTGCAGCTACGTTTTAATAGTAATCTTGCCATCGGTTTACCGACGATTTCGCTACGTCCTAGCACAACCGCGTTTTTCCCTTCAAAGGCAAATCCTTCGCTTTCTAGATAATCGATGATGCCTTTCGGGGTGCAGGGATCAAATGAGCCAAGAGGATGGAAACCATCGACATCTTTTTCAGGGGATACGGTGATTTTGATTTTTGCTTCAGATATATGGCGAGGAAGGGGCAATTGAACGATGATGCCATCATATTCAGGATTAACGTTAGCCTCTTGAATCGCCTCAACAAGCTCATCTTCGGTAATCGTAACAGGGAAGCGCAGCAAAGTGGCTTTGGCGCCAATTTCCTCGGCATCTTTAATCTTGCCCCGAATATAAGCATCCGAAGCCGGATTTTCGTTGGCTTGAACGATTAAAAGATGGGGTTTTCTTTTAAATCCTTCGACTTCCTTAGCAAGGTTTTCCTTGCCCAGCTTAACAAATTCTTTGATTAGCATAGCGTTATGTTATCACTCGTCTTCAAATAGGAAAGAAAAAACAGCCCGAAGGCTGATTTCTTTCGTTAGGCTACCCTTAGGCGGCGGTTCCCGTCGAGGAGACGACCGAGATAATCAAGGCCAAGAAGAGGAACACAACAGCGAAGCCGAAGGTTAACCAAGTGACGACTTTTTCCGATCCACGTTCCTTTGTTTTCGCAAAGACGTTGAGTCCGCCACCGGTAATCGCGCCGGAAGCGCCTTCGGATTTACCGCCTTGGAGCAACGAAAGGATGATGATGATGAGCGACACAATGAAGAATAAGATGTCATACCACTGCATTTTTAGTTACCTCCTTTCGTAACGCTAAAAAAGGATATACCCTCATCTTGCCTTTGGCAACTAAGAAAGCAATTCAAAGAGGGAGAAAATTCGCTTTCCGACGAAATCTTCATGCTCTTTATGGCGGTCAATTAAGGCTTCGGCGGCCTTTGCCGCCCTAGCCGTTTCTGCGTCTTGGAGCGAATCCCCGATATAAATTGTCTCCGAAATCGGAACGTTTAAATCATGACACGCCTTCAAAATCATATCTGGAGCGGGCTTGGTATGGGCAACGCTATCCGAACCAACATAAACATCAAAATAAGATTCGATCCCAAATTTCTCCAACACTTTTTTGATGTGAGCGGTGACATTATTAGAGGCCACGGCCAGTTTCTTCCCTTGGGCTTTTAATTGACGAAGAACGGGGGCCGTGTCATCAAAAAGGCGAATCAAAGAAAGGGATTCTTCGCTGTCGAGAGTCGCGATGATGGCCTCGATGAATTTCTTTTGATCATCGCCTTCGATTTTGGCCAATTCAAGCGTTTGCAAAAGGCTGATATGCATATAAATGCCGACTTCTTCAGGGCTACATTCTCGCCCAATCGCCTTAAAGCCTTGAGTGAAAACCGGATAGAGGGACTCTTCGGAATTTGCTAAAGTCCCATCGAAATCGAAGACATATAATTCATAACTTCTCATCAATTTAGCTCCGCTTTTAACTCAAACATGATGTCGCGAATACGGGCGGCCTCCTCAAAATCAAATTGTTTGGCTGCACGTTTCATTTGTTTCTCTAAATCGGCAATACGAATCTCAAGTTCTTTTCTAGATGCCTTGCCTTTAAGGCTGATAAGGGATTCGATTTCTTCGTCGCTATTATGGATAGGTGGAAGGATGTCTTTGATGATGGTTTGAGGAACGATTCCGTTTTCTTCGTTATAGGCTTGTTGGATGGCGCGACGCCGATTCGTTTCTTGGATAGCTTCTTTCATCGAATCGCTATAAGAATCGGCATACATGATGACACGTCCGTTCGCATTTCTTGCCGTTCGTCCAATCACTTGGATCAAGCTTCTTGTCGAACGAAGGAATCCTTCTTTATCGGCATCGAGGATACAAATCAACGAAACTTCCGGGATATCAAGTCCTTCACGAAGGAGGTTAATCCCGACTAAAACGTCATATTTTCCCTTTCGTAATTGGTAGATGATCTCCGAACGTTCCAAAGTTTTGGTTTCGTTATGGAGATAGGTGACTTTTACCCCGCGTTCTTTCAAATATGTAGTTAGGTCCTCTGCCATTTTGATGGTCAAGGTGACAATCATGACACGTTCGTTCTTTTTTACCCTCTCTTCGATTTCGTGGAGGATATCTTGGATTTGGCCAAGCGAAGGGCGGACATCGATGATGGGGTCAAGTAAGCCAGTTGGACGAATGATTTGCTCGACGACCTCGCCGCCGCATCTTTGCAATTCATAATCGCCAGGGGTGGCTGAAGTGCAAATAACGGTAGAAGGCATCAGTTCCTCAAATTCTTGGAAATTCAAAGGACGGTTATCCAAAGCCGAAGGCAAGCGGAAACCATAATCGACAAGCGTTTGTTTGCGGGAACGGTCCCCATTATACATGCCCCTAACTTGGGGCAAGGAAACGTGAGATTCATCGACAAGAAGGATAAAATCCTTAGGCATGTAGTCGATTAATGTATAAGGCCTTTGGCCGGGTTTTCTGCCATCGATATGGCGTGAATAGTTTTCGATGCCAGGGCATCTGCCGAATTCAAGCATCGATTCGATGTCTTGGCGGCAACGAAGTTCAAGACGTTCAGCCTCAAGCAGTTTTCCGTTTTCCCTAAAATAGGCGAGACGTTCTTCTAATTCTTCTTGGATGGAGGCGCAGGCGGCTTCAATCCGTTTTCTCGTTGAGGCGTGGTCATAAGCCGGGAATATGGGGTAGGTGGCATAGGTTTTTTCAACTTCTCCGGTCACGGAATTGATTTGGGAAATCGATTCAACCTCATCGCCGAAACAATCAATACGGATGTAATAGTCGTGGGTAGGCGGGGCAATATCGATGACATCGCCATGGACACGAAATGTGCCTGGCTTCATTTCAAGGTTGTTTCTTGTATATTGGGCATCAAGAAGATGGGCAAAAAGCTGCTTACGATCAATCTCTTCGCCTTTACGAATCTCAAAAATCAACCCTTTATATTCATTCGGGTCGCTTAGCCCGTAAATGGCGGCAACCGAAGCCACCACAATCGTATCATGACGGGAAAGAACGGAATTCATCGCCGCCGTGCGCATCATATCGATTTCTTCATTCATGACGGCGTTCTTATCGATATAAGTGTCGGTTTTGGGCAAATAGGCTTCCGGTTGATAAAAATCGAAGTTCGAAATGAAATATTCAACCCGATTTTCAGGGAAGAGTTCTTTTAATTCGCCATAGAGTTGACTTGCCAAGGTTTTATTATGGACAAGGACTAAGGCAGGGCGGTCAAGACGGGCGACAATGTTGGCATCGGTAAAAGTCTTTCCGGTGCCGGTAGCGCCGCGGATAACTTGAATCTTCTTTCCGCTTGCCACCCCATTAAGGATTTCTTCGATCGCTTTTGGTTGGTCGCCGGTCGGGGAAAATTTCGAAACTATTTTAAAGTGATGCCCTTCCATAAAATTTCCGTCAGTTCCTACCTTTTTCTTCGGTTTTTGCGGATTTTTTCCTTTTTCTGTGGTTCTTATCCACAAGCGGAACAAAGCCTTCCCCATTAATCATAGATGCGGTTGTTAAAGTCACAAAAGCATGCGGATCGGTGCGAGCGATAAAACTCTTAAACGGTTGGGCTTCGCGCCGAGAAAAGGCAACCCTGACAATGGGTTTGTCTTGCTGGGTGTAACCGCCTTTGGCCGCGATGATGGTGGTCGTGCGGTCCATCTCGGTTTCAACATATTTACGGATTTCATCGGGCTTCTCAGTGATAACGTCAGCAATAATAAAGGAACTACCCCTGACATAAACGATTTGGATTAGCAAACCGCATGTGGCGGCAGAAAGGATGCCGATTAATCCGCGATTGATATCTTTCATGATAAATAGGCCGGCAAGAACCAAAGACCCGTCCATCAAGAAACTTGAAAACCCTTCTTTTACAGGGGTGTGTTTGGCGATAATAACGGATAAGACATCTAATCCTCCCGTTGTCCCTCCGCCAGCATAAGAAGTGGCGACTCCAGTGCCAACTAAGGCCCCGCCGAAAATACCGGCAAGCAGCAATATCGCATAATCAAAGCCGCCGGCATACATATTTGAATAGACGTAATTGCCGATGCTCATCCCACCCGCAAGAGGCAAACGATAGAAAAGGGAAAAGAACAACGGATAGACCAAAGACGAATAAACCGTGCGGATCGTGTAATGCTTTCCAAGAAAAATAAAACTGATTCCGAGAAACAATAGTTGCAAAGCCCAATTGACTAAGTCAACCGCCATAAAGGTTGATCCGGATTTATTGATGAAATACTGGACGATGATGGCGATAGAAGATAGGCCCCCCGTAACAAGGCTATTGGGGGTAATGAAAATCGCGGCTCCCGCAGCCAAAACAAAACATCCGACCGTAATAAGCAGATAATTCTTGGCTAAACCGATAAGATATTTTTTCCGCTCATCACTTGCCTTCATTGCTACGCGCCTCCATTTCCAAGAAGGCGTAGATGAAAGGATTGAGGTTGCCATCCATTACGCCGTTAACATCGCCTGTTTCAAAAGAGGTGCGGTGATCTTTAACCATGGTATAAGGTTGAAAAACATAGCTACGGATTTGCGACCCCCACTCAATGTCCTTTTGCTCACCGACAACGGATTTAAGCTTGGCGTTACGCTCATTGATTTTCCGTTGCATAAGCAAGTCGTTTAGCATCGACATACAGGTCGCTTTGTTCATTAATTGGCTACGTTCGATTTGGCATTGGACGACAATCCCCGTCGGCAAATGGGTAATACGAACGGCCGAGGAGACTTTATTGACGTTTTGTCCGCCGGCCCCGCCGGAACGATAAGTATCAACGCGAAGGTCTTTAGGATCAATCACGATATCAGAAATCGCGCCGAATTCGGGAACGACGTTAACGGAGGCAAAAGAAGTATGTCTTCTCGCGGCCGCATCAAAAGGCGAAATACGAACTAAACGATGCACGCCCTTCTCGCTTTTGAGATGGCCATAGGCATCGGTGCCGCTGATTTTGATGGTCGCGGATTTAATGCCGGCTTCTTCACCTTCTTCGATATCGAGGACTTGTAGTTTAAAGTCATTACGTTCGCAATAACGACCATACATGCGTAACAACATATTCGCCCAATCCTGGGCTTCGGTGCCACCTGCCCCGGCATGGATTTCCAAAGTGCAGTTCAATGCATCGTGCTCGCCGGAGAAAAGCAATTTATGACGGAGTTCTTCGCATTCTTTTCCCAAATCTTCTTCGATGGAAGAAATGAGTTCGAGCATCTCTTCGTCGTTTGGCTCAACTTCCTTTAGCATCTCTTCGACGTCTTTGAAAGAATCGCGGGCTTTTTCGTAGGCCCCGACTTTTGCGCTCAACGCGGCAAGGCGCGAAGAAACGGTTTTGGCTAAATTCTGGTTTTCCCAGAACCCTTCCTGGTTTTGTTGATTTTCGAGATCGGCAATTTCGGCTTTGAGTTTAGGAAGGTCAAAGAGAATCACCGAGCTGCGAAACAAGACGCCCGAGGGAAATGGCGTTTTGTTTTAGTTCGACTAGCTCTTTCATTATTCCTCTTCCTTTGGTTGTTCGTTGTTTTGCTGAGGTTCTTCAGCTTTGACGGTTTTTTCTTCTAGTTCAGGCTTTGGCTCTTCCTTAGCTTCGACAACCTCGGCTTCGACTTTGGGTTGTTCAGGCTCGGGTTTAGGTTGGATACGAACGTTCATGAAGTTATAGACGCTGTCGACGGCAATGTTTTGATTCATTTCGCGGAACATGGAATAGCCATCGTTAACATAGTCTTGTAGCGGGTTGGTCTGACCATAAGAACGAAGACCAACGGCTTCACGTAGATGGGACATGGCATCGATGTGCTTGGTCCAGTTACGGTCGGTTAAACCAATGGCGATTTGACGTTCCATCTTATCGGCTTGTTCGGGATCGAATTTCGCACGTCTAGCAAGATATTGCTGATAGAGGAATTCGCCAAGGTCTTCAGCGCCTTCTTCAACTGTCGCTTCGTCATAAGCGGCGGCAGGGAAAATTCCTTCGGGGACAAAGGCAGGCTCGACGAGTTTCTTTAACGCTTCACCGCTGATTAAGCCATCATCCTTGCCGGTGGCAGTGGCTTTTTTGGCCAAGAATTTACCGGTTTCTACGAAATAGCTATGGATCAATTCGCTGATGTCCTTAGCCATGATAATCGAGTCACGTCTATCGTAAATGATTTGACGTTGCTTGGCTAAAACGTCGTCGTAATCGAGCAAGTTCTTACGGGTATCGAAGTTACGGCCTTCGATTTGCTTTTGGGCGTTGGTGACAACGTTTTGCATCATCTTGTTTTCAAGATGGTCGTCACCAAGTTGCTTTTGGAAGGTCGCGCGAAGATTATCAGGGACGAATCGGCGCATCAATTCATCATCGAAAGAAACGTAGAAACGGGAGAAACCGGGGTCGCCTTGACGACCGGAACGGCCACGTAACTGGTTATCAATACGACGAGATTCATGACGTTCGGTGCCAAAGACGCATAGACCGCCAAGTTCTTTAACGCCTTCGCCAAGCTTAATGTCGGTACCACGACCAGCCATGTTGGTGGCAAGGGTAACGGCGCCTAATTCGCCTGCGTGAGAAATGATTTCAGCTTCACGAGCTTGGTTTTTCGCGTTCAAGACTTCGTGTGGAATGCCGGCGGCAGTTAATAAGGCGGAGACTTCTTCGTTGGATTCGACCGAAGCGGTACCGATAAGAATCGGCTGGCCTTTTTCGTGACGGGCTTTGATTTCGGCAACCAATCCAGCCAACTTGGCTTTGTGGTTACCATAGATATAGTCAATCGCGTCGATACGTTGAATTGGGCGGTTAGTCGGAATGACGATGACCTTCATGTTATAGATCTTTTCGAATTCCTCTTCTTCGGTTTTGGCAGTACCGGTCATACCGGACAATTTCTTGTATAGACGGAAGAAGTTTTGATAGGTGATGGTGGCCAAAACGACCGTTTCTTGTTTGATTTCAACGCCTTCTTTGGCTTGGATGGCTTGTTGAAGACCGTCATTATATTCGCGGCCCTTCATGATACGACCGGTGCTTTGGTCGATTAATTGGATGGTCCTTTCGGCATCGACAAGATATTCGACGTCACGGGTCATGATGTAGTTGGCTTTTAAGGCCTGATGGACACGGTGAACCAATTCCTGGTTTTCGGGATCGTAAAGGTTACGGACGCCGAACATTCTTTCGGCTTTGGCGTTGCCTTCGTCAGTCAAATTGCAGGTTTTGGTTTTGATATCGATCGTAAAGTCGCGTTCCTTACGAAGGGTTTTGACAAAGCGGTCGGCAACTTGATAAGCGGAGGCCGAGGATTTTTGGCCGCCGGAAATGATTAACGGGGTACGGGATTCGTCAATTAAGACGGAGTCGGCTTCGTCGACGATGCAGAAGCGAAGGCCGCGAAGGACACGGGCTTCAAATGACTGCGTCATATTGTCACGAAGATAGTCGAAACCAAGTTCGGAGTTAGTCGTATAAGTGATGTCGCAAAGATAGGCCTCTTGTTTTTCCGAGGTGGTTTTGGAGGCAAGGTTGACCCCAACGGTTAAACCAAGGAAACGGTAGACCTGACCCATCCAATCCGCGTCACGTTGGGCTAAGTATTCGTTAACGGTGATGACGTGGACGCCTTCGCCGCGAAGGGCGTTTAGATAAACGCACATCGTCGCGGTTAGGGTTTTACCTTCACCGGTTCTCATCTCAGCGATGTTCCCATCGTTTAGAACGAGGGAGCCAATGATTTGAACCTTGTAGGGAAGTTGATGAAGGGAACGCCAAGCGCCTTCACGGCAGACGGCGAATGCCTCGATTTTGATTTCAGCCGAGCGACGGTCCTTTTCTTCTTCGGTGGTAGCGGCAGCAAGATATTCTTGGAACTTCTTTGTTTTGGCACGAAGTTCGTCGTCGCTAAGGGCGCGCATCTCGGATTCAAGAGCCATGACGCGTTCGGCTTCTTTGCCATAGCGTTTCAGCTCACGTTTTTCTAAGTGGAATATAGCTTCAATAAAGTTTGCCACGAGTGAATCTCCTAAAATTACAGCGGGTAAATCATACCATTTTAAAAATGGTAATGGAACAATGGCGATTAAGTCTTTTCCGCTTTCGCTAGCACTAGCCCTCTAACTTTGGCGGGATGGTGTTTATAAATTAGGGCCAAGCAAGCCTTTGCCGTAGATCCCGTAGTGAAAACGTCATCGACGAAAAGGACGTTCTTACCTCTTATTGAAACGCCGTTTTTCCAACGGATAAATTGACCGACTTTCTTACGCTCTTTTACAGTGCAATCGGTTTGCTTTCGCTCACCGATTTTTTCTAATGCGTCAATAAAGGGGATGCCAATTTTGGAGAAGATAAATTCAACGTGGTTATATCCTCTTTTTTGGTTATGGCTAGCTGCTGAGGGAGCTCCGATAAGAACGTAATTTCGGTAACGGATTTTTAACAAAGGTAGGATATATTCGAGGAAGCATTCCCCCATCTCGATATCCCCGCATCCCTTAAATTGATAAATCATCGTTTGAATCTTTTGATTATATGGAAAAATCGCGGTAAATTCGGTATGAAAATGAGAAAATCGCGTGAATTTTGCGCCCATTTCAGCATAACAAGAGGGACAAACATGATTGTTTTTATATAGCAAAGTTTTAACTGTCGAACGGGTGAATTTTTTAAAGCAAATCCTACAAAAAGCGGTTGCAGAATTTGATTTCTTCGATGGCACGTTTTATCCCCTCGCTTTCTCTTTGGCATAGAAATACCACCTCGCCCGTTGGCTCACTCATTTTCCGCCCTGCCCTCCCCGCGATTTGAATCAGGGCAGCGGCATCATAAATTTGGTCATCGGCATGGAAAACGATGACCTGAAGGCCTTTGACGGTGACGCCCCGTTCAAGCACGGCGGTAGTGACCAAATATTTGAATGTCCCTTTCTTGAAAGCGGCAATAATTTCCTCTCTTCCTTCCCTTTTTGAACTAACATAGTTGCCACCTGGGCAAAATTTAGAAACAAAAGCGAACAACGAAGCTGCCATATTCACCGTCGGGACAAAAATGAAGCATTGTTTTCCCTTTCTGAGGAAGCGGTTAAGTTCCTTGCAAATCGTAATATATTGCAAAAGAAGAGGTTTCCTTATTACCCTCGGGACGGGAATAGGGTGGCGGTGGAACCTTGTCCGCAAACTTAAAATCGCGTGCCCATCCTGCTTAAATTCATCCACCACATCTTTAGAAGGGGTGGCCGACATCATGACATAATGACCCCTGATGGAATCGAGGAAAAAGCGCCTAAGCATGGGATCGCCTTTAAAGGGGAAGGCGTCTATTTCGTCTAGGACCAGCAGATCGAAATAATGAGGGTAGCGATATAGCTGATGGGTAGTGAGGATGATGCAATCTCCCGTTAAGGCTGAGGTGTGTTGACCATAGACGGCTACGATCTTTTGCTCTGGGAAAGCCTCTTTAAGACGAAAATAAAGTTCAATGACAACATCGCGCCGAGGTAAGGCGAAACCGACATTCATTCCTTGCGACATTGCAAAAGCAATGACCCCATATGAGATTTCTGTCTTTCCTGAGCCCGTAACGGCATAGACCAAGGTATTGATCCCGTTGGCAAAATTGCTTTTAACTTGTTCGGATAAGAAGTGTTGTTCTTTGGATAAGGGGTAATCCAAATGAAGGTTCACGTCCTTTTTCTTTTTTGGCTGATATTCGGCCTTAACGCCTTGAAAAGAAATACAGCGTCGGCAATATGGCTTTCCAAACTTAATGCCAATATAACGCGCATCTTTATTCCCGCAGCGAGGACAAACAAAAGGCTCCATACTTTTCTTATACGGAGCCAGTGCAAAAACGATGAATTATTCGGCTTCTTCGATTTCGTGAACACGTCTAGCGTGTTTTTCTAGTTTGCTCGGCTTTTCAATTAAGAAGATGTCGATACGTCTAAGAACGTCCTCTTCTTTCATATATTTTTGACCGAAGGCAATCATGTTCGCGTGATTATGTTCAACCGTCTTCCCCGTCGCAACGTCATCGTAGCCGATGCCGCAACGGATTCCTTTGATCTTATTTGCCGCCATGGATATTCCTTCGCCAGAAGTGCAAATCAGGATGCCTTTTTCGCATTCGTTGCGCGCAACGGCTTTAGCCGCGGCAAAGGCAAACAAGGGATAATCGCAAGAAGAAGTCGAATCGCAGCCAAAATCGATGACCTCATACCCTTGTTTACTTAGATGGATTTTTGCTTTTTCTTTATAAGCAAAGCCACCGTGATCAGAAGCTAGGGCGATTCTTTGCGGGACAAAGTTATTGAATTCCTCCTCGATGGAGGCAAAAGGAAGGCTTCCTTGGCGAACCAAAGAAATCTCGCCAGGCTTACTTAAATCCACGATGGTCGAAGGCACTCCGCCTTGAATATCACCATCAAAAACGATGCACGCCTCGTTTAAAAATTCTCGATGCACTTCCTTGCCCGATGTGAGGGGCTTTTCGCCAGAGCGGTTGGCAGATGGGACCAAAAGAGGGCACCCCACCTTTTCAATTAAATTATCAACGTTTTCATCGTCGGGAAAGCGCACGCCAATCACGCCAGTGCCTAAATTAATATGGGAAGGGATGCTTTTTCTTGCTTTAAGAAGCAAAGTCAAAGGACCGGGCATGAATTTCTTTGCAACGGCGACAATTTGCGCATTGATCTCAGCAAACATCGCGATTTCGGTCAAAGAAGAAACCATTAAAGTAAAAGGTTTGTCGGCGGGCCTTCTTTTCGCCTCAACAAGACGGTCGAAGGCTCCTTTTGAAGAGGCGATGGCCCCAAGTCCATAAACCGTTTCGGTGGGGAAAGCCACCAAGGCGCCATCTCGTAACGCTTTGACCGCCTCATCAACATCTTTCCAAGAACAAAGTTTTGCTTTCATATGTTCTCCTTAATGGCAGTTTACGACTAAAAACCGGGTTAGCCCATTTAAATCGCTCAAAAATTGGAAGTCGAAGTCATCCAGATATCTCTTCATGAGGTCTTTTAGATAATCTTCTAAATCATATCCGATCTCGAAAAACATCATCAGCGATCCCTTTTTAACCTTTTTATAATCGCGGAAGATATCTTCGTACACGGACTTTTCCTTATCTAAATATAAGGCGGTCTCGGGCTCATAATTTTTAACCGAATCCTGAACTTCATCGCGGTTAAGAATATATGGCGGGTTGGAGACGATGATGTCCAATTTGATGTTTTTCTCAATGTAAGGCTGAAGAGAGGGACCAAGGTAAGTTTCCACTTTCGCGGAATAGGAAGCAAAATTCTTCTTCGCTACTTTCAAGGCCTCTTTAGAAACGTCGGAAGCAAATAAAATCCAGTTCGGAAAGAAGCTTGCCAAAGCCAAGGCTATAGCCCCTGAACCAGTTCCGATATCGGCACAGACAAGATAATTTCTTGGATCATAATAATCGGAAATCATCTCCGTGATATTGGCAACGAGTTCTTCAGTTTCGCCCCGGGGAATTAAGACCGAAGAATCAACATATAACTTATGCTGCAAAAAGGTTGCTTCGTTGATGATATATTCGACAGGCTCGCCTTTTAATAAACGTGCAAATTGCGAATCAAAAAGGGGAAGATTGCGCATTTCTTCATCTTTTCTAAGCAATACATCAATAGGTGCATCAAAGCCATTGTCATGCGCGATTAAAATGCGTAAATCATTGGATTTGACATCGGCTGCTTTGCCTTCGGAAATGGCTTTATTGTAGACTTCGAAAATCTTAGGCATCCTCGCCTCCGCCTTGGTTTAGAAGACGTTGTTCTTGATCGTAATGGATGAGGGCGTTAAGCAAATCATCCAAATCGCCTTCCATGATTCGGTCGAGTTGGTTGATGGTATATCCAATGCGGTGATCGGTGACACGGTTTTGCGGATAATTATAGGTGCGGATCTTTTCAGAACGTTCGCCCGTTCCGACTTTGAGTTTCCGTTCATCGGCTCTCTTCTTATCTTCCTGTTCTTGGAAGAAGGCAAAGACTTTCGCGCGAATCATCTGCATCGCGATTTCCTTGTTTTGAAGTTGCGCTTTTTCGGTTTGGCAAGCAGCGACAATGCCAGTCGGGATATGGGTAATACGGACGGCCGATTCGGTCTTATTAACGTTTTGTCCGCCGGCGCCTTGGGAATGATAAGTATCAATCTTTAGATCGTTAGGGTTAATCTGGACGTCGACTTCCTGGGCTTCAGGCATAACCAAAACGGTGGCTGTGGAGGTGTGGATACGGCCGCTTGCTTCGGTTTTCGGGACGCGTTGAACACGATGGGCACCCGATTCAAACTTTAGTTTGGAGTAAACCGAATCCCCTTTAATCATAAAAGAGATATTGGAATAGCCGCCGGAAGCGCCTAAAGAAGCATCGAGCAATTGAATTTTCCAGCCCTGCTTTTCGGCATATTTGCTATACATGCGAACCAAATCGCCGGCAAAGATGTTGGCTTCGTCTCCGCCAACCGCGCCGCGAACTTCAACGATGATATTTTTATCATCATTGGGGTCTTTAGGGAGGAGGAGGGTTTTTAGTTCACCTTCAAGCTCTTCCATGCGGGCCAAAGATTCTTTTCTTTCTTCCTTGGCGAGTTCGGCAAGCTCAGGGTCGCCCGAATTCTCGATTTCAATCGAATCGGAGACGGTCTGTTCAAGTTTTAGATATTCCTTATAGGCGGTATAGGCGCCATCAAGATCCGCTCTTTCTTTGCTGATTTTCGTAAAATGGGCCAAATCAGAAGCCACATCATCGCGGGAAAGTTCTTCTTCCAGCTGTTTTACTCGCTCGAGAGTAACCTCGAGTCTTTTTCTCATTGAATCATCCATAGTTTTATCTTCCGGGGGCATTATATCATCAAATATTCGCCTAATCTATGATTAGCCCTAGGAAGAAAAACTTCGAAGGTCTATAATTTTCCCGATATGGCATACAAAGCTCTTTATAACAAATACCGTCCATCCTCCTTTGCCGAGGTTGCGGGACAAGCATCCATTGTTCGCACGTTGCGAAACGCGATTGATAACAACAAAATCGCTCATGCATACCTTTTCACCGGCCCTCGTGGCACCGGAAAGACATCGATGGCTCGCCTTTTCGCCAAGGCTTTAGACTGTGAAGAGGGAATCGGCCACCAATGCAACCATTGCTCCAACTGCGAAGCAATTAATCATTCGTCCCATCCAGACGTCATCGAAATCGACGCCGCTAGCAACAATGGCGTCGACCAAGTTCGTGATTTAATCGACGCTGTCAGATATTCGCCCCTAAAAGGAAGATACAAAGTCTACATCATCGACGAAGTCCATATGATGAGCCAAGGGGCCTTCAATGCTTTATTGAAGACTTTGGAGGAACCGCCTGCGCACGTCATCTTTATTTTGGCCACAACCGAGCCTCACAAAGTTCTTCCGACGATCCTTTCGCGTTGCCAGCGTTATGACTTTGGCAAAATTGAAGAAAAAGCGATTAAAGATAAGCTCATATGGATTCTTAACCAGGAAGGGGTCTACTTCGAAGAACCCGCCCTCGACAACATCGTTCAATTAGCAGATGGTGGGATGAGAGACGCGTTATCTTTGTTAGATCAGGCTCTCGCCTATGGCGGAAACAAACTAACCGAAGCAGACGTGCTTTCGGTTTTCGGGTTAGCCTCGAATGAAGAAAAGTGTAATTTACTCTTAGAAATGGCAGATGGAGATATCCCTGCAGTTTTAGCTAAGCTAGAACGTTTCGTTTCAGCTGGCGTTGATATTAAACGCCTCAACCAATCCCTCCTCACCATTTTGAAGGATGTCATAATCTTCGAAAAAACCGCTCGCCCGGAGTTGATGGAAAGCTTAAAAATCGAAGAGGCTAGAAGGCTGATTGACAAGATCGATTTCCACAAGGCAAATGCCTACATCGACGCCTTCCTCCAGACTCAAATCGATTTCAAGTCGGTTGCCGATATACGCTCGCTGTTCGAATTGACACTTATCCGCTTAAGCGGATATGACGAAGATCCCAATATCCCTCAAAAAACCGCCGGACCCAAAAACAGCAAACACGTGCAGCCAAAAACCGAAAAGGTCAAAATTGAGAAGCCTGTCGTTTCTGAGCCATCTCCGGCATTTGAAGAAAAAGCCCCGGAAAACATCAAAACCGAGGCACCCATGCAACCTGAAACCCAAAAAATTGAAGAAAAAATTCCTCAACCCGCCCCAGAGCATGTTGAGGAGGGCATTTATTTGGGCTCGACAATCCCTGATTTTTTACTTGCTGAAGATGAGCCAAAGCAGGAACCCGAACCCATCGCTGAGGCAAAGGAAGTTTCTGCCCCTGCGCCCGAAAAAGAGCCTGAAGAAAAGCCAGAACCGAAGCAATCAAGCTTAGATCTAAGTCACGTCACGTCCTCCATCGTTTCTGAAGGGAACCCGCTTGAAATTAATGACGATACGATCATTAAAATTATGACTTTGGGTCAACGTCACAAAGAAGAAAGAAAGGCTCTTGCCGCCGCCTGGGGTGAATTTGAGAACCTTAAATTCGATTCCACCTATGGCGAAGTCGCTTCGATTTTATTCCAAGCTAAGCCATTCTGCCTATGCGAAGAGGCCCTTTTAATCAATTTCAATTTCACACGCCAGAAAAACAGGGCAAACATCCAAGAAAACCAAGAGGCGCTCTCTTCTATGGTTGAGACCATTTTGGGAAGACGTGTCTTTGTTTATGGCTTAGATCGTAACGATTCCAATCGTTGCCAAACCCGCTTCTTCAGCTTGTTGCAAATCCAGCAACTGCCGGCTAGAAATACTATTGTTTTAAACTTGCCAAAAGGAGGCAAATAATATGAACCAAATGCAGCAAATGCTAATGCAGGCCCAACGCATGCAAAGGGAGCTCGAAAAGGCCAGAGCCGCTCTTGCCGAGCAAGAATTCTCCGTTTCTAAGGGCGGGATGGTCGAACTAGTTATGAAAGGTGACCGCACCATCTCTTCTCTTTCTATCGATCCCGATGCCTTAGATCCAGAAAACAAGGAAATGCTTGAAGATACTATCTCCATGGCTCTCAACGAGGCTTTAGAACAGATTCAAGAAGCTAGCGACGCGATTGAAGAAAAGGTCACCGGCAAAAAAGGATTGTTTTAATGAAAGACCTTCCTTCTTTTAATGCTTTAGTCGATTCTTTTGGAAAATTACCTGGGGTCGGCGCCAAATCTGCAGAACGTATGGCTTCTGCCCTTTTGGACATGAAAGAAGAAGATGCACTGCAGTTCGCTGATTCCATAAAAAACGCGAAAAAACTCATCCATTCCTGCCCAAATTGCGGTCTTTTTACCGAAAATGAGGTATGTGAGATTTGCTCTTCTCCAGAAAGAAATCATCACTTAATTATCGTTATCTCTAAAGCCAAAGACGCTAACGCTTTTGAGAAAATCAAAGGGTTAAACCCGACCTACCATGTCCTTGGTGGATTAATCTCCCCGGGGAAGGGAATTGGACCTGAAGACCTAAATATCGACCACCTTTTTGAACGAATTCAAGATGGTGATGTCGAAGAAGTCATTCTCGCGTTAAACCCCACTGTCGAAGGCGAGACGACCTCGCTTTTGCTATCGCGAATGATGAGTGAAAAATTCCCAACCTTAAAAATCACAAGATTAGGTTATGGCTTACCCATGGGGTCTTCCTTAGATTACGCCGATTCGCTCACATTACAAAAAGCCCTGGAAGGGAGGAGAAGCCTATGAGTCTATTTATTACTTTTGAAGGCGGGGAAGGGTCCGGCAAATCCAGTGCCTTGCGTTTAATCGCCGAACGCCTCGAAAAAGAAGGAATCCCCTACATTTTGACCCGCGAACCCGGTGGCACGCCCATCGCGGAATCGATTCGCAACGTCATTTTAGACCGCAATAATGTGGCTATGGATTCCCGGACCGAAGCTTTGCTTTATGCCGCCAGTCGTCGTCAGCACCTCGTTGAAAAGGTCTGGCCGGCCCTAAAAGAAGGGAAAATCGTCCTCTGCGACCGCTATTTAGACTCTTCCTTGGCTTACCAAGGGGGCGCTAGAGGCCTTGGGATTGATAAAATCCTCGAAGTTAATTCCTTCGCCACCGAAGGAACATTCCCCGATTTGACCTTGTTCTTCGATATTGAGCCCGAATTAGGGCTTGCCCGCATTGCCGCCAACGCCAATCGCGAAGTCAATCGCCTCGATTTGGAAAAAATGGACTTCCATCGCGGCGTGAGGAAGACTTTCCAGGAGCTTGCCGCCCGTTTTAAGGACCGTTACGTCACAATCGATGCCTCAAAACCATTAGAGGAAGTCGTTGATGACGCCTATGCCGCCATTAAATCTCGCTTATAAATGAAATTTGAAACTTATTTAAAAACCAGACAGCCGGTTATTTACCAGACCCTATGCAACGCTTCGGAAGGCGCCCGTCTTTCCCATGCATATTTGGTTCTAGGCGAATCTGGCACTCCGTTAAAAGAAATGGGAAGGTTTTTGGCTAAGACGATTTTATGCGATCATCCACACCCCCTCGCGGATGAAGATTGTACCCTATGTCACCGCGTCGAAGTCAATGACTACCCTGACTTGGTGGAAATCGACGGAAGCGAAAACTCGATAAAGAAAGGGGACGTGGAAACTTTAGTCGCCTCTTTCCATCAGACTCCGTTAGAAAACAAAGGCATCATGGTTTATTTCATCCATATGGCCGAAAACATGACCGCCGATGCCGCCAACTCACTCTTAAAGTTCTTAGAAGAGCCAACCCCTTATTCCTATGCGATTTTAACCTCACAAAACGAAGAAAAATTGCTTCCAACGATTAAATCGCGCTGCGAAATCCTTCGTTTACGGATGTCCTCACGCCAAATCGGCTATGAGGAGGCTATTTCTGCCGGGGTTCCTACCGAAGATGCCGAATTGCTCTCATATTTCTTTAACGACGGATTTTCCATCGGCAAAAAGAAAGAAGAAACCTCCTATCAAAACGCAAAAGAGGCTCTCCAAAAAGCCCTTGATTCGCTCGCAAATAATGCCAGCAACGCAAGATTCGTATTTCAAAAAGATATTGCCAAACTTTGCGCTGACAAAGCCACGACCCGCTTATTTTTCGATTTTTTGACCCTTTCTTTCAAAGACATCGTCGGTCAAGATTCGAATCAAGCCCCATTGCTCCCCTCCTATGTTACAATTATCCAGGAAGCGGCCAAGAATCTGCCGCATCACGAGCTCTCCCTCCTCCAAACCATGACGCTGCGGAGGGAAATCGAATCCAATATCAACACGGGGCTATTACTCACACACCTCGTCAGCGTCCTCACCAAGGAGTAATCCAATGGATAAACCAGAAACAGGCTTATATTTTGTCGGCATCCGCTTTCCAACAAGCGAAAAATCTTATTATTTTTCGACAGACATCACCGATCTCAAAATCGGCGATCTTGTCGTCGTCGATACCCCTTCCGGAAGCGAAATCGCCACCGTTTCTACCCCTGTTATGGACCAAAAGGACTACCATAACGGATTAAAGCTGAAGCCAATCACCCGCAAAGCCGACGATGTCGACCTTACCAACCACGAAATCAACCTTCGCAACGCCAAAAAAACCCTTGAAATCGCTCAACGCGAAATCGATCGCTTAGGACTGGCGATGAACCTCGTTTCCGCTTATTACAACCTCGATGGCTCAAGGGTAACAATTAACTACACCTCCACCGAAAAACGCGTTGATTTTAGAGAATTGCTTCGTGTTTTAGCCCCTCAACTCGGCGCTAGGCTTGAATTGTTCCAAATGGCGGCTAGAGATAAAGCAAAATATATCGGTGGCATCGGCATTTGCGGACTCCCCCTTTGCTGCTCCACTTTCCTTACTCAATTTGATGGTATCTCCATCCATATGGCCAAGAACCAAATGCTAGCCATCAATACAGCTAAATTATCTGGCCATTGCGGCAAATATTTATGCTGTCTCGCCTTTGAAGACGAATATTACACCCAAGAAAAACATAATTTCCCTGCCTTTGGAACGGTCGTTCATACGCCCGACGGCGATTATACCGTCGATGGCATGAACATCATCTCCCAGACCGTTCGTATGGTAAATCAAGGCCACACTGACTATAGGACTTATCCGCTGACCGACGTAAAGGCAATGATGAATGGAACCTACCGCAAAAAAGAGGAAAGCGAGTCCATTCGCGACGAGTTACCTTCGTTTGATATCTCGTCGAAGAGCAATTCGGGCCGTGACGCCTCTTATGGAGGTATGAATCCTTCTAAATACGACAAAGGCCAATATGTCCACGTTGCTCCTGCCGAAGAAAAAGAAGACAAACGTGCCTCCAATAATCGCCGTAATCGTCATCACGATAAACCTAACCGCGACCAACGTCAGGAAAATCGCAAAAAGCAGCCCAAAAACCAGAATCAACAACCTCAAAAAGGCCAAAACAACCCCAAGCAAGGGAAGCAAGACCAAGAAAATCGCCAAAATCGCAACAATAACCACCGCCACCACCGCCCCCGTCGGAACAATAGAGGCGGAAACGGGAATAACGAACAATGATAAACCGCGAACTCAATTTCGAAGGATCCCCGCCGATTCTATACCTTATCCCAACCCCCATCGGCAATCTTTCGGAATTCCCTCCTCGCGCCATCGAAATCATTAATGAAATGGATTTTGTCGCTTGCGAGGACACGAGGAACACCTCGTCTTTGCTTACCCATTTCGGAATTAAAAAACCCACCATTTCTTGTCACGAACATAACGAAGAAGAAGCGGCGAATAAAATCATCGCTCTACTCCATGAAGGCAAAAAGGTGGCTTATATGTCAGATGCTGGATATCCTGGCATTTCTGACCCTGGCGAACGCCTTGTCAAACGTTGCCTAAAGGAAGGAATCAAGGCAACCTCGATTTCCGGTCCTAGCGCATTTTTAAATGCATTAGTGGCCTCGGGGCTCCCCACAAACCATTTCCATTTTGAGGGATTTTTGTCAGCAAAAGAGAGCGAAAAAATCGCAAGACTCCAACAATTAATCAAAAATCCGGATACTTTAATCTTTTATGAAGCGCCTCATCGCATTAGCAAAACATTAATGACGATGGTTGCCGTTTTAGGGGACCGCCAGGCTTGCTTAGCACGAGAGTTAACCAAACTCCACGAGGAATTTATCCGCGCAAGTTTAGCCGAACTCGCCCTTCTCGACGAAGCCACCTTGAAAGGGGAAATGGTCCTCATCGTTGAAGGAAATCAAGAAAAGAAAGAAGTCGACGATCAGACCATCGCCTTTGCCTTAAAAGACCAACTAGAATATGGCAAACGTTCCAAAGAGGCGATTGCCGATGTTTCCTCCTCTCTTGGGGTTAACAAAAACCGCGTTTACGATATTTATTTGAAAACGTTCAAAAACAACGATTAAGCAAGGGGAGCTTCAAGTTCCCTTTTCTTTTTCCTGACATCCATTACAAAGGCGCAGGCCAAATATCCGCCAAAGGTGAGGGTGCCTACCACCCAAGCAGCGACAGAAAGATTGGAATAGGGCGTCTTATAACGAAGCTCATAATGATAGGTTTGGTCAGTTTCGCCACGAGCAAGGAAGCCAACAAGGCCGCCATCGACTTTAAATGTCTTTAATGGCTCCGTTTTGCCATTTGGCAGATAGACGGTGCCTTCCCACCCTTTATCAAAGCCCAAAGTCGTCACGACAACGCGGTCTTTTTCGTAATCCGTATCAAAGGTAAACGTGTTCACGTCAGTTTTAACATTGAGCAGTTTATTTTCTTGTAAATAAGTGTACGTGTCTTCGATTTCGCTGTATTCCTTTTTGGTAAAGAAGACATTCGACATTGAAACCGTCATATCCCCATTGCCGGGGTAGCAAAGGACTAAATATTTGACTTTGCCCCTGGCATATAACCCGAAAGTCGCCATTTTGTTAGACCAATAAGAAGAATTCATCGCCGCTTGAACCGCGTAATTTTCAAATCCAAGAACTGCATTGGTCTCGATTCTTTCGCCTTTTTCGTCGAACTTGTCGCCAATCGCATAAATGCGCGGGGCTGCATCTTTAGAATCGGTAAAATAATGGAAATCAAAATAGCATCCGCGTGGGTCGTCATTTAAATATCCATCATCATTATGGAAGACCAATTTCCCGACGTCTCTTTTTACGCTGGTGCTGGAAATCGTGACGACGTCTTCCATAGAGACATAATGATTAAGGAAATAAGCAAGCCCTTCGCCTGCATAGGGAGCAGAAGAATCGGGAATCAAAAGATCGTTTTTAGCTAACCCGGTGATGTATTTCCTGACTTTGACGCCGTGGCCGTTGAAATAACGATATAAGCCAAAATTTTCTTCAAGCTTTTCATCGGTATCGACGGAAGGCACTTCTTTTTTGATGTTGAATCCTTCCAGGTCGAAATTATCTTCGAGCATTGCCCCCGTCAATTCGACTTCCTGGGCTCTTTCCATTTCGCGGAAGGCCTGCGTATAAGAGGAATTGGAATAGAACGAAGAAAGATAGGAATCCTTCTCCGGATCATGGCCAAGATAATACAGGGAATCGTCTTTGACGGCATAGCCAAGTTGAGGAAGGACATCGTCTTCCATTTTATAAAGGCGATATTTATTGCGGTCTAGTTTAGATGGGATTTCAACCGCCCCAAACGGAACGTTGGGTTCGAAGAAATAACCTTGTCCTTGGGGGTCCTTATAGCCGGAATAATTGTTCTCTACCATGTAATAACGGTAATTGAGAATGGTGTCGGTCACGAAGCGTTTATGACGGTATGCGCCGCTCCAATTGGGGTTGTATGTGGTGGTTCCACCATAAGTGGTATTGGTAGAGCCAACATTCTTCATTTGGTTATTAAAAGCGAAGTCCTCAACCTCGAAATTCATGAGTGAATGAAAGGAGATTGCGGCGTTATAACCTGCAATATTGAATAAATAAGAGGATCCTCTTTCCATATCATTATGGACGCGATAGAAGGAATTATCCTGGGCTTTTATCGTCATATTTAATGACGTTGAATTATTGACCGCATTAGCCCCATTCCCATAAGAATTCGTATAGCTCCAAAGCCCGTTAAAGGGGTAGGTCAAATTCCCCATGACAATCACTTCGGCAACAAGGCAGCCAAAGAGAACCTTAGGCATCCATTCTTTGCGATAACCGATAAATAAAACGATCGATTCGGTAACGATGATGGCGATTTGATAATACAAATACCAAGCCGTGTGGAGACCATCATATACTTCATCGGCTGTATGGTAGGTTGATTGCCAATAGGTGGTGTTATGGACGTTATAAACGGTTCCGTTAAATGTCTTCCCGCCAAGCAAAGAGATGGTTAAATAAAAGACGACAATCGTCATGCCTAAAGTCACTAACGAGGCCGCAAGAGGAATAAAGCGAGATCCTTCGTGACGTAAATCGAAGCCCCAGCAGCCGTAAGCGATAATAACCGGCACCAAGACGATATACCACCTTCCATATCCGTTGCCAGAGAAGGCGTAGAAGAGGAAATAGGAGAGGTTCGTTAAAACGAAATAAGTGCAAATCAAAATCGCGATAATATGGCTCCATTTCCGTTTCATCAAGGATTGGAAAACGGCCATGAAGAAGGAAATGACGATTGGCGTGTAGCAGAATAAGGCAGCCGTCCAAGCATCATATCCGCTATTGGCTAAGGGGAGACGGGTAAATCCGCCGGTGGGGAAGAAGAAAGATATAACCCCCATCAATTCGCGGCCAGGATTATCGCCTACTTCTTCAAAAATCAGCGAGAAGAATTCAGCGAAATCGTGGCTCTTCAAAGAATTAAGGATTGAATGCATGTAAGCCGAGCCAATCGATGAGGCGCGTCCAGATAAGGCGGATTCCCTCACCGAAGGGACCCACGTAAAGGCGCAAAGCATCAAACCGACGGCGAAAGCGCAAATGCCCATCGTTAAGACTTTGATATTCTCTTGTTTCGTTCTTGTTTTAATACGAACGAAATAACGCCACAAGGCATACATCGTTCCGAATATACAGGCGACGACAAGATAGAAAAACGATGTCACGCCCTCCAAGAAAACGCCCCAAATGAGAACACCTGGCTTTCCTTCTTTTAGAACGCGCTCGATACCCCAAAGTATCATGGGGATATAAACGGTTGCGGTCAAAACGTTGGGGAACCCCGACATGAAAGTGGCAAAGCCGGAGAAAGCATAAGCGATTGCCCCGATACGGGCCGTCCATTCTTTGCAGCCAAGATACTTCAAATAGCTTCGCATTAGAAGGGCGCTGACGGCGAAGCGGAAGAAGGTCATCACCGCGTACACGTTCGGGATCCAGTTCCTCGGGAAAATTCCCATGGCGATGATAAAAGGATCGAATAACCCATAATACGAGCCCGACCCGATCATATCGGTTCCTAAGAAAACGCCGCCGTCATATAAAGGGAAATGCCCGGTGCTAAAGAAAGTATGCCAGGCATCGTAATAATCGTAGGAAAAGGGGACGAACTGCCAAGTGTAGTCCCAATTTAGAAGTTGCGTGAATTCGTTGGTGATAAGAGCATACCCCATCCAAAGCATGGAAAGGAGGATAGTAAAAACGCCGAAATAGAAAGTGCTCATCGGATTGAAAAGGAAGCCCATATGGGCTCTCATCCATTGCGATGGGGTCTTCCGATTTGCAAATTCTCTTAGTTCAGCCATTTTTTATTTCGTTTCCACTCCGGGGATTCCAACAACGTCGCTAACGGGGATAGAGAAGGCGATTCCCATGCCTTTGGTGTCCATACCAGCCCCTTTGTTGACGGCATTTAAGACAGCGTCTCTAATTCCTTGTTCGACAAGAATCATGACGATTTCTTTCTCGGGCGTAACGACAACGCCGAAAAATTGTTCGGAATCGTTATTTCCGGTGCCACGTCCGCTCAAAACGGTGCCACCCCGGGCTCCGGCCGAACGGGCCGACTCCATTACGAGGTCGGTATAGCCTTTATTGACAATGCAGAAGATGGATTCGTATTGGTTATTCATGCTTTTTGGCCTCCTTTTTGGCTCGTGGGTATTTGTTGACAGGTTTTTCAAACTGCCTGGTATTGCTTAGCATCTTATATATCGAGACGCCTGAGATGGCATCTATGGGGATGACGGAGCAAACCCCAGAAGAGACTTTGGAGATGGCAAAGCGTTCCTTTAAGATGTTTCGTAAAATCGGCCATTTATCTTGCTTGATGATAGAGAAGACGACGTCTTTTTTTGGTACGGCAGCCCCAGGGAAAGCGTAGAAATCCCGTGGAGCCGTCCCCGTTCCTTTGTGGATGACGGAGAAATAAGCCTCGTGATTTAAGAATAATCCTGAGATAGCGTCTCCTTGGCCTCTACCGACAACCGCGATCACCAAATATAAGGGGCGTAAACGGTGGGTTCGTTCAAAAGGAACGTAATCTTTTTCGTTCATAACTGCACCTCCTCAACATTAAAGTGGATAACTTGGTCATCGTTTTCTTCAACCAAACGTTTTCTGGCTTTAGTAAGGGCGTGCCTTTGTTTTAAGACGGCGCTTAAGCCCATACCTTGGATGACGATCAATGGCATCATCGCCACCATCGCCACCAAACCAAAGCCATATAAATAGACGTCAGCCCCCATCGAAACCGCTAAGCCAATGCAGAAAGGCAAGACGAAAGTCGATGTCATTGGTCCCGAAGCAACTCCACCGGAATCAAACGCCATCGCGGTATAAATCTTCGGTACGAGGAAAGCCAAAATAAAGGCAAGGATGTATCCAGGAATCAAATAATAGACGATGGGGAAGCCAAAATGCGCACGCACGACATGCATGAAAACGGCAAATCCATTGGAAATAGCCAATACCATCAAGACCTTGCCTTTTTTGATACTTCCTTGAGACACGGTTTCGATTTGTTCGATTAAAACGTGGATGGCCGGCTCGGCTAAAACCCCAAATATTCCAAATAAGGCACCTATACCCATCGCCCAATAATGGAAATTTGTCTGGCTTCCAAGCATAAAGCCAACCGTTTGGGCGACCGGCAAAAAGCCCCACGTGACGGCAGAAAGGAACAAAACGAGCCCAACATAAGTAATGAACATGCCGATGATGATGCGGGCAATGGCTTTCCAGCTTAAGCGAATGAAAATCAACTCGTAGATAATGAAGAAAACCAGCAATGGACCGATAGACAAAGCCACATCAAATAGGTTAACTTTCGTTGCGGACCACAAATTGCCCCATAAATTATTGGCGTCTGGCACTTCTAGCGGATAAGCGGCCGGGAGTCCAGTTCCGGTGGCTCTCATAATCAAAGAAATGATAATCACAGCCAAAATCGGGCCGATTGAGCATAAAGCGGTCAAGCCGAAGGAATCATCTCCTCCTCGCCCGCTTTTACGCGAGGCGGAAAGCCCTAAACCAAAGCCAAGAAGGAAAGGAACGGTAACTGGTCCGGTCGTGACGCCGCCAGAATCAAAACAAACTGGCAGGAAACGTGGATCGACAAGGTAAATTAGGGTGAATGCCAATGCATAGAAAGCGAGGAACATTAAACGCAGGTCCTGCTTAAGTGAGATACGAATAACCCCGATAACGAGGAAAAGACCTACACCTACGCCAATGCTAATAATGATGACCATAGAGGGAAGGCCGATTTGACTAGATAGGACAGTCAAATCCGGTTCGGCAATCGTGACTAAGACCCCCAAGATAAAGGTCATCGCAAGAACAAAGAAGAAATTTTTCTTCTTAACTAATGAACCACCGATAATTTTTCCTACTTCGGCCATCGATTCTTCGGTACCGGCATTAAATAAGGTCATCCCAAAGACAATCATGATGACGGCGATACTAAAGCCAATCATGGTGGAATCGCCTAAAGCATAGCTATTCCCCGAAGCGTCGGTGAACGTATCGGCAGGTAGGGCGAAACGGGTGACAAGGAAGAAAATAACGATGACAAGGGCGATAGGAAGGGCCGAAAAAGTGGCTTCGCGCAGTTTCAATAACCAATAACGTCCGCGATTAATGTCCATGGCGGCCTCCTTTCTTGCTTTGTCCGAAATAATCAGGTTTCTTTGCCTGCCCCTTTTTGATGCGGGTCTGACTATAAGTGTCGCGTTTTTGTTTCTCTGCACTCGTCAAGGCCTTTGCAGGGGCCTTCTTGCCAAACATCAGTTGTTTGAACGAATCCGGCATTGGTGAATTAAATCGATATTCTTTGCCATTTAATGGGTTGGTAAAAATCAATGAGTAGGCATGTAAACCAAGGCGCCCGATCGGGTTGGCTGGTTCGCCATATTTATCATCGCCAATGACATAATGTCCACGATGCCCAAGTTGGACGCGGATTTGGTTTTTACGTCCCGAATCAATGTGAACATCAAGTAGCGAATAAGGGGCTCGATAAGTTATCTCTTGGTATTTGGTAATCGATAATTTCCCGATTGTCTTGTTCTTCGTCACAAAGACCAAATGGAGGTCGTTTTGCGTTAGGTAATCCCGCAAAATAGCGCTTTTTTCTTCCATTTCCCCTTCAACAATCGCGTAATAACCGCGGTCTTTCACGATTTCTTGCCAATGGTTTTGGAGGGCCTCGCGGACTTTGTTCGATTTGGCAAATATCAAGATGCCCGAGGTGTCTTCATCAAGGCGATGAACCACATAAACGCGGTTCTTAGGATTCTTCGCCGCCACATAATCCGAGATCAAGCGATAAGCGGTCCTGCCTTTTTCGCGGTCAGTGGCGACGGAAAGGAGACCCGAAGGCTTATCCATGGCGATAATATCTTCGTCTTCATAAATAATGGGGAGGTCTTTCCTGGCGTGCTTGGTAATCGGCGTTTTAGAAATGGTGACAACGTCTTCTTTGACAAGTGGGTAATCAAATTGGGAAACAGGCACCCCATTGACAGCCACGCAGTGTTTGGAAAGCATGGTCTTCACATTCTTCCGCGGGGTAGAAGGCAATTTGAATAGCAAAAAATCCAGGAGTTTGGTCTCAACGTAGACGTTGAACTCCTTGATTTGGCTTGGATCGACTAAGCCTTTGTTTCTTTCTTTTGGTTTGACGGCGTTTTTATTCATCGATTTCTAGATAGTGTTTTAGTTCTTGGAGACGGGCCTTGGCACAATCTCTGCCCACCAAATAGAGGGCTTCGAGCTTTTCGTAATTGCGTTCGGCCACTTTAACCCCGGGGGCGACCAAAGGTCGAATAACGAATAGACGGCCTTCGCCTTCAAGTTTTTCGATTTCCCTCATATCTCGGTTATAAACGGATGACCCGTTGATAAAGGCATTGATGTAATCGGGGTATTTTTTAAAGACCTTCTTTGCCTTAGCGATGGATTTTTGGCTAGGCTCAGGTTGGACGAAGCCATATTCTCGGGTGAGGATTACGACGATTTTCTTGCGTCCGCTCTCCAGCGCTTTACGGAAGGGCATCGGGGCGACTTGTCCGCCATCAAGATAATGCTTTCCATCGATAACAACGGGCTTTGCATATAAAGGCAAAGAGGAGCTAGCCGCGATTGATGCATAGGTTCTTTCTTTGTCTTGTGTCTTTTCGATATAAGCCGCGCTTCCATCTTCTAAGCAAGTCGATGTGGCGAAGAAACGAACGGGGCTATCAAAGAAAGCTTTTTCGTTGAATGGGGCTTTTGTTTTAGGAACGACATGAAACAAATAATCGAAATTAAACAACTCTCCTTTGAAAATGAGGCGAGGAATGGAGACGAAGCGATGATCCGCCATCAATTTAGTGACGATGTAATGGGAACGGCCAATGTCTCCTGAAATATAGTTGACGGCATTTAGTGCACCAGCCGAAGTTCCATAGACCTCACCAAAAGAAATGCCCTCTTCCATCAAGACGTCTAAAACCCCGGCCACGAATGCGCCGCGGGCTCCTCCACCTTGAATCGTTAAGCTAGCATCAATCATTTCTTTTCCCGAAGTCTTACTAATGGTATAGTCTAAGCATGAAAAACTCAAAGAAATTAATAATTTCTTGCTTAATTGTTTTTTCTCTTGCCGGATGTGGTGTAAATTCCTCGCCTTCAAGCGAAGCCTCTTCAAGCAGTGAAATTAGCTCTTCTCCTTCAGGAGAAAGCAGTTCCTCGACTCAGACGACCACTTCTTCCTCTTCTTCGCCAAAAAAGGAGACGCTCGACTTCTATTGCGTCAACGATTTCCACGGCTCGATTACGGAAGGAATGAACGGGAGATATTACGAATCCGGGATTAAGAAGTATTTCGGTCACCTAGAAGAACTAAAAGCGAAAGACCCAGACCATGTCGTCATTTTGTCTGCTGGGGATATGTTCCAAGGATCGCTTGAAAGCAATGCCAATTACGGCTTACTGGTCACCGCGGCGATGAATGCGGTTGGTTTCGATGCAATGGCCGTTGGTAACCACGAATTCGACTACAACCTCGAACGTTTGATGACAATTAAAGAAGCGGCGAACTTCCCGATTCTTGGAGGCAACATCAGAAAGGTCGATAAAACCACCGATTTGGGCGATGACCCTAGATTTGACGCCTCAACGATTATCGAAAGGAGCGGTTTAAAAATCGGCATCGTCGGCATGATAGGAGAGGGGCAAACCACTTCTATTACTTCCCGCCACGTTGAGGGTCTCAATTTTGATGCTCCTGAAAAATATGCCGTCGAGGAAGCCAAGAAATTAAAGGCGGAAGGATGCGCCGTAACGATTCTAGTCATTCACGATGATTCCACCACTGTCGCTAGGTGGTCAGTCGCTTCGCAAATGAAAGATTATTTTGATGGCATATTCTGCGGCCATACCCACAAGGCAAATAACCAAAATATTTTCAACGTCATGGCCCTGCAATCCTATTGCAACGGGGAAGCCTTGTCCCATCTTCAACTTGAAGTCGGAGAAACGGTTACCACGAAAAAAGCAGAGAGCATTTCAGCTTCAAAAAACTGGCAAGAATCCGCCAAAATCTCTGCGATATGCGAAGATTTCCTGCAAAAACCCGAATATCTAAATAAGGTCAATAGAACTCCGTTAACACTTCAAAACGGGAACCTTGATGCCTACCAAATTTCGGATTTAGCCTGTGAGGCCATATATAGCAAATATAAGACCAAATATCCCGACCTCGTTCTCGCGATGCAGAACAAACAACGGGCTACCGTGTCCGCCGGCGAGGTTACTTATTCGGCCATGTATAAGGCGATGCCCTTTACCAATTGCATCGTCATCGCCTCCTGCCGCGGAAGCGATATACTGAATGAGGCCTACTATAACGAAACTTATACAGGCGATCCTTCGACTTATCCCTCTTTGGACGCGGATAAATATTACACAGTCGCCGTCATCGATTACCTCTTCTATCACCAAAACGAAGCAAAGGTCTATGACTACTTCTACGATAACAACTTTAAAACCGACATCTATGAAGTCGATGAATCTTACCCGGTGGACATCACCTTTGCCTATGCTGAAAATGAACTAGGTGGGGTGATTAACGCTTCAAACTATAAAGGCCAGACCTCAAGAGGCTTCAATTTATATCGTTAGTTTCTTTCCATAAACGCGACCATCGCGTCATTAACTTCGATAGCAAAGGGGTCGCTTACATCTAAAATGTTATGAACGTGCCCTACTTTTGGATCATCTTCATCGATAAAGACGACTGTTAAGTTCTTTTCAAGGCTTTTGGCATCTTGGCAAAAAGATTGATATTCGCCAAGGAGAAAATCCCTTTTGCAACTTGATAGGAAGATAGGGCAATTCAAAGATTCAAGGTTTGCTTTGGGGGAATATAAGGCGGTCTTCTCGGGATTTAGATATAAGGGACCGAATAAGCGTTTTTGGGCATTCTTTGTCATCGGCATGAGATAGCCGATTCTTTCAAAATCATAGACAGGGCAATTGGCTAAGACCCCGCACATCTGGAGGTCGCCTGGATGAAGCCCAAAAGTCTTAGCTAATTTAGGATCGCAAATAGCTTCGGCAAGAAGCAAAGCGAAATGTCCGCCTGCCGAATCGCCTGTGACAAAGACTTTTTTACTAAGACCATATTTCTCGATGCTTTGAACAAGATGGTTAAATTCGTCTACGATGGCGGCGAATTGATCATCCACCCCTCTTTTTCCATTGTTTAAAGGATAGTCGAGAAGGACCGTATCAAAGCCTTTCTTGAGGAAATATTCCATGAAACCATGGTTGTTCTTTCTTGTGGCCGTGACATAAGCCCCACCATGGATATCGATTAAGGTAATGCCTTTGGAATTCTCTTTGTCAGCCAAAATAACGTCATAACAAAAATGGTCTTTGGCTCCGTTTTTTGGGCTCACGTCCATAAAATTTTGATATTTGGCAAGCGATGGCTGATGTTTCCTGCCCTTACGTTGAGATCTTTCGAGGAACAAACGAGCCAAACCAAGGCGAAATCTTCCAAATTTCATCTTAAAGCACCTCCAAATGTATCAAAGCGTTATGCACGCCGTCTTCCCAAATCGGATCAGTCACGTAATCGGCACTATCTTTGACTTCTTCTTTGCCATTGCCCATCGCAACAAAAAGGGAATGGTCTTTCATCGAAATGTCTTGAAAGTCATCCCCAAAGGAAATGGCTTCATCATCGTTTATCCCGTAATATCTCAAAATGGGCGATGGCGTCACCTTTAAGATGCTCGCAAGGAGTAACATCGACGGCAGAAGGATGAAACCGGTAATAAAGGAGGTTAGGAAGGACTTGGCGGAACTCCTCATCGGATTCTTCTGGAGAAAAAAGCAAGACACCAGTGCAAGGACCCCCGTCATAACGGCGAACCGGCGGGGTAATGTCGGTGTAGGTCCCATGATAGGAAGTCAAATATTGGTTGGCAGGGGCACTTAAATAACGGCTTTTTGGTGTCACAACCTCCATCGTTAAGCCTAATTTATTGGCTAGAGCGATGATTTTATAGACGTCCTTTTTATCCATTAGGTCCTTTTTGACATAGCGTCCCTTCGTGAAGGCGATTGCCCCGGCTGAAGAGATATAACCATCCCATTTAATGCCTAGGTTAAACGCCCCAAACTGAATTTGACTATGAAGTGGCCTAGCCGAGGCGAGGAAAACCTTTATGCCTTTCTCCTTCAAGGATTTAACCGCATCAAGCCCGCTTTGGACCCACTGCTTGTGCTTCCAATCATATAAAGTGTTATCAATATCAAAAAAAGCCGCCTTTATCATTTTCCAATAAGCTCCTCGTTGATTTTCTTCATGACCTCGGTTTTAACCTTGCTTACTTTGCGGTCATAGGTCAAAAAGCCGTTTGTCTCATCCTCGACATCGCTAAGCTGGGTGTAGATAGCGACACTTAAGCCTCCTTTTTTGGCGGGGATAATTTGCTCACGATATAGTTTTTGAATCTTCTTGGCTAAACGTTCTTGGTTTTTAACCCTTGTATAGCCGAAATTAAATTTTGAATAGACGTGATTAGCAACGCGGAGGCTATAACCGCCGAATTCAGTCAAAGCCAAGATGCGATCGCCGGTTTTCTTGGGTTTAAAACGTCTGAAATAAACGTGACGTGAATCAAAATCGCCAACCCCTTGGTCAAACCAACCAGAAGTCGAATCGATTAACCTAGTCGGATCTAAATCTTTTAACAAGGCCGTTAATCTTGCGGCATCAAATTGGCCCCATCCTTCGTTGAACAAGGTCCAAATCGCAATGCACGGGCAATTAAATAGGCGGTCAACGGTTTTCCCTAGAGTTTCTTCAAAACATTTCCGCGATTCGGGATTCTTGCGTCCAAGCTTATGGTATTGTTTTGTATCGTTGCAGCGATACGAAATGAAGGGTGCGGTCATAATCAGTAGAGGATTGTATTTCCCTCCCCCGTTGACCATATCTTGGATAACGATCATGCCGAGCTTATCGCAGTGGTAATACCAACGCATCGGCTCGATCTTGATGTGCTTACGGAGACAGTTAAAGCCAAGTTCTTTCATTGAAGCAATATCATCGATCATGGCCTTGTCGGTAGGTGGGGTAAGTCCGCCGTCGGGATAATAGCCCTGGTCTAAGACGCCGCTCAAAAATAGGGGCTCATTATTCAAAGCGAAGACGCGATGCCCATCCACTTCAACCGAAGAAAACTTGCGAAGCCCAAAATAGGAAGAAACTTCATCTTCGTTAATCCTAACCCTCACATCATATAAATCGGGTCGCGATGGGCTCCATGGCCTTACCAGGTTTTTAAGCGGAATCACACAGGTGAGCTTTTCGTTTAATTCTCCTTCGCCAACAATTTTTCCATTGAAGGAAACAATAACCTGGGAAGTTAGCATTTTTCCTTCGAATTTTGCCGCAATTTTGACATTTTTATTATCAAAATCAGGTTCAATTCGCAAACTTTGAATCACTTGATTTGGCACCGATTCAAGCCAGACGCTGCCCCAAATCCCGGAAGTCGGGGTATACCAAATCCCGCCCCTTTTATTCATCTGTTTGCCGCGAGGAAACACATCTGAATCGGTATCGTCTTTAACTAGCACGCGGAGCTCATTAATTCCGTCTTTTAGTTCCAAGCAATCAACCGTGAAGGGAAGGTAGCCCCCCTCATGATGGGCGATATAAACCCCGTTTAAATAGATGTCGGCAATTTGATCAATGGCCTCAAAATGGAGGAGGACCCGATACGAACGGAAACCTTCTGGCAATGAGAAGAAACGGCGGTATGTCATGACATCATCTTTTTCGACGTGACGGGTAATCGAAGATAGAGGCGTCTCAACCGAAAAAGGAACCAAAATCTTTTCGCGGAAAGTTCCTTCGAAAGGCTTCTTATCCAAAGCAAAATCCCAAAACCCATTCAAACTCAAATAACTGTCCCGTTTAAATTGAGGCGTTGGATATTCACTTAAAGGGCAAGATGAATCGATTTTTCTTCCTTCGAAGGTTTTCATGGGGTTATTGTATCATAGATATGTGTTATTGACTTGTTTACAAGTCTCACCCCGGCGGAGGAAACCTATGGCCACCATCATGCAAGCGAGAAATCTAAGTAAGACCTATAAGATGGGCGAAACCCAAATTAAGGCTTTAGATAATGTTTCCTTTAACGTTGAAGAAGGCACCCTAACCATCATCTTGGGGCCTTCAGGAGCAGGTAAATCCACGTTGTTAAACATTTTAGGCGGCATGGATTCGCCGACATATGGGTCTTTGCTAATTCAAGGCGAAGAAATCGGCAACTATGACAAAGCCCAATTATCGAAATATAGACGCGATAAAATCGGATTTGTTTTCCAATTCTATAACCTCATGCCAAATCTTACGGCATTAGAAAATATCGAACTTGCGACCGAACTTAAAAAAGACGCCAAAGACCCCAAAGCCACGTTGGCCTCGGTTGGACTTGCCGAAAGGGAAAAGAATTTCCCAAGCCAACTTTCCGGAGGCGAACAGCAACGCGTTTCCATCGCTAGGGCAATTGCCAAAAATCCGGCTTTCTTACTTTGCGATGAGCCTACTGGGGCATTAGATTATGAAACCGGCAAAGAAATCCTTGGTTTACTTGAAAAAATCGCCCACGAAGAAGGCAAAACGGTAATCATCGTCACCCACAATTCCGCTTTATCGCGGTTTGGCGACCGTGTCATCCGCTTAAAAAACGGCACCATCACTTCTGATAAGAAAGTCGCTAACCCAAAGAAAATCGAGGATATTTCATGGTAGGATCTTGGACCTTCACGAAAACCTTTTGGCGCACCCTCTTCACCCAAAAAGGGCGTTATCTGGGGAGCGTTTTTATCACCCTGCTTTCGCTTTTTCTAACAGCGGGCCTAGGGTCGCTTGGACCTTCCTTAGGGAATTCATTCCTCTCTAATTACAACGAACCCGTGCCTGATTTAATCGTCAAAAGCAAGGCTGCGACCGGGTTCACCGCCGATCAAATCCAATCCATTACCTCAGTTAATGGCGCGGTTTCGAGCGATTCATTAATGAGCATAGACTCTCAGGAAGGCGACGAATATTACCGGTTTTACTTTGTAAACATCCAGCAGATGAATTCCGCTAAGCCAACCTTGCTTGAAGGAACCTATCCAAAATCACGTGGAGAGATATTGGCCTTAGAAGGAAACAACACAAGGAAAGCACCTCTCATCGGCGAGACATTAAATTTCTCTGGTCTAAGTTTCTTTGGGCCAAGTTCATTAACCGTCACCGGCATCGCTAGAAGTAACCTGTATCTGCATCATGGAAAGAACTTAGCTAACATCGAAAATAACATCGATAACAAAATAGTGTCTGGTATCTATTTTGTGGAAGCTTCCACGATGCCTGCCTTCCTCCAAAACTGGAAGAATGAGATATATCTTCATTTCAACACGTCAAACGCCTATTTTTCGCACGAATACAAAACCGAAATGGAACAAAAGAAAGCGGACGTGCGCGCCATTATCGGTGAAAACGACGCGGCCATCTTAACCTTAGAAGAAAACGAATCCTATATCCTATATAAAAGCTATCAGGAAAAAGTGACCATTCTTTCTTATTTAATCCCTTTCTTTTTCCTGCTTCTATGCGCTTTGGTGAACTCCACGACGATTAATCGTTTGATGAAGGATGAACGTGGGCAAATCGCCACCTGCGTCAGCCAAGGCGTCCAAAGGAAAAAGATACTCGGCAAATATTTATGGTTCTCCTTTACCGCCGTTCTTATTGGGGCGGCCATTGGCTATTTTGCCGGGGTCCACGCTTTGCCTTGGATAATTTATCCAGCCTATAACGCCGTATTTACGATGGGACCGGTAACGATTTCCCTTCTAAGCGTTGCGGGCATTGTTACCGCCGTCTCCCTAATTGCCGTTTCTTTGCTGGTTACTTTAGTAACGGCTCTTCGCTATCTCGGGGAATCGCCGGCCGATCTATTAAAAGAGCCGGCCCCGAAAGCAGGCAAAAAAATATTGCTAGAACGTGTCGGCTTTATCTGGAACCATCTTTCCTTCTCCGTGAAATCCATGTTTAGGAACCTATTCCGCTTAAAGAAGAACTTCTTTTTGACTTTCGTATCGGTTATCGGTAGCACGTTATTGGTCTTTTTGGGCTTTGGTTTGCTCAATGTTTCAAGTGGCCTTCTTGACGACGATCTTTTTGCCACCGTCGCTTCTTCGATGGGCTTTATTTCGACCGTTATCGTTATTTTGGCCGCGGCAATGACGGTTGCCGTCGTTTATTTGCTCGCCAATATGAACATCGAAGACAGAAAACGTGAACTCGCCACATTAAAGGTCCTCGGTTATTCCGAGAAAGAATGCAACTTATATTGCTTCCGCGAAATTATCTTTGTTGCGGTCTTGGGCTCATTGATATCTTTGCCAATCGATCTTTATGTTTGCGATTGGGTATTCACTTTCCTTGGTTTTGGTTCGATCAGCCAAATCCAGTGGTGGACATATGTCGCCTCCCCCGTTATCGTTATCGTTTCCGCCGTTGTTGTTGATTTCTTCTTAAGACACCGCATCAAGGCAATCGATACCACGACATCATTAAAATCCGTTGAATAGGAGCTGTTATGAATATTAAAAACCTGCAAAACCTCATCAAAAAGGAAGGAGCGGATGCTTGGGTCATCGTCGATTACGAAAACCATAACCCCAGCCTTCTTAAGATTTTGGGCGAGAAAATGCTCACCCGTAAAATCATCATGGTTATCCCCAGTGAAGAGAAACCTTTCCTTATCACCCACGCGATCGACACCGTCTATCTCAAGGATGAAACAACTTTAGAAAAATTCGATTTGAAGGTCTATCACACCTGGCAAGAGATGCTCGCGCTGGAAAAAGAGTTCATTGGTAAATACCAAAAAATCTTAATGGATATCTCGGAATTCGGGTTATTACCGCGCGTCTCTTTAGCCGATTATGGCTCGGTTGAATATTTAAAGGGTCTAGGCTTAAAAATCCTGCCATCGGCAAACTTGCTCCAAAAGATCACGGCTGTTGTTGGCGAAAAGGGACTAGAATCCCAACGCCGGGCTTGTGAAATGAGTCTAAAGATCAAAGACGAGGCTTTCCGTTTAATCGCTTTGGAATTATCGCAAAAGGGATATTCGGACGAATTAGATATCCAAGCTTTCATTGGCAAACGTTACGAAGAAGAAGGAATGGAATTCGATGAGTTGCCTCTAGTTGCCATTGGGCCAAATGCAAGTGACCCCCACTACACCCCCACTCCTCAAGCCCATAGCCGTATCAAAATGGGAGATGTCGTCTTGATTGACATGTGGGCCAAATTTAAGGGAAAAGGCGAGGTCTATTCCGATATCACGTGGATGGGATATTGCGGGAGAGAAGTGCCAAAAATCGTCGAGGAACGTTTTGAATTAGTGAAAAAAGCCCGCGATGGAGTAATTTCCTTCCTAAGCGAAGAATTACTCAAGCGCGAGGTTTGTGGATATGAGGCAGATGATGTGGCAAGAAGAATCATCACCGAAGGTGGATTTGGTGAATATTTCATCCACCGTGTCGGCCACAATATTTCCGATGATGTCTCTCCTCATGGTCCAGGAGCCAACCTGGACAATTACGAGTCACACGATTTTAGACGTCTCGAAAGCGGCACGTCGTTCTCGGATGAGCCCGGCATCTATGCGCCTGATTTTGGCGTTAGAAGCGAAACCGACTTACATAACCAAAACGGAAAATTAATCGTTGTCGGCGGCTTGCAGGATAAAGTCATCCCGATTATGAGCCTATTGGATTAAAGGCGGTTTAGCAAATTCTCGATTTCACTGATTTTATTATCTAGTTCTTCCCCTTGGGCATGACGTAAACAATGCTCTAGGTGGGCGGAAAGAATCAATTGGTTCACCTTTTTTAGGCCCGAAATAATGGCCAGGATTTGGTTCGAAATGTCAACGCAGTAAGCGTCATCTTCAACCATTCTGATAACCCCATCCACCTGTCCTCTAACGATGGCAAGGCGATGGTTAACGCTGCTTTTTTCAGCCTTCATAGACAATTCCTTTATATATGTAGCCCGCTTCAGCAATCGCCGAAGAAACTTTCTCTTCAGGCAATTCGCCTTTAAAGGTGACGATGGCCTTCTTCTCTTCGAGGCTGACCTTGACGCTGCTTACGCCTTCGATTTTTGAAAGGGCTTCGCTAACGTGGGCAGCGCAATGGGAACACATCATCCCATCAACTGACACAATGGCTTTCTTTTTTCCAAACATCGTTTTTCTCCTTTTTATTTAGCTTTGAAAGAACGAATTCTTAAGGCATTTAAAACAACCGTAACCGAAGATAAAGACATCGCAAGCGATGCAATCATCGGGGTTAAGACTAAGTGAGGTTGATTTCCCGTTAGCCAGTTGGGTCTTACGTTGATTCCATAGAAAACGCCGGCGGCCAAAGGAATCAAGATGATGTTATAGAAGAAGGCCCAGGCAAGGTTTTCTTTGATGTTGGCGACGACCTTGCGGCTAAGCAAGCTCGCGGCATAGACATCGTGAGGATCGCTACGGACTAAGATGATGTCAGAGCTTTCGATGGCGACATCGGTTCCTGCCCCAATCGCGATACCGACATCGGCACTAGTTAAGGCCGGGGCATCATTAACTCCATCGCCGACCATTGCGACCTTAAACCCTTTGGCCTTAAGGTCTACAACAACTTTTTCTTTTTGGTCTGGTAAAACTTCAGCAAAGACTTCATCAGCGCCTAAAATGCGAGCGACATAATTGGCTGTTTTTTGATTATCTCCGGTGAGAATTGCGACCTTTTTGCCGATTTTTTGCAAAGATTCGACCGTCTCTTTCGCGTTTTCTTTAATCTCGTCGGCAACCGCGAACATTGCCTCTAATTTCCCCTTTGAGGCAAAGAAAATAACGGTGAAACCTTTCTCAGACCACTCTTCAAAACAATCTTTTGCCTCGCTAATATCAATCTTGTTTTCTTGCATTAAAGCGGCATTACCAACTAGGTTCGAACCGCTGACGACACCTTTCCCGGGGACATTAACAAAGTCTTTGATTTCATTTGGGGTAGCCCCTTTCCCTTTTGCAAACGCGACAATGGCTTTTGATAATGGATGCTCGCTTTTTTCTTCAAGAGCCAAGGCTAGGCCTAATTTAGATTCATCTTTCTTAAACCAAGAATCAGTGACCTTCATTTCGCCCTTGGTCAAAGTGCCCGTCTTATCAAAGACCACAACATCAACCTTTTCCAAAGCCTCAAAAGCTTCGGCAGACTTAATCAACAATCCATTCTCGGCCCCTTTACCCGTTCCAACCATGATGGCGACCGGGGTAGCAAGCCCTAAAGCGCATGGGCAAGAAATGACTAAGACGGAGACGGCGAGTTGGAACGATAGATTCACGTCTAGCCCCTTATCTCCAACCACGCCGACACCGGTTAAGATCATCCAAACGGCGAAGGTCAAAAGGGAAAGGACGATGACCGTGGGCACGAAAATGAAGGAAATTTTATCGGCTAAGCGGGCCATCGGGGCTTTTGAATCGCTAGCTTGCTCGACTAAAGAAACGATTTTCCCGATGGTCGTGTCTTTACCAACGGAAGTTACACGGAACTCAAACGTCCCTCCACGGTTAATCGTGGCTGCGATAACTTTATCGCCAGCGCCTTTATGAACGGGCATGGATTCTCCGGTTAATGAAGATTCGTCTAAGTCACCGAAGCCGTTTTCGATGACCCCGTCAGCGGCAACCGCCATACCAGGCTTAACTTGAATCAAATCACCTTCCTGGACGCGTTCGGTTAAGGTTTCGACGAATTCCCCGTCCGTATAAACGAGGGCCGTGTCAGGGGTTAATTCCATTAACGAAGCAATGGATGCCGTTGTTTTGGTGGTGGCTTTAGCTTCGAAATATTTGCCAATTGAGATAAATACAGGAATCATAGCTGCCGATTCTAGGTAAATATTCATTGAAAGGGCCATGACGCGAGCAGCATCTCCGCCTAAATGGGCGACTAGCATCATCACATAATTGACAATTCCATAAATAATGGAGACCGTTGAGCCTAGAGCGACCAAAGTATCCATGTTTGGATGAAGCTTGAAGAGGCTCTTAAAGCCGGACTTATAGTGATAACGGTTTAAGATAACGATAGGAATCAAGAAGGCAAACTGTGCAGTTACGTTTAGCACACAAATGATGCTCATTCTCCCAGAGCTTTCGATCGCTTCCATAATCGGTGGAATCATCGGTCCCATCGAGAAAATCATCAGCATCAATAAGAAGAAAAGGCTCTTAAATAAATTGCTGCGCTTTGCGGCAAGTTCGTCTTCACGTCTACGCTGGATTTGCCGCACGCTTTCATTGACGTAGATGGAGCAAGCATATCCTGCTCCGACAACGGCGGCCATAATTCTCGTCTCGTCGACGACGCTAGGATCGTATTCAACCACCATGTTTTTCGATAGCAAAGATACGTTGGCGCTACTAACGCCATTTAGTTTCGTTACGGCCCGGCTTACGTTATTGACGCAGGCCGCGCACATCATTCCATTCACATTAAATTTGCGTTTCATAATACCCCCATGGGGTATCATTATAGCACTTGATTCGGTAATTAAAAGAGGTCCGCGTTCACGGACCTCTTCTAAGGGAGGATATGTTGGGTTAGTTGATCTTAACGATATAGCCCTTTGCTTCTTCTTTGGTTTTAGGAACGACGATGTGGAGAACGCCATTTTCGAAATTGGCGGAGATTTTCGTTACATCGATTCCTTCAAGATAGAAGGAACGTGAAGCGGTTCCAGAGAAGCGTTCGCGACGGACAAAGTGATTTTTCTCTTTGGCTTTGGTCTCGGTTTTGACTTCGAGGGTCAAATAGTCGTTTTCGTAAGAAAGCTTGATGTTTTCTTTGGTAATGCCGGGAAGATCGACGTTGAACTTATATTCGTTTTCGTTTTCAAAGACATCGGTTTTCATGGCCAAGTTGCCGAAATTGCCGGCGTCGCTATCTTCGCACATCGCGGAGAATAAAGGGTTGATTAAGTTTCCCCAATAGGGATTTGTTACATAAGGCATGGTGATTACCTCCTAGCTTTTTAGCACTCTTTCTTTTCAAGTGCTAACCATATTCTAGTCAAATATTTAGCACTGTCAATAGTTGAGTGCCAATTTTTGTTATTTTTCCATTTTCTTCCGATGATAGCTTATGAATTTTCTCCAAAATCTGGTTCTTTCGACTCACCATATTTGGCAAAAGATAGTATGGTCTATCCGATTTTTCATAGGCTTTCTTCTCGATAATCGAGTTGACGAATTCGCAAAATTGCCTTGAGGCATATTCTTCTCCGGCTTCTTTCCAGCCCCGATATAAGGACTGATTGAATTCTTCTTCATATTCCAAATTTAGGCACGCGCGGAAAAGAATGATGGCATATTGATCGATTTCATCTATCGCTTCCTGGTCAATGGGGTAGGTTTTCTTATATCTATAATAAACGCGCGTTGAGTCGTGCACGAGTTCGTTGATATAAGAGAGAAAATCGGTTTCGGCATTGGTAAATTGGATGACTGACATAAAAAGCTCCTTTCCCTTTTCTTATACGGGGGGAGGAGCCTTAAGAATCAAAATTTGTCGCTTATTCGTCTTTCATCGTGGGGAAAAGAAGAATCTCACGGATAGACTTGACGTTAGTAAATAGCATCGTCAAGCGATCGATACCAACCCCAATGCCGCCGGCGGGAGGCATGCCATAACGCATTGCATCAAGGAAGGATTGGTCGATATCGTTTGCCTCTTCATCACCCCTGCCTCTGGCGGCAAGTTGGGCAAGGAAGCGTTCCTTCTGATCGAAAGGATCGTTTAATTCGGAATAAGCGTTGCCGAATTCGTTGCCATTAATGAAGAATTCAAATCTCTCCACGAAGCGGGGATCGGGTGATTTCTTGGTTAATGGGGAGACCTCAATCGGGTAAGTATGGATGAAGGTCGGCTGAATTAAAGTGGGTTCGACGAATTCGTCGAAGAAGGCTTGGATGATATAACCAACGGAATTCCAAGATTTTTCCAAAGGGACATTGTGTTCTTTGGCAAGGGCAACGGCCTCTTCAAAACTCATTTCTTTGGTGAAATCGATGCCCACTTGTTCTTTGATGGCGTCGGTCATCGAAAGCCAACGGAAGGGTTTGGAGAAATCGATTTCGATGTCACCCCAAACGACCTTTTCAGAACCGACCACCTTTTTGGCAATGTCTTTGAAAAGACCTTCGGTCCATTCACGCATGGACTGGAGGTCGCCATAGGCTTGATAGAGCTCGATGGTGGTGAATTCAGGGTTATGATAGGTGTCGATGCCTTCGTTACGGAAGATGCGCCCGATTTCATAAACACGGTCGATACCGCCGATCATCGCTTTCTTCAAATTAAGCTCGGTGGCGATGCGGAGATAGAAATCTTTGTCGAGGGCGTTATGGTGGGTAATAAAAGGCTTGGCGGCGGCTCCTCCGGCAATCGGAGAAAGGATAGGTGTTTCTACCTCAACGAAGCCAAGATCGTCGCAATAACGGCGTATTTCTTTAATAATTGCCGGTCTCATTAAGGCGATTTTGCGGGATTCGTCGTTGACAATCATATCAAGATAGCGATGACGATAACGGTCTTCGGTATCGGTCAAACCATGGAATTTCTCGGGGAGAGGTTTCAAGCATTTGGAGATATGGGTGAACTTTTCGACATGGATGGTAAGTTCGCCAGTGCGGGAACGCATCAAGGTTCCTTTTAAACCGACGATATCGCCAAGGTCGGATAATTTGAAAACACTGTAATCGTGTTCGCCGACAACATCGATTCCTAACCAGCCCTGGATATTGCCATATTCGTCTTTTAAGTTGACGAAAGCGGCCTTCCCCATGCGGCGGATTGCCATTAAGCGGCCGGCTACATCGACGACGATTTTCTTTTCGGCGAGTTCTTCGGCGCTTAATTCGTCATATTGGGCGCGGATGTCGCGGATCGAGTGAGTGAAGTCATAACGTTTGCCGAAAGGCTCCACACCTAATTCACGGTATTTTTCAAGCTTATCGAAACGCGCTTGCTCTTGGTCGTTGAGTCTTTCTTCCATACATTAACCTCCTCACGAGCCGCTCTATTGTAGATGAATTTTCTTTTCTTGTAACGATTTCGTTACAGAAAAAGGCGGAATTTTGATTTCCCGCCTTGATTCTTTGTTTTTCCAAGCGACTTAATCGAGAACTTTGCCACCGTTATAAAGTTGGTAATATTTGCCTTTTTGCTTTAGCAAATCTTCGTGGTTGCCGCGTTCGATAATCGAGCCGTTTTCCAAAACCATGATGACATCGGCGTCTTGAATGGTGGAGAGTCGGTGGGCGATGACGAAGACGGTACGCCCCTTCATAATCGCGTCCATGCCTTGTTGGACAAGCCTCTCCGTACGAGAGTCGATGGAAGAGGTAGCTTCATCTAGAACAAGGACAGGTGGGTTGGCGCAGGCGGCCCTAGCAATAGAAAGGAGCTGTCTTTGCCCTTGCGATAATCCGGCCCCGGCCGCTTCTAAGACGGTGTCATAGCCGTTAGGCAACATGCGGATAAAGCCGTCGGCATTGGCAAGTTCAGCTGCACGTATGACGTCTTCTCTAGTCGCATCGGGATTACCATAACGAATGTTTTCGAGGACCGTATCGGTGAAAAGGTTGGTTTCTTGTAAAACCATACCAAGGGCACGGCGAAGATCCGGCTTCTTGATTTTCGAGATGTTAATATCATCGAAACGAACTTTGCCGGAATCGATGTCGTAGAAGCGGTTAAGCAAATTGGTGATGGTCGTCTTCCCTGCCCCAGTCGGCCCGACGAAAGCGACTTTTTGACCAGGTTTGGCATATAAAGTGATGCCGGAGAGAACTTTCTTTCCCGGGACATAAGAGAAGTCGACATCATAGAGGTCGATTTTCCCTTTTAGCCAGGTATAAGTGGTGTGCCCGTCGCCATGAGTGTGTTTCCAAGCCCAGTGACCGGTCTTTTCTTCGGATTCGACGGGTTCGCCGTTTTCATCTTCTTTGGCATTAACCAAAACGACATAGCCGTTATCGGTTTCAGAGGGAGCGTCCATCATTTCAAAGATGCGTTGGGCACCAGCCATGGCCATGATGACCATATTGATATTCATCGAAATTTGGCCAATCGGCATGACGAATTGCTTTCCTAAGGAAAGGAAGCTAACGATAGTGCCAGGACCGGTGGATAAGACGCTGGTGGGAATGACGCCCGTCTCGTTACCGACGATAAGAAGGGCGCCGACAAGAGCCAAGACAACAAACTGTAAGTTCCCAAGATTATTGACGACAGGTCCCATGATATTGGAGAACTTAGCGGCATTGGTCATATAGTTATATAGGCCTTCATTAAGCTCATCGAATCCTTCTTTGGCGGCTTCTTCGTGATTAAAGACCTTGATGACCTTTTGTCCGGTCGTCATTTCTTCAATAAAGCCATTCACGGCTCCGAGTTGACGTTGCTGGCCGATAAAATATTTGGACGACTTTTTGGACACCTTGGCGACAAAAACAAAGATAATGATGAAGAAAAGGATAACGACTAGCAGCATCGCCCAACTTAGAATCGCCATCATCACGAAGGCAAGAGCCATGGAGATGAAAGACTGTAATAAAGTGGGCAAGACGCGCGAGATCATTTCACGCAAGGTGTCGATGTCGTTGGTGTAAATCGACATCAAATCCCCGTGGGTACGTGTATCGAAATAGGATAAAGGAAGGGTCTCCATGTGTTCAAAAAGCTCATCACGGATCTTCTTTTGCGTCCCTTGTCCAATCACCGAGACAAGGATTTGATAGGCGAATAAGGCAACGATGCCAACGGCATAGATGGCGATCAAGATGCCGATTGCCCCTTCTAAGCTCATGGGAATGCCAAGGAAGGAAGTCGGCTCTCCTTTGATGGAAGAAAGGATGAAACTATCGATTAAAACGGAACCGATAAAATAGTTGCCCGCCACGGATGCGCCCGAGGAAAGCAAAATGCAGATGACGGTAGCCGTGATTTGGATGGGGTAATTGGAAAACATCCTCTTTAACACACGGCCGAGCATAAAGAAAGTTTCTTTGCGGGTTAAGCGCTTTGCGTTTTTATTCGCGCGTGCTTTAATTGGCGGCATCGAAATCACCTCCTCCCAATTGAGATTCATAGATCTCTTTATAAATGCCCGGTTTAGCAAGAAGTTCGTCTGGAGAACCGAGTTGGACGATTTCGCCCTTATCTAGGACGATGACCAAATCGGAATCCTTAATTGACAAAACGCGCTGGGCGACGATGAACTTGGTCACATCCGGAATCTCTGTCTTAAACGAATGGCGGATAGAGGCGTCCGTCCTTGTGTCGACGGCAGAGGTGGAATCATCAAGAATCAAGATTTTTGGGTTTTTTAATAGGGCCCTAGCGATGCAAAGCCTTTGCCTTTGTCCGCCCGAAACATTGGTCCCTCCTTGGTCGATGGGAGAATCATATTTCTGCGGGAATTTCTCGATAAATTCGTCGGCGCAGGCAAGTTTTGCGGCTTTTTCAAGATCCTCTTGGGTGGCATTAGGATTCCCCCAAAGGAGATTGGAACGAATGGTGCCGGTGAATAAAACGTTCTTTTGCAAGACGACCGAAACCGAATCCCTAAGGACTTCCAAATCATATTCTTTGACGTTATGTCCGCCGACTTTGACTTCTCCTGCGGTGACGTCATATAACCTTGCGATCAAAGAAATTAGGGAAGACTTAGAAGAGCCGGTCGCCCCGATAATACCAACCGTGCTGCCGGAAGGAATATGGAGGTTGATGTCATGAAGGACATCTCTTTCGGAAGTCTGGTTATAACGGAAATTAACGTGTTCGAAGTCAACCGAACCATTGGGAACTTCCATCAATGGGTTTTCCGGGGAGACAAGATCGCTCTTTTCTTTTAGCACTTCGATGACACGCTCAGAGGAATTGCGGGAGATGGTGATCATAACGAAGACCATCGAAACCATCATAAGCGACATCAAAATCTGCGTGGTGTAGGAGAATAAAGTGGTGAGTGAGCCGGTCGTAAACGGACCTTGGTTAAGGTCACCAATAACCATCCTTGCCCCGAAATAAGAAATCACGAGCATGCAGACATAGACCGATAACTGCATGGCGGGACTATTGAAGGCAAGGCGACATTCGGCTTTGACGAACATCTTATAAATCGTGCCCGAGACTTTAGAAAACTTTTGGGTCTCGCTTTCTTCGCGGGCAAAAGATTTAACGACACGGATGCCTTGAAGGTTTTCTTGCACCGATGCGTTAAGACTATCATAGGTCTCAAAAACGCGGGCAAAGATTGGGTGTACTTTGGCAGCAACCCCAAACAAAACGGCGCCTAAGAAAGGAATAACGGCCAAATAAAGAAGACCAAATTGCCAAGAAATCGTCCAAGACATAATTAAGGCAAAGATCAGCATAAAAGGCGCCCTGACAACAACTCTGAGAAGGCTCTGTAAGGCGTTTTGCACGTTGGTGACGTCGGTGGTTAGACGAGTCACCAAACTCGAGGTTGAGAAACGATCGATGTTCTTGAATGAATATTCTTGGATTTTGTAATACATGGCCTGCCTTAAATTGCGACCGAACCTCGCCGAGCAAATGGCGGCGAAGATGGCGGCAAAGATGCCGGCCGTACAAGAAAGGATGGCCATGCCGATCATGGCAAAGGCAAAGCCAAAAAGTTCCCCGGTATGTTCGGCGATCTGATAGCCGGCATCAAGGGCATCCTTGCCAGGGTTGATGACGTTGATAATGAATTGGCTGAAATAAGGGATTAAAACCTCGCAGACGACTTCAACGGCGACAATCGTCCAGGCCAATATCGCATATTTCCACGCCCCGCGCATATAAGGGGTGAGGTTTTTTAGGATATGGGCTTTTGGCGGTTTTTCCTTTTTCCCGACTTTTCCAGCCACGGCTTGTTGGGACATTATTTTACCTCCTCTTGTTTTAATAGCTTTTCGTAGACCGAATTTAATGCGGCGTATTCTTCCTCGGTTACCTCGGCGAAGAGCCTAGCATCGTTTTCATCCAAGAGCTTTTTTGTTTCCAAAGCGACATTTCTTCCTTTTTCGGTGAGGTAAATCAGCTTCTCCCTCTTATCTTTGGGGTTTTTATGAATTTCGATAAAACCCTTTTCTTTTAAAGAAGAAATGCACTCCGAAGCGGTGGACTTAGTCATCTTAAAAGAATCGACGACGTTAGAAAAAGTAACACCCTCATTTTCATTAAGATGGCTGAGAATCCAAGATTCGGAAATTGTGATTTTTTCGCCGAAGTTCCGTTTAAATTCGGCATCAAAACTACGCCTGAGCAGGCGCGTGAGTTTGAAGATAATCTGACCTCTTGGATTTTCCATAATTGTTCGGTGCCGAACCATTAAATATCATGGCGGTCTTTTTATCAACCAAAAGATGAAGAAAACGCTTAACCGATTTTTATGATTTTCCCCCATTCTTCAACTAAACGTTGAAAAGAACAGGCGGCATTCGCCGGTGAAGTAGAGGGGGCGCAGGCATGTTCGCAGGGAAAATTAGGATTATAACGTTCAAAATAACGTAGGGATGTTTTGCCATTACACACGACCAACTTAATTTGGCTTCGATGGTAAAGGGAAAGCAAATCCGCCGGCTCGACGTCTTTGATAGAACTATCGCTAGAGCCGATGATTGAACAAGCCTCAATAGAATCATATAAGGCGATTTTATGGCGACGGCAAAAATCGATTTTAGAGGGGACATCGCTTAATGGCATCTCTCCCGCAAGGGCGGCAAGAAGGGGCCAAAAACGGTTTTGGGGATGGCCATAAAAGAATTTTGCTTCACGTGACTTAATCGAAGGGAAAGATCCTAAAATCAAAAATTCCGAATCGGGAAACACCAGAGGCGGGAATTCGTGGGTTGCCCTTTTATAATCCATATTGCACCTCGATACCATGGAAAACCGCCTCGATATCTTTGACATGGTTAGCCTGAATTAAGGCAGGATAATATTTTTTCATCCCCGGATATCCGGCAAGGAAGTGAGTCAAAAGGCCGCGAAGTTCGCGAACCCCTTTTTCCTCGCCCCTAAAGGAAATCATCTTATTCACAAATTCGCGCGCATATCCGATTTGGGTTTTTAAATCGGGGCCAGGTAATTTTTCGCCGGTTTTGAAATAATGGTCGATTTGGGTGATAAGGAAGGGGTTCCCCCGACTTCCTCTAGCCACCATGATGCCGTCGCAATGGGTGATTTCAGTGGCCTTAATCGCGTCTTCAAGAGAAAAAATATCGCCTGATACGATTAAGGGGATATTGAGTTTTTCCTTTACTCCCGCGATGGCTTCGTAATTGGCTTTGCCTGAATAAAAGGCAGCTCTTGTGCGACAATGGATAGCCAGCGCGGAAACACCGACTTCTTGAAGCATTAAAGCAACCTCCTCGACGTTAATCGAGGAATCATCCCAACCAAGCCTAATCTTGGCCGTGACGGGTTTGGAGGAGGCTTTTACGACACCTTCCATATAGGTTTTCAGTTCATCGATTCTTCTAAGCCAAGCTGATCCCGCCCCCGTTTTTACAACCTTAGGAACGGGACAACCGAGGTTTACATCGAGGATGTCATATTTGGCTGTTTTTTCAATGATTTCGATGGCTTTTGCGCTGTTTTTAAGCGAAAAACCGAAGATTTGCAAGCCAACCGGGGAATCGAGTTCGCTTGTTTCCAAATATTCGAAAGTGCGGTTATTCCCATAAGCAATCCCGCAGTCTGAAATCATTTCCGAATAGGAAAGAGCCACCCCGAAAGGTTTCATAAATTCGCGATATGCGAGATTGGTCACCCCAGCCATAGGGCCCAAGATGACATTGCCTTTCAATGTAACGTTTCCTATCTTCATGGTAAAAGCCGGCCTCGTCGGGCCGGCTAATCTTTATTTGTTTTCTTCGCCACCTTCTTGGCTAGGGGGTTCGGGTTTGGGTTCTTCAGCCTTAGGCTCAGCAGGGGTTTCTTCGGGGGCATCTTCTTTGCCAGGAAGTTTTCCGGTCTTACAAAGAGATTCGATCTCTTCGGCGGTGATTGTTTCTTGTTCAAGCAACGTTTCGGCAATCAAAATGACCTGATCCTTCTTTTCGGTAAGTAGCTTTGTCGCCCTATCGTGAGCCTCGTCGATGATGGCGCGGACGGCCTTATCGATTTCATAGGCGACCTGGGTAGAGAAATTGCGTTGGGTCGAAGCATAATCCCTTCCGAGGAAGACAGAGCCTGTATCGCGTTCATATTGGATAGGGCCAAGATCGGACATACCGAACTCAGTCACCATCAAACGGGCGAGACGTGTCGCTTGTTCGATATCATTTGATGCGCCGGTAGAAACATCTTGGAAGAAGATTTCTTCGGAAGTACGGCCGCCTAATAAACCGGTAATACGGGCAATAAGCTCGTTCTTGGTCATTAAGAAGCGATCGTCTTCGGGGGTCATTAAGACATGACCGCCGGTATTTCCACGCGGGACAATCGTGATCTTTTGGACTTTGTCGGAATAAGGCAAGTTGATACCGATGACGGCGTGCCCGGCTTCATGATAGGCAACCTGTTTACGTTCTTTTTCGGACATACCTTTGGAAGATTTGGCAGGTCCGGAGATGCGGCGGTCGATGGCTTCATCGATTTCGGCCATGCCGATTTCATCTTTGCCTTCACGAACGGCCAAGATGGCGGCTTCGTTAAGAACGTTATCTAAGTCGGCGCCAGAGAAGCCGACGGTACGTTTTGCCAAAGCGCCGAAATCAACACTAGGAGCAATCTTCTTGTCGCGGGCATGGACCTTCAAAATCGCTTCACGTCCGTTCTTATCCGGTAAGGAAACGGTGATGGTGCGGTCGAAACGTCCAGCACGACGAAGAGCCGGGTCAAGGACGTCGTCGCGGTTGGTGGCGGCGATGACGAGGATGCCGGAATTTGGTTCGAAACCATCCATCTCGACGAGAAGTTGGTTCAAGGTTTGCTCACGTTCGTCGTTGCCTCCGCCTAAGCCAGCGCCACGTTGACGGCCGACAGCGTCGATTTCATCGATGAAGATAAGGCAAGGGGCGGCGGCTTTCGCCTGACGGAAGAGGTCACGGACACGTCCGGCGCCGACACCGACATACATTTCGACGAAATCAGAGCCGGAAATGGAGAAGAAGGGGACGCCAGCTTCGCCAGCGACGGCTTTGGCTAGCAAGGTTTTGCCGGTACCGGGGGAGCCAATTAACAAGACGCCTTTAGGAAGTCTAGCGCCGAAGCGGGAATATTTCTTTGGGTCCTTAAGATATTCGACAAGCTCGACCATTTCGGCCTTTTCTTCATCACAACCGGCAACATCGGTGAATTTGACTTTGTTGTTATTTACCTTCCTCGCCGGGGATTTATTGAAATTGAAGATCCCATTATTGGAATTGTTCATCGAGCGGTTCATCGAAGAGAAGACGAATAAGGCGACGATAATGACGATGCCAGTGGTGATAAGGGTCGGGCCCCATTCATCCCACCAAGAACGGGCAAAGGCATCGTTAACGACTAATGCGGGTCTGACGTTGGTGTAGGTCGCGAAGAAAGTTTTCGCCTGATTGATGGTCGAGGTGAACATCGACGAATAAGCGGGGTGGGTGACGCTAGAAACATCAAACGCATTTTCCCAATGACCTTCGGAAATCACGACATAGAATTGGGCCGAACCGATGATTTTGCCATCTTGTAACTTGGCATAAGTACCGGTGACGGTGACCGATTTATAGCTTTGGTTGACATTGACGACGACGATTTTCTTTTCCAAATCGGCATAGACTTTGGTTTGGACATAGGTGTTGCCCTGGACTTCATATCCGAGGGAGGTATCGACGTCAGATTCATACCAGGTTTCCCTGTTATTTAAGGTTTGAGAAAGAATAAGCCATAGGAAAAGTCCGATGGTTACCATCATCAATAGGTAGGGAAGTAGACGCCCTAACGGGCTTCTTTTTGGGACTTGTCCATCATTCATAATAAAACTCCTTTCAAAAACTTATCGGTGCATATTACAGGCACACATAAATTTGTCAAATTTAACGCTCATCGTCTTTTAATTTCATGCGTAAGACGGAGGTATGCTCTTCGGTGAACCCATTACGGTAACGGGGAACATAGATGATTTTGCCGTTCTTGTTGAGGAAAATCGGCCAAATATGACGCAACCTAACTGGCATTTTCCATTCCGAATATAAGCGTAGGACGGATTCTAAATAATCGTGGATGACATAGGTGTCATAAGGGAGGGCACTGCGAATGGTGATGGGGTAATCCTCTTCCTTGATGCCACGATCTTCAGCGCCCATCGAAAAGTCGATTTCGAAATTCGGAGTGTCGATTTTCGAAGGCTTTTCCATCACATAGGTATAGGGCAATTCGTCATAACGAGTCCCTAAAGTAAGGATGTCGTATTCTTTGGTTAAATAGGTGTTTCCCGCCAAATGGAATGAATCATTTGGAACCGGAGAAAGACAAAATTCGCGGATTTTTGCAATGGTTTCTTTGTCTAAATCGATTTGATCGTCCGACCTAGCGACGAAGTGAAGCAAAGCGGTGGTAAAGCCGTCTTTAGACAAAGCGATAAGGGCACGGATATCGAGTTCTTCGCCCTCTTCGATACGCTCGGCGAATTCTTTTTGTAATTTAATTTTCTCGTCGTTAGCGTAACGCATTTCCTCTAAAAGGTTTTCGCGGTCGATCTCAGAAAGAGAACGAACTTTTTGGAAGACCTCGTCTTCGGTATGGGATTCTTCGTAATCGGTGGCTTGCTTGGAATAGATGACGTTATTTTCTTCCGCATAGTCTTCGAGATCGGGCCTACTAAGAGAAAGTAAGGGGCGGATGACGATCATGCCATCGACGATAGTGGACGCCGACATGCCATATTTTGCACGGGAACGGTCGTGGTTACGTTGATAAATATAGGTCTCTAACAAATCATCTTGGCAATGCGAAAGAAGCATTGCATGGGCTTTGATTTCGCGATAAACCTGCTCAAAGAAGCCATAACGGACACGTCTAGCAAATTGGGCAAAAGGCTCCCCTTCGTTAGGGGAAAGGTTAGAAGCGTCGAAGAAGCGGAAAGGAATATTGTGTTCTTGACAATAAGTCGATAGGCCGTCGACATCTTCTTGGGAGCTGCCGTTATATTTAATGCAAGCGACAACGATTTTGATGTCTTTTTTCAAGGCCATGTCGAGCAAAACCATGGAACTTAATCCAAAGTTGGCGGGAACTAGATAGGTGGCTCTTTTCTTCAGTTTAATGTCTAGCATGGTCAATCCTCCCTTTCGTTGATGGTATCGGAGATGATTTCGTAAAGTTCGTCGGCGTTTGATTTGTTGGCATAAGGCTTGATGTCCTTGATGCAAGCCTGGATGCGGCGCTTCCCTAATGCCAAGGTGACCTCGTCGCCCGGATTAATCTCGGAAGAAGGCTTAGCGACCTTCCCGTTGATTTGGATGTCACCATCGTCGCAAAGGCGCTTGGCGATTTCCCTTCTTTTGACGAGACGACTGACTTTTAGGAACTTGTCTATCCGCATAGCAGTGAAATGTTATCACAAATCCTTTTAGGATTGTGAGACATTCATCTTCATTTTTGTATAGACTTCATGGGCAATGGTTACAATTTCAAGCACCTTCCCAAGCCATTCGCCCTCTTTGGTGATGCAGATTTTCAATTGTTTATTCACGAAAGAGACGCGGACGATCAGAAGATATTTAGACAAAGCGTCAAACAAGGCGTTGCCGATCCCGTTAATCCGCGAGAAGCGGGGGTCCATCGTAATGTCGAGGTGATCGCCGCTTTCTTCGGCGCCGATAAATTCCTCGTTTTCTAAGATCACGTCCACCTTCTTTTTGGTGATGAGGGATTCGACTTCTTTGGGGACGCGCCCATAAATATCGCGAACTTTTGCCGCATAGGCATTGATTTCTTCCTCGTTATGGCAAGCATCAAGCTCTTGATAGAGGTTCATCTTTTCGCCATCGCTAGCATAGGTGCTTGGGATGTAGGCATCTAAATCAAACATCTTCCTTGCAACCGGCGGGGTAGAGGGGGTTCCATTTGTTTTGCTGGTAATCGCCTCATTTAATAATTTCAGGTATAAATCCAAACCGACCGTATCGATAAAGCCGGCTTGTTCGGGCCCAAGGATATCCCCAGCCCCACGAATCATCAAATCACGTTGGGCGATTTTATAACCCGAGCCAAGTTCGGTGAATTCGGAAATTGCCTTTAACCGCTTCTTGGCGTCTTCGTTCATATCCTTATCTTCGCGATAAAGCAAATAGGCATAGGCGATGCGGCTACCTCGGCCAACGCGGCCTTTAATTTGATAAAGTTGCGACAAGCCAAAGCGGTCGGCGTTTTCGACGATAATCATATTCGCATTCGGCACGTCGATGCCGTTTTCGACGATGGAGGTGCAAACCAAAACATCGATTTCCCCATCGTAGAACTTGGTCATGACATCTTCGATTTCTTCTTTTTCCATCCGCCCATGGGCGACCCCGATATGGCAAGAAGGGACTAACTTAGCGATTCGCGCGGCGGTCTCATAGATGGTGGCAATATCGTTATGGAGGTAGAAGACCTGGCCATGTCTTCCTAGTTCGCGTTGGATCAATTCCATCACGACTTCCCTAGAATAAGGGGTAACATAAGTTTGGATCGGCGAGCGGAAAGAAGGAGGGGTGTTGATTTCGCTTAAGGCACGAATCCCAATAAGCGACATCTGCAAAGTGCGGGGAATCGGGGTTGCGGAAAGAGTAAGCACGTCCACGCTGGATTTCATTTCTTTAATTTTCTCTTTTTGCTCGACCCCGAAGCGTTGCTCTTCGTCAACGATAAGTAGCCCTAGGTCCCGATATTGGATTTCTTTGGAAAGAAGGCGGTGGGTGCCGACAACCAAATCGATTTCCCCGCTTTTGAGTTTTTTGATGACTTCCCTTTGTTCTTTCGGGGGAACCATACGGGAAAGCAGACCGATGCGAACGCCGAAAGTGGCAAAACGTTCTTTGGCGACTTCGGCGTGTTGTCTGGCTAAAAGGGTGGTGGGGCAAAGCAAAGCGACTTGTTTATTGGCGGTAATCGCTTTAAAGGCGGCCCTAAAAGCAACTTCGGTTTTGCCAAAGCCAACATCGCCGCAAAGAAGACGGTCCATGATGTCAGGCTTTTCCATGTCCATCTTGATTTGCTTAACCGCTTCGGCTTGATCGGAAGTCAATTCATAAGGGAACTCTTCTTCGAAACGGCGTTGCATTTCATCATCGGGCGGGAAAGCAAAGCCCGTTCCTTTGGCTCTCGCCCCATATAAAGCGATGAGGCGGTCAGCCAAATCGTTGACCTTCTTTTGGATTTGGGCCTTTTTCTTTTCCCAATCCGAGCCATAAAGATTTGATAGTTTCGGGACCGCCCCTTCTCTACCGGCATATTTACGGACAAGCCTGAATTGCTCAAGCGGAACATAAAGGGCTTGGTTATTCGCATAAAGAATGTGAAGGAAGTCGCGGTGCTTGCCTTCGATAGAAATCGTTTTTACCCCAGCAAATTGCCCGATTCCGTTATATTCGTGAACAACATAATCCCCAGGTTTTAAATCTTCAAAACTGCGCAAAACCGTCGCGTTTTTAAATCTAGACGTAAATCTAGATGCAACCAATTTACGACCATATACGTCATTTTCGGAAAGGAAAGCGATCTTTAAAGAAGGAATCTCGAAACCCTCATTTAAGAAGCGGCTGCAAATACCAAGCTTCTCTTTGGGGAGGTCGAATTCAATTGTTTTTTCAAAGGGGATTTCGTTTTCCTTTAATAGACCGGTTATGGCTTCTTTCTTGTGTTCGTCTGAAACCATCAAGACGACTTTGTCATATTGATTCAAATAAGATTGGATTAAAGTCGGGATGCCGGAGAACCCAGATGTATTTGCGACGGTTCGATGTACCGTGAAGGCGAATTCGTTTTTCCCTTTTGAGTAAGGATAGCCATTAATCACCTTGGAGGCGTTTTTTAAGCCATCCCCTTGGCTCATATAATGATGGATACCGGAAATGGCTTTGCCTTTATAGCGAAGCTCGGAAAGATATTCTTCGGATTCCATTTCATTGATATTGACGGAGGCTTCGAATTGGGTGCGGTTACCAATAAAAACAAGTGGGTGATCTAAATAATCGAGGATGGAGTAAGTTTCGCCGATAGCAAACCCATAGTAACGATATAAATAGGATTTATAGTCATGGCTTTCGAATTTTCCCAAATCCACGGTGACCGTCTCTTCTAAATCGTCGCCAAGTTCGTCGCCAAGCTCGTTCCTTCCTAAGGCGACTTGTTTTAACGCGTTGACGGCGAAACTCTGATATTCTTCTTGAGTTAGAAAAATATCGGTCGCAGGTAATATCAAAGCTTCCTTTAAATTTGCGGTGGAACGTTGGTTTTGGATGTCAAATATCTTGATGGCATCGACTTCATCGCCGAAAAATTCAATACGAATCGGGTTTTGTTCGTTGACGGAATAAACATCCAAAATATCGCCACGAGAAGAAAACTGAAGGGGGCCCTCAATCCTTTCCACCCGTTCATAACCAAGATGAACGAGTCTTTGCTTGAACTCGCTTAAATCAAATTGATCGCCGACGTGAAGAGAAATAGATTCTTCCTGGAATCTTTTCGGACTAGGGAGATAGCGAAGCAAAGAACTAGGATGGCAAACGAGGATTTTGTTCCGCTTACGTAAGGCCTCGCCCATCGCATATAGACGTTGCGAGAGCAGTTCTTTCGAAGAAACCAGCATTTCAGCCCTTAATAATTCATCGGCAGGGAAAAAGATAACATCTTCCTCGGGGAGGAAATTTAATAAGAATTCATAAAGCCTTTGCGCCCCATAAAGATTAGAGGCGACAAGGACATAATTTCCCGGATTACGTTTAAATTCGTTGGCGAATAATAACCCCGTGCCAAGGCTTTCATCCAAAACGAAAGAACCTTTCGTCGCAGAAAGGGGGGGTAAAAAATTGTCGCCAAGTCGTTTAAATAAGTCCAAATTATCTCCTTAATTGTAATGATTCATCGCATAATCCCAACCTTGTAAGAGAGCATCTCGCAAAGCCAAGGCCGCCTTATCGATAGCCCCGAGAATCAAATTCAACGATTCACCGGTCGGCTTAGTCAAAACGTGATCGATACCGGAATAAGCAGGCTCGCCGATGCCGATACGGAGGCGTTTGAATTTGTCGCTTCCAAGCAAGGCGATGATATTTTTCATGCCATTATGTGAGCCGGCTGAGCCAAAAAGACGGAGTCGAATCTCGCCTTCGGGAAGGGCCATGTCATCATAAACGACGATGAGGTCCTTTTTTTCGATTTTGAAATATTCCATCAAAGGAATGACCGATTCGCCTGAAAGATTCATATAGGTTTCGGGTTTTAGCAAAATGAAAGGCTCAGGAAAATCGGGGCGGCTGACTTTGGCATAGCTCCCTTTAAAATCATGACGGTCGATATCGACTTGAAGCATCTCCGCGAAGCGGTCTAAAGCCATGAAGCCCATATTGTGACGGGTGCCTTCGTATTTTTTGCCGGGATTTCCTAAACCGACGATTAATTTCACGCTTCGCCTCCAATCGCGGATAATTTATGCAAAACGGAGATGATGCGGTCTAATCCGGCGCGGTCATAATATTCGATGGGGTGCTCTTTGATGTCGAGCAAGGCCTTTTGGTCAAAACTCGCCTTCGGGTCCTTATCAATCATACGAAGGGAGTTGGACATGAGAATTTTGTTCACCAGATTAAGCTTTTGATAATCAAACGACCCACGTAATTGATAGAAACGAACGTGGTATAAATCAAGGATGTTGCTAGAAATCAAAGAATCCCTGCTTTCTTTGGAAACGATGGACATGCCCGAGGCGAAAATCAAAATATCATGGCCTTCTTTCATTTCGTCATAGAAGGAGAGGAAACGGTCAAGACCTTGGATTTTGCCGCCCATCACCCAACCGCCAAAGACAAAGGTGTCATAATCTTGGATCATCTTTGCCTTAAATTTTTTGGCAGGGAGGATGTCCCCGTTTACCGAACGGGCGATTTCTTCGGCATATTTTTTGGTTGAACCCGTCTTAGATTCATAAAGCACTAATGTACGCATGCGGAAAGATTAACACAAACTTCCCCATAAATGATTAAACATTTATACTTTTCGTTATGAAACTGAAGACTTGGCAAACCGATTTACTTAAGGGGTCCGCCCTCGGAACCGGCATCCTTCCCGGTGTCAGCGTGGGCACTGTCGGCTTTATCGTTAATGTTTACGACAAACTTATTGGTTCTATCGCCGGCTTAAGGGCGAAGAAAACATTTAAATCATCCTTACTAGCCCTCACCCCCATCGCCTTAGGGTGCTTGGTTTGGACCTTTATCTTCATTATCTTCTGGAAAAAACTCGCATATTTATATTTCCCTTTTATCACCATCGCCGTTTTGGCTGGCTTTGTCATCGGCGGCCTTCCCATCATGACAAAGGAACTTAAAGGCGACAAACTCGGTTGGAAGGATTTCCTCCGTATCGCCCTAGGATTCGCGATTTCCGCCGGCATTGGCATCGCTTCGTATTTATCGGCTGCAGGTGTCATCCAAATCAACTGGGATTTCTACACCGAATTTTATAATCCTTTCGCCTCCCCTTGGATATATGCCCTCGTCTTATTTATGGGCTTCTTCTCTGCGGTGGCCTGTTTGATTCCCGGGATTTCAGGATCAATGGTCATGTATATCTTCTCGATGTTTAACCCCATCTTGACCATCTTCATTTCCGACCGCGACCCATATGACGGAAGTATCATTCCTAACCATGCCTCCATCTTCGAATCCTCGGAAAACGTATGGGCACGTCTACTTATTTTGGTGGTGCTCCTGGTCGGCATGTTGGTGGGTTTTGTCTCGGTTTCGGTCGCGGTGAAAAAACTTTTAGCCAATCACCGCCGTGGCACCTTCGGCTTTGTTGTCGGCTTTGTCTTCGGGTCGCTAGTTTCCATGTTTGTGAACCACGAAATGTATGGGGTCTATCACGATGCGACGGGTCTATTAAATGCCTGGTGGCAATTCGCCCTTGGCGGTGTCCTCGGCATCGGCATGGTTGCATTAACCTATTACCTTGTTAAGAAAGCCGAAAAACGGCAATTGGATAACGTCGTTTTAAAAGAAGACGAAAATGCCTAAATTACCCGAAGCGAATCAACTTCTCAAAGACCAAAGAAGGCATCGTCTTTTAAGCGCCTCCCTTTCGGTTTTCGCCGAACTCGATTATGCCAAGGTCTCAATTGAACCAATCACCAAAAGGGCTCGTTGCACAAGGAGCCTCTTTTATCATTATTTCAAAGATAAGAAAGAGCTCTTCTCCGCCCTTATCGAAGAAACCATATTGCCATCTAAAACCATTCTAAACCTCGCCTTAATTGAGGATGAAAACGGTATCGAATATCTTTGCGAATACTTTGCAAAAACGGCTCAGAAAGACGCAAAAAGCCTTTGGATTGCTAAAGTTTTGCTTCGTTATCCACTAGAAGAAGCCTTTGCCAAAGACTTCCCTAAATTCGCCAAAGAAAGACGCTTGGACCTAATCCTAGCGAAGCGACTTAAACAAAGCCAAAAAGAAGGGCGCATTATCGCCGGGCCGATTAAAGAAATCGTCCAAGCCTCGCTGGCCTTGTTCCAATATGTATTGAATCACCCGGGTGAAATCTCAAGTGACGTCTTATTCAATTTATTAAGCAAAGGTTATTGATGGGCTTTTAGGCCAAACCGATATAGGTAACGGTAGTTCTTCTTCAAAGCCGGATACATCTTTTTATAGACGTTATTGAATAACTCGTTATATACCTCATGGGCTTTCCAATTCGGTTCGAAACGTTCTTTGACATGGACCATCGCTTCGACCGCTTCTTTGGCCGAACCATATACACCTAATGAGCAAAATACCCCGATGGCCGCCCCTAAAGAGGAGGTTTCAGGCGTTTGAACGGTTTCAACCGGTATACCAAAGACATCGGCGAAAATTTGGCAAACTTCTTTGCTTAAAGACCCGCCGCCGGAGATGCGCATGACATCGAATTTCCGTTTCAAACGTTTTGTAAACCCTTCCCCGGCTTGCCTAAGTTCATAGGCGATTCCTTCAATGATGGCTTTATAAACGTGGGCGCGTGTCGTGACATCGGAGAACCCAACCATGGACCCTCTGACTTCGGGATGGTCTAAAGGCGAACCCCAGAAAGGTTGGACGATAAGGCCGTCGCTTCCCGGGTTGATATCAAATAAATGGGCATTGAATTCACTTGGGTCAGTTTCATCCATCATGATGTCTTGAACGGGTTTGGCCCCGAATTCTTTTAAGAACCAATTGATCATCCAGAAGCCACGATAAATCTGCACATCCAAGTTATAAACGCCTTTTTGAACGGATGGATAAGCAGGAAGGAAAGGCAGGGGATGAACGAATTTTTCGGAAACCGTTTCAATCGTACAGGCCGTGCCTAAAGAAACGGCGCATTTGGTATGATCGGTGACGCCCGATCCTAGCGTTTCGCAGGATTTGTCGCTGCCTCCGGCAAATAAGGGGAGTCCAGTGGGAAGACCGCTGATTTTCGAAGCTTCTTCGCTAATGCATCCCAAAACCCTTTGGGTGTCGACGAGTTCAGGCAATTGGTCACGCCTTAAGGAGAAGATTTGGCCTTGCAAATGTTTCGGTGGATTGGCATACCAATTCCTTTTCTTATAATCGAGCGGATAATGCCCGGTCATATCGGAGGGTGAATCTTTTAAATTCCCTGTTAACTTATAAATAAAATAAGTTGAAACGGAGATGTATTTATCGATTTTGGCAAAGTTTTCAGGCTCGTGCTCTTTAATCCAATTTGCCATCGTACGGCGACGGTTCATCTCGATAACCTTGCTCATTCCCACAAGCCCAAAGATTAAGCGACTCGTTAAAGGTAGTTTTTCTTTGCAATCGGCCATTCGTGAATCTAACCAAAGTATCATTGGGCGGATAACCTTATGGTCTTTATCTAGAATGACCGCGGAATCGCGGAAACAATCAAGTTCAATTCCTTTGACACGTGCGATTAATTCAGGGTGTTTTTTTGCCAAAGCGCGGGTGCATTCGTAAAGATAATCCAGATATTTTTGCGGATCCATCTCGGCATAACCCGGCTTAGGCGAATAATAAGGAGGCTCGTATTTTCGCTTTTCTAGAGCAAGGCAGTTTCCGCTGGCATCGAAAATACAAGCGCGGACCGACTGGGTCCCAAAATCAAAGGTAAGGGCAAGTGAACGTTCTTCCATGATGACATTATTCTAGCACAAGGTGAAAAACTATATCGTTTAGACTTCGTCTCAATTAAAATAGAGACGTATGATTATCGCCAGAGCCCCATTTCGTGTTTCTTTCTGCGGCGGGGGGAGCGACATTCCCTCCTTCTATCAAAAACATGGTGGATGCGTCATTTCGACAAGCATCCGCAAATACATGTATTTGACCATCAACCCCGCCTTCAACAAAGACACCATCACCCTTAAATATTCAAAGACGGAGGTCGTTTCCGACCCGCAAAAAATCGAACATCGCATTTTCCGTCAGGTCTTATCCGATTTCGGCACCAAAGGAATCGAAATCACCTCCATGGCCGACATCCCTTCGGGAACCGGCCTTGGTTCGTCTTCTTCTTTCACCGTTGCCTTGTTGAAATTGCTTTACGCCTACAACGAACAATCCGTATCCAACTATAAGGTTGCCAAAGAAGCATGCGAGATTGAAATCAATCGCTTAGGCAATCCGATTGGCAAGCAAGACCAGTTCGCCGCCGCCTATGGCGGACTTCGTTATTACGAATTCTTGCCCGATGGATTTGTCAAAGTCGAACCGATTATCATGACTTCCCAAGCAAGACGTCACCTCGAAGAATCGATGATGCTCTTCTACACCGGGTTAGACCATGACGCGAATAAAATCCTCGGCGAGCAAAGCAAAAACCTCGCCTCCGCCGAAGAAAAAATCGAAGCCACCAAACGCCTTTGTGAAATGACAAGGCAATTAAAAAGCGAATTCGAAAGTAACAACGTCGATGCCCTTGGTCCGATTTTAGCCAAATCATGGGAAATCAAGCGTGAGCTTGCCCGTGGTATTTCTAACCCCTTCATCGACGAGCATTATCGCCGCGGCATCGAAGCCGGGGCCACAGGTGGCAAATTATTAGGCGCCGGCGGCGGCGGATTCCTTCTCTTCTTCGTTCCGGAGAAAGAAAAACGCGCGGATGTCAGAGCCGCCTTAAGCGATTTAATCGAGATGCCAACCGAACTAGATCAATCTGGCGTCTCCATCATTTTTACGGAGTAAATATGTTAGCCTTCATTCAAGCCGGCGGGGCTGGAACCCGTCTTAAACAAATCAGCGGTGACCTTCCAAAGCCGATGGTCCCCATCTGCGGTAAACCGATTTTGGAATACCAAGTCGAATCTTTGGTCCGCGACGGCATTAACGAAATCGTGATCGTCGTCCCTCCCCAAACCAAAGCCATCCAAGATTATTTCGGAGATGGTTCGAAATGGAATGCCAAAATCTCTTATATCGTTGAAGAAAGCCCATTAGGAACGGCGGGTGCGCTATATTTCTTAGCCAAAAAGCATCGCGGCGATTTCCTCTTAATCATGGGTGACCTCATGCTAGATGTTTCATGGAAGAGATTTATCTCCTTTCACCGTAAATCGGGGGCAATCGTCACCACCTTCGCCCATCCTAATTCCCACCCTTACGATTCCGACCTTTTGGTCGTTGACGACGAAGACAAAGTGCTTCGCGTTTTATCGAAAAAAGAAAAACGTGACTTCTTTTACCGCAACATCACAAACGCCGGGCTTTATGTCGTCGGAGGAGAATTGCTTGAGACCTTCGAAGACATGGATGAACCCATCAAGATGGACTTTGAGAAAGAACTTCTCGCCCCATCCGTTGATTCAGGCTTAGTCTATGCCTATCGTTCAAGCGAATATGTCAAAGACTGCGGAACCCCTGACCGTTATGAAGCCGTCACTAACGATGTCAAAAATGGCGTAGTTGCTGCGAAAAACCTGCAAAATCCCCAAAAATGTATCTTTTTAGACCGCGATGGCACGATTAATATCTTCGGCGATTTCGTCACCAACAAAGATAAATTACGCCTTATCCCAAGCGCCCCTAAGGCGATTGCTAGAATCAACAATTCCCCCTATCTTGCCATCTGCGTCACCAATCAGCCCGTCGTCGCCCGTGGCGAGACCACCCTTGCCGAATTAAGCGAAATCCATGCCAAACTTGAGACCGAACTCGGCAAAGAAGGCGCCTATCTAAACGACTTATTCTTCTGCCCCCATCACCCCGACAAAGGTTTCCCTGGCGAACGCCCCGAATACAAAATCCATTGCGATTGCCGTAAGCCCGGGATTGGCATGCTAAAACAAGCCCAACGCAAATATAACATCGACTTCAAATCCTCTTGGATGATTGGCGATACCACCCAAGACGTGCAAACCGGAATCAACGCCGGATGCAAAACCGTCCTTCTCCTTGGTGGCGACCCTCTTCCATATGGGAAATATGCTGACGCCAAGCCGGATTTCATTTGCAACACCCTCGAAGAAGCGGTGGAACATATCCTTTCGGAGGAAAAATAAATGGACTTTATCAAAGACATCGAAGACTACTACCGTCGCGAGATCGAAACCATCCAGGCCCTCGACAAAGAAGAAATTAACCGCGTCATTAACGTCTTATTAGACGCCTATGATCGGGGTGTCTATGTCTATGTCTTTGGCAATGGCGGTTCTTCTGCGACCGCCTCCCATATGGTTTGCGATTTCAACAAAGGCACCTGCTATGACCTTGACCGCAAATTCAAAATGGTTTGCTTAAACGATAACTTACCCACCTTGATGGCTATCGCTAACGACGATTCCTTCGAAAACGTCTTCGTCTATCAACTAAAAGACCGTTTGAAAAAAGAAGATGTCGTCCTCGCCATTTCAGGCTCAGGTAACTCCCACAACGTCGTCAAAGCCGTCGAATACGCTAAAGAAGTAGGCGCGACTATCATTGCCACAACCGGCTATGCCGGAGGCAAAATCGACAAAATGGCCGATTATCATCTCCACGTCCCCGTCGACGATATGCAAATCACCGAAGATCTCCATATGGGCTTTGACCACCTGATCATGCAGATTCTTTGGAAGCATCTACAAGCTAGGGCAGGCAAACAAGCCATCTACAAAATCAATCAATAAAGACGGACCCAAACGGGTTCGTTTTTCTTTTTCTCCTCTCTTTTTTGCCCCGTTTCCATCAATTTAGATGTTTTTTGCTTTTTCTTATTCTAAGAATAAGCCAAGGTATGATATATTAATTTCGTTGGCCAAAAGGCCTAATGCTATTAGGAGGAAAAAATGGCAGAAAAGAAATACGTTTATTCCTTCAAGGAAGCCCATGAAAGCAAAGTGGGCAAGGACATCCTTGGCGGAAAAGGCTTCGGTCTTGCTGAAATGACTGCCGCTGGAATTAATATTCCCGCCGGCTTCACTGTCACTACTGAAGCTTGCAATCTTTACTATGATTGCGGAAAACAGATTCCTGATTATGTTTGGAACGACGTCGTCGCCCACGTTCACGGAATCGAAGAAAGCAATAACAAGTCCTTTGGTGGCGAAAAAGAGGGTGTCATGCCCCTTCTCGTCTCCGTCCGTTCCGGCGCCAGGCAATCAATGCCGGGCATGATGGACACCATCCTCAACCTCGGCCTCAACGATGTCGTTGTTGAAAAGCTCGCCAAATTCGCCGGCAATGACCGTTTCGCCTGGGACTCCTATCGCCGCTTCATCTTGATGTTCACCAACATCGCTAAAGGCCACCCCAGAACCGCGATGGACAAGATGCTTGACGAACTCAAGGAACAAAATGGCTATAAGCTCGATACCGAAGTTACGACCGAGCAACTCAAGGGCCTCGTCGCCAAATACAAGGAATACTACAAATCCGTCTTCGGCGAAGAATTCCCGACCGATCCTTATGAACAACTCCGCGAAGCTGTCGCCGCTGTCTTCCGCAGCTGGGACAACCCCCGCGCCAACGTCTATCGTCAGATGAATGGCATTCCCTATGAATGGGGTACCGCCGTCAACGTCCAATCGATGGTCTTCGGCAACATGGGTGAAGATTCCGGCACCGGCGTCGCCTTCTCCCGTGACCCTGGAACCGGCGAAAAGAAGATCTACGCCGAATTCCTCCCCAACGCCCAAGGCGAAGACGTCGTCGCTGGCGTTCGTACTCCGCTTCACATCGACGAACTCAAACGTCGTATGCCCGAAGTTTATGAACAATTCATGTCCACCATCACTCGTATGGAAAACTACTTCCACGATATGCAAGACATGGAATACACCATCGAAAAAGGCGTTCTCTACTTCTTACAAACCCGTAACGGCAAGCGTACCGCTCGTGCCGCTCTCAAGATCGCTTGCGATCTCGTCGACGAAGGTTTGATCGATGAAAAGGAAGCCGTTCTCCGCGTTGAACCGAAACAACTTAACGACCTCCTCCACCCCACCTTCGACACCAAAGACCTCGCCGCCCATGAACCTGTCATTCATGGTCTCCCCGCTTCCCCGGGTGCTGGCACTGGCGCCATCGTCTTCACCGCCGAAGAATGCAAAGAATGGCATGATGCCGGCAAGAAAGTCGTCCTCGTCCGTTCCGAAACCTCTCCTGAAGACATCATCGGTATGGTCAACTCCGAAGCCATCCTCACCGCTCGTGGCGGTATGACTTCCCACGCCGCCGTCGTCGCCCGTTCCATGGGTAAATGCTGCGTTGCCGGCGCCACCGAAATCGTTGTCGATGAAGAAGCTAAGACCCTCAAAGTCGGTGACCGCGTCTTCAAAGAAGGCGACGTTATCTCCGTCAACGGTTCCACTGGTCTCGTCTATGAAGGCGAAATCAAGATGGTTCCCGCCGACCTTGGTGGTGACTTCGGCCGCCTCATGGGCTGGGCCGATAAATATCGCCGCCTCAAAATCCGCGCCAACTGCAACTCCCCCGAGGATGCTCATAACGCCAACCGCTTCGCTGCCGAAGGTATCGGTCTGTGCCGTACTGAACGTATGTTCTTCGCCGATGACCGTATCCTCAATATGCGTTCGATGATTCTCTCTGACACCACCGAACAACGCGAAGCCGCCCTTGAAAGGATCCGTCCCTTCATGATCGGTGACTTCTACGAGATGTATATGGCTAACCCCGATTCTCTCGTCAACATCCGTTTACTCGATCCACCTCTGCACGAATTCCTCCCCGAAATCACCGACGAGAAGAACATCAAAGACATCGCTGAAAAGCTCAATGTCTCTGAGCAAAAGGTCAAAGACCGTATCAACCAGCTCCATCAAGCCAACCCGATGATGGGCTTCCGTGGTATCCGTCTCTGCGTCGCTTATCCTGAAATCTATGCGATGCTCGCCCGCGCCATCATCCAAGCCGCCTACAAGGCCTCCGCTGAACTTGGCAAAGACGTCGAGCCCGAAATCATGATTCCTCTTGCCGGCGAACTCAAAGAATACATGTGGGCCAAGAAGACTGTCGTTGCCGCCGTCGAAGACGAAATGGCTAAGCACGACAAGAAGCTTGTCTACCATGTCGGCACCATGATCGAAATCCCGAGAGGCGCTCTCCGTGCTGGTGATCTTGCCAAAGAAGCTGAATTCTTCTCCTTCGGCACCAACGACCTCACCCAGCTCACCATGGGCTTCTCCCGTGATGACTCCGGTCAATTCCTCCCCTATTACTATGATCGCAAGATCTACGAATTCGACCCCTTCCAGACCATCGATGTCGATGGCGTCGGCGAACTCGTCAAGATTGC
>CAJOML010000001.1 GCA_905235705.1 uncultured Bacilli bacterium | reverse complement strand
AGTAGAAATAATCGGTGTCCACATCGTCACCAAGTTAATGGGGAGGAAGATGGAAATCGGCTCGACGTAGCGATGGAAATATCTCCATTTCTGATAACGGATACCCGTCGCCTGAATCAAGATAAACATGACCGTTGAAAGGGTTAATGGGATAACGAGGGTATCGATAATCGAAGGTAAACCCGTAATCGACCAAATAAAAGCGAGGAACAAGTAGATAAAAAGCCCGAAGAAATACCCTGGCCAGTTCCGCGGCTTCCTTCCCATTATCGATTCTGTCCAATTTTCCAACCATTCATAAAATCCGGTCGCGACCAAAAGTAAACCGCGTTCGGGTTTCATGGGGTCATGATGACGGGCTTGGATACCGACGATAATGACCAAAATCAAAACGATACCCATTACCATCAAGGAAGAAATCGTCGCTCCGGAAAGGCGGAACGTCGGATCCTGGAAGGAAGCGATCATATCCCCGACGGGATCAGAAGCAAGGAAAGGAAGAAAGGTCATTCCTGATCCTCCTTCTTCTTTTCTTCGATGGGTTTGCTCTCTTTATGCCCGCGGACAAAGGTCACGATCAACAAAACAATCCAAGTCGGCATATAAGCAAGGGCAAGGGAAATCAAGTTACAATAGCCATGCGACAAAGTTCCCCAGCGGAAAGAGGCAAAGCCGGCAAGGACAAGACCACCGGCATATAAGAAAAGGCGAAGGATGGCGAAAACGGAAGACAAGACGGCTTTACGCCCCCTGCTATCGCCGGGGTCAAGGATGAACGAGCTGCCTTTGGCGATGGTGATGTAGGAGAAAAGATTAATGGCAGAGCCTAAAAGCCAGCCAAGAAGGACGCCGATATTATCAGCAAAGATAAAGCCGATGCAGACAAGGGCTCCAATGAAAGCGATGACGCAGAGAATGAAGACGTTCTTCTTCAAATCGGACCATTTGGCATAAGCTGAGGAAAAAGACATAATTTTTACCGCGCAATATTTTAGGCAATGGGCATTGACTAAGTCAATGGGAACGGCTCTTTTGAAAACGGTTTCTCCCTCAAAAACATTAACTTTATATTCTTGATGTTTATTGCATTGTAACCGCTTACAATTTATAATGCTCGGACCTGAAGGAGGTCATCTATGGAATTCGATATTGTTTTAGACGGCGTTAAGATGCGCTTAACCAAAAGGACCCCGATTGTTGATTTGATTAATGGCAGGGATCCAAATAAAAGAGTCGTTGCCGCAAGGGTAAACCAGAGGGTACGTGACCTTAATTTTGAAATCCAAAACGCTTGTGAGATTACCACTTTGACGACTTCCGACACGGAAGCGATGAAGGTCTACGAGGCCTCGCTTCGCTATGTCACCGCGATGGCTTTTGCTAGGTGCTATCCGGACATGAAAATCCGTTTTGCCTATAACGTGTCGCGTTCTTTATCGATCCATATCCTTTCCGAAGGCTATACGGCCAACACCGCGATGCTCCTTCGCATCAATCACGAAATCGAAAACATCATCGCTGCTGATTATCCGTTGAAACGGATGGTCGTCACAACCGAAGAAGCCGCCGAAATCTATAGGGAAAGAGGCCAGCTCGATAAACTGGCGATTCTTCCCTACCGCCCAGAAAAAACCGTCCATCTTTATGAATGCGATGGCTATTTGAATTACATGTTCTCCCCAATGGTTCCTTCCACCGGTTATATCCATGAATATAAATTACGGTTATATGCCCCTGGCTTCATGCTTCAATATCCGCGCGCCGAAAAAGGCGGCGCCATTCCTTCTTTCGAAGATGCCCCTACCTTCAACCGCACCTTACGTGAATTCCATGACTGGAGCAAAACCGTCGGTCTTTCCACCGTTGCCTCCATCAATAAATCCATTGAGCAAAAAGGCGCGATTGAATTGATTAATCTGTGCGAGGCCCGTCATAACCGCATGCTTTGCGAACTTGGCCAGCTCATCGAAGATGATATTGATGAAATCTCATTAATTTGTATCGCCGGACCTTCCTCCTCCGGGAAGACCACTTTTGCCAACCGCCTTCGCATCGAATTACTATCCCGTGGCATTTCGCCCGTCCGTATTTCCTTAGACGACTATTATTTGCCACGTTCAGAATGCCCCGTTGGCGAAGATGGAAAGCCTGATTTGGAATCCATCGAAGCCCTTGATATCGAATTATTTAACCAAAATATGGTTGACTTGATTAACGGGGATGAAATCACCTTACCTCGTTTTGACTTCAATTTGGGGAAACGCGTTCCCGGGCGCAAGCTCAAAGTCGGTAAAAACGAGCCGATTATCATTGAGGGTATCCATGCTTTGAATGAACGGATGACCGCCGGGGTTCCTAAATCCGCCAAATTCAAGATCTTCATCTCTCCCCATAGCCAACTTAACCTCGATGACCATAACCCCGTCTCTTTGACTGATTTGCGTCTGGTCCGTCGCATTGTCCGCGACTATAAATTCCGTAATGCCTCAGCCGAAGAAACTTTGAGCATGTGGCCCTCGGTAAGGGCTGGCGAATTCAAATGGATTTACGCCACCCAAGAAGGAAGCGACTTCGTCTATAATTCGATCCTTCCTTATGAGCTCCCCATCATGCGTAAATATGCGATCCCTTTATTAAATGCGATTGGCACCGAATCCCCCAATTACCTTGTCGCCCAGCGTTTGTTGAAGATGCTCAAATACTTCCTCGACCTCGATGAAGAATGGATTCCATCTAATTCCTTAATGCGAGAATTCATCGGCGGTTCGTGCTACGCCGACGTATAAAAAGGTCGCAAAACCCAACTAAAAAGGCTCCGTAAGTCGAAGCCTTTTTCTTTATCCTTCGGTTTTGCTTTGCTTGTTTTGGGCCATGAATTTGGATTTCTCCAATTCATATGCGGCAAGGATTTCCCCATAATAAAGGGCCCTCATTCTGGCATAGGATTGTTTCTCTTCTTCCCCCGTGGTGGCCATATATAAAGAGGAGAAGAATTTTTCCAAGCGGAAGAAAGATTCATATAGATTTAGAATCGTCACCGAGAAGAAATAGTTTTTCCGCGAATAGATGAGAAGAGGGGAACTATGGGCGATCTCGGAGGACATCTCATACACTTTCGAATAGGAAGATAAGCCGGCTACGCGTTCGACCCCATCGCGGAAATTGAATTTGAAGCCCTCGATTTTCATGACATCGGGAACCCCGAGCAACCAGCCATATTCGATGAAACGTTTCATATCCTTGGATTTTAAATCGACTTCCTTCATCCTCGCTTTGATGTCGACGAAGATGGCATCGGTCTCTTCTTTGCTAGGCACCCCGCCTCTAAAGGCGATCCCATATTTGATATGGCGAAGATAAGCTTCGATGACACTCTGCCCATAACGGACCAAGCAAGTGACGATGCATTCGTTTTCATGCAAGGTTCTCCAAGTGGAGAAAGCTTCGGTCTCAAATCCGCCTTCGAGCAAATCGGCGACGCATTTGGCCATTTGGAAACCTTTCATCATGACGTCGATGATCAATGTGTGGTTAGGGTCGCCTTGCTGATAACGGGAAAGCATCCCCAAAATGAAATTCAAATAGAGGTTAATCGTTGACATGGTGGGGTCAAAACGATTCGTTAAATTCCCCACTCGGTAAGCAAGCCTTTCGTTGGTGTAATATTTATCTAAGGAAATGGAGGCGAGAAAATGCATATAGTCCTCGTTTTTTATCACGTCTTCCTCGGTTCTATCCGGGTGAGTGGCAAGATAAAAGATATGCTCATTGACTAAATAAAGAGCTAGTTGAACGGGATTGACGCCCATTGAAGATAAAGGCGTCACATCTTTAAAATCCTTAGAACCTTCAAAGGCGTAATTAAATGCCGCGAATAGGAATTCCCGGTCATTGTCCTTGGCTAGGTTTAAGGAATCGAGGAATGAGAAAAAGGCTTCTTTGGCTTCCATAAAAGTATTTTACCTTGCTTCAAGGGCAAAAAGAAACCCTATGGAGCAGGTTTTCTCTTAGTTAAATATGTCCCAGGACACACAGATGTTGGGTAAGGGCTCTAAAACGTTCGCGATTCGCTTACCATCTTGGTAGCCGCGAATCACGATGTTACGCCCTTTAAAATAAAGGAAAGGGTCAGGCCCTTCCCCTTTAAACATCGCTTCCGCCGCTTCGACCGTAATCAAATCGAATTTGACCTCGGGGAAGGCCATGCGATAGGAGGCGAAAAAAGAACCCTCGCTTTCAGGGGCGATAATAATCGCATTTTCATAAAGAGGGTTCTTCTTCATCTTACCGGGATTTGGGTTTAAAGGCGCGCGTCGCTTTGATGGCTTCGAGCCATCCTTCGTAAATCTCTTCGACTTCGCTATGTTTCATCTTGGGCTTATAGATTTTGTCGATGGAATGGGTCGCACGGATTTCATCCAAATCTTTCCAGAAACCGCAATATAAGCCAGCCAAATATCCAGCACCTAAGGCGGTTGTCTCTAAGCATTTAGGCAAATGGACTTCGCATTCGAGGATATCGGCCTGGAATTGCATCATCAAATGATTGGCCGAAGCCCCACCATCGACACGTAAAGAAGGTAAGGATAAGCCGGCTTCGCGTTTCATCGTCTCGATAACATCCTTGCTTTGATAGGCGATAGATTCAAGCCCAGCACGGGAAATCTCGTGTCTCCCAGTGCCTCTAGTTAGGCCAAATATCGCGCCGCGGGCATCATCGTCCCACCAAGGTGTGCCTAGCCCAACAAAAGCCGGGACGAAATAAACACCGGAATGGGGTTTTGCCTTATTGGCATAATACTCAGAGTCGGAGGAGTCTTCGAACCAGCGGGTTTGGTCACGTAACCATTGGACCAATGCCCCACCGATAAAGACCGAGCCTTCAAGGGCATAAGTGGTCTTCCCGCCAAATCGCCACGCGACTGTCGTCAATAAGCCTTGAGTGGAAATAACGGGGATATCACCGATATTCATCAGCATGAAGCAGCCGGTTCCATATGTGTTCTTGGATTCGCCTTTTTCAAAGCAACATTGGCCAAACAAAGCGGCTTGTTGGTCACCGGCAACGCCACAGATATGGACGCCGCCAGGGAAGAAGCTAGCCTCCCCGAAATCGCAAGAATTATCTTTGACCTCAGGAAGCATCTTCATGGGGATATCCCATAATTTGCAAAGCTCTTCGTCGTATTCCATTTTAAAGATGTCGAAAAGCATCGTTCTTGAGGCATTGGAAACATCGGTAAAATGGGATTTCCCTTCAGTCATCTTATAAATGAGCCAAGTATCAATCGTGCCGGCAAGAAGTTCACCGCGCTCGGCTCTTTCCTGCCCATGATGGATATGGTCAAGGATATAACGGATCTTGGAGGCGCTAAAATAAGGATTCATCCTTAAGCCTGTCTTGGATTGGATGAATTCGGTATAGGATTCTCTTTCTTCGCAAAGTTCTTGGGTTTGCTTCGATTGCCAGACAATGGCATTATGAACCGCCTTACCGCTTTCTTTTTCCCAGACGATGGTGGTTTCACGTTGGTTGGTAATCCCAATCGCGGCGACCTCGCTCATCTTGGCCCCGGAAATGACGAGGAGTTCGTTAATGACGTCAATAACGGAAATCCATACACGGTCGGCGTCGACTTCAACCCACCCGGGTTTGGGGAATAAGCAATCCACGGGGCGCTGAGCCTTATAAACAGCCTCGCCTTTGGAATTGATAAAAACGGCACGGGTCGAGGTCGTGCCTTGGTCTATCGCCAAGATATACTTCTTCATGGCTTGATTATAGCAGGTTAGTTCCCCTATGGGGAAAAGAAAATGACGGGATGTCCGTCATTTCCTTAAGCGATAGAAACCTTCGATATCATCGATCTCCTTCATGATCGAGGCGGTTAATACCTCGGCTCCATCTTTAGTGATCAGAAGATCGTCTTCGATGCGAACCCCAATGCCTAATTCTTTGAAATATAGACCAGGTTCGTCCGAGATGACGTTCCCTTCACGAAGAGGAAGGTCGCGGCTTCCCGGGTCATGAGTATCTAAACCGATATGGTGGGAGACCCCATGGAAATAATATTCTTTGATTTGCTCTTTCTCTTTGATTAACCCTTTATCAAGGCATTCGCTGGCAAGGAATTCAATCGTAAAAGATTGCAAATCGCGGATGGTTAAGCCAGGTTTTGCATAATTTGCAACGGCTTTATTGCAAGCAAGGACAATCGAATAAATGGTTTTTTGGAGATCGGAGAATTTTCCATTGGCAGGGACGGTGCGGCTAACGTCTGCGCAATAGAAATTGTGGCGGGAACCTAAATCCATTAAGACGACATCGTCTTTGCCTATCGTGGCTAATGGCGTCGGGTAATGGAGGCAAGTGGTATTGACCCCGCTAGCGAGAATCGTGGGGAAGGCGCATCCTTGGTAACCGGAGACATCGTTGATGGTGTGATGGAATTGATCGGCTACCTCATATTCTTTGACCCCAGGGGCGATTTTGGCCATGGCGGCTTGGATACCTAAACGGGTTGCTTCAATCGCTTGACGGAATTCGCCGATTTCGTTTTCCGATTTAACCATGCGGAGGCTAACGATATCGTTACAGGCATCTTTGATTTCGATATCAGGGTAAGCGGCAAGAAGGGATTTTTGGTAATCCTCAATATAGGTTTCCTGGCCGACCTTATTTTCTTTTTCTAAATCCAAATAGACCTTTTTGATGGCTCCGAAATCGCTATAGGAACCGCGAATCGCCGCGTCGACGCGGGCATGAAGGGCGGTGTTTAGCAAAACGTTACGGATGCCGGATTTGACGGAAGCTTCATCAACCGTCAATTTCTTTCCATACCACTTCTCTTTTAAAGGATCGAAAGGTGAGATGAGAAGATATTCTCTTTCTTCTCCTTCAACCTTATATAAAAGAAGGCTGGAGTCTTCTTGGGCGATGCCGGTGAGATAATAGAAATTACGGTTCACCTCAAATGGATAATCTTCATCGGCGGAACACTTTTTGGGGTATCCGGAGAAGATGATGGCGATGGAGTTATCCTCCATCTTCGATAATAATGCCTTGCGGCGGGATTGATATTCGCTAACGGGAATCATGTTTGACCTCCTTGATGATGTGGATGATTTTTTCTTCCTGCAGAAGGGTTTCGTCTAGGCCGATTTTAGGGAAGACCTCGGTAAGTTTAACACTTGTTAACAATTTTGTTTTCACTTTTATGCCGAAATCGGTTTCTTTTAATTCGTAACCATATCTCGGGGCGAAATGTTTAAGCGTCTCATATTGGCTATATTCGAGTTCCATTTCATATTGGAAAGCTCCTGCTTCTTCCCCTAATTTAGCCTCTTTAATCGCCGCTTCAGCCGATTCTAAAATCGACCGTCTTAAACGGGGAATGCCTAACTTTGTCCCGCCAAAATAACGAGCCACGATGAGATAACCGTCGATTTTACGTTCTTCAAGCAAAGAAGCTAAAGGCCTCCCGGCCGAAGACCCAGGTTCACCATCGTCGCTGCTTTTGCTATAGGAGCCGATAACAAAACCGTAAGGATAATGATCGGCCTTAGGAAATTTCTTCTTAAAGGCATCATAAATCGCCTTGAAATCTTCTTCGCGAAAAAGGGGTCCTAATTCGCAATCAAATTCCGAGCCAAGGCATTTGTATTGCCCATAGCTCTTAGCAAGTGGGATAAACGCCATATCAAAGATGGGACCTCACAATATTAGCGAGTCCGGTATAGCTAAAGGGCAAATCGCCAGTTCCAGCGGCGATGTTATGGTTACCCACAAAGTCGAAGTAGACATTGTTGTTATCGAAGAAGTTCGGGATATAAGAGCTATTGGTGCGACAAAGTCGGTCATACCCTTCGCCAAGATAGAAGCGATTGACGAGTTCGCTAGCATAGGTGCTTGCACCTGCAAAATTGGCAATGGCATCAGCAAGGGCCTCTTTATCAAGCCCGCTGCCGCTACGGGAAGATTCTTCAAGGAATGTCCAAACGCGGTTTAACGCGCCTAGGACGCTATAGCCACTATCGGGTGAGAAGGCCTCTTCATAAGTGCCAAGGTAATCCAAGGCATCGCTAACGGGAGCGATATAAGCGCTACGGGAAGCATCCATATAATAAGTCGTCGAAGAAATCGTCGGGCTGAAGGTCGGAACCTTATAATTACGGTTCGTCTCATTCACCGCGTTAGCATAGCCATAGGCAAATTTCTTAACGATGCCGCTTTCAATGCCTTTAATCATTTCGCCAGGCTCATTAATCGGGTCGCTGGAAGTCACGAAATTGGTGTTGGCTGCACCTTCTTTGGTGCCATAAAGGTGGATTTGATACCCAGAACCAACGAAGGAATCATGGGTCTTGGTAAAGCCAACGATATGGCTATAACCGGTAGCATCTGAGGCGATCGTTCCATCTTCGACTAACATCATGAAATCAGTCGGGCTAGTCGCAGCATAAGCATCAGGACGCTGTCCAAGATAATTACGGTAATAGACGTTTTCGGCGAAGGCACCGGCAAAGCCCAAATCGGAACAGAATTGATCCAAATAGGCGGCTTGCTCGAAGCAGAAGCGCTTCTCGTTGGCGATTTCGATATCGGGGTCGGCATTCTTCAAGACTTCGGTCAATTGATTTAGTCCAACCGCCGAATCATAAACATCTTGTAGCCCAAAGGTTCCAAAATCAGAAACAAAGGAATATTTGAAGTCACCGATATAGGCAACGTTGGCGTTAACCGTGAGCAAATTATATAAGAAGTAGTCCTTGGCGCGGTAAGAATCACTGGCATTAAGGAATTCACGTTCATATAAACCCGAACCGATGACCAAATTGAGCAACCCGAAAGTCGAATGCTTGAACTTGGTCTTTTCGGGTGTATTGGTGGGATTCTCTTCCAAGAATTCGCCAAGTTCGGAATCGCTATCGAAGGAATAGTAGTAAGAATCACCGACTTTCATGCCGCGGAAGGTCGAGGCGAAGAAATAATACAAGGAACGGATACCGAACAGTTCATATGTCTTCTGGTCTTGGCGATAATCGGCACGGTCGAAAGTTACCTTGACATCATCAAAAGTCTCACCGCTTTCGGCAGAAACGGTGAACGAGCCAGGAATCTTCTCAACATTCAAAGTGTAAACCGACCCGTCTTTGCTAATGGAAGTCAAAGAAGTGACGTCTTCGCCTCCATAATTAACGTGAAGCAACCCTAATGAAGCATCACTCAAATCGGCACCCGAATAAGTAAAGGATAACGTATTGGCCAAGCCATAATCGTTCACGTCATAAGCGATCGAAGAAATCGCCCCACTTCCATAGGAAACTTCGTCCTTACTATATTTGTCTAAGCCAAACCCATCGCTAGAGCTACCCTTACCCGAAATGAAGCCGGCAAAAGAATTGGGCAATACTTCGTTAACGATGGAGAGGTCGTTGATGGAATTAAAGAGATAATAAAGCTCATTGGGCTCATATCCATTTAAGTTGGAGTTGCCAAGTTCGATTGTTCCAGATGAAGCGATGCCAAGCTTTTGGATGATTTCGATTAAGCCAACGAAAGAATCGTCAGGCTCGCTTTGGTCAATCCTCGGAGTATGAGGGTGCCCGTCGGTAGTAAGGGCATCGATTTCATCGCCCCACCTAGTTGTGATAAGAGCGTTTTTGACATCGGTCAGCGTATGCTCGTTAAAGGCGACGATATTGTCATGGAGTTTAATCTTTGAAGCGGAGGCGATGATGCTTTCTTCGTCGCTTCCTAAACCAATACCATAGGATCCGGATGTTCCTTTGGCGGCTTCTAGATATAAGGCGAGGTCAGCTTCGCTTGAACTCAAGGAGAAATTCTTCTCATAAAGCTTGGAATCAAGATAAATCTTCTGCACGAATTGCTCAAAGACGGTTAAATCGTTACGGCGTAAATCAACATTCCCGGAAGCAACGAATTGATACGAATCGTCAAATTTGAACCAAGCCGTCTTATAAGATGGGCTGGAAAGGTTAACGCCGGCTTCATGGAAACAATAAGAATCGACCATTTCGCGGAGCAAGTTCCTTAAGACCATCGGGTCAAAGGAGGAGACATCAAAGGAAGACATGGCATCCTTGTTGTCTTTTAAGGTTCCGATGATGTAAGAAAGCTGATCGATTTCAGGATCATAGAAAGGAACTTCATAATCGGGCCGGGTCGAAGCCGCAGCCTTAATCGAGCCATCTTCATTCACCCAATAATAAGAGAAATAAAGATTGGTTAAAGAGAGGTCAATGCCATCGATGTTATAAGTTCCATCCGCATTGATGCTCTTATCTAAGGCGGCGGGGACGCAATCGCGATAGAAGGTGGTCTCGTTTAAGGCATGGAGTAAATCCCCTAAAGTGACACCATCCATTTGGTCGAAGGAAGTGCCGCTAGAACCCATATACATAGCCATCTCTTCAGAAGCGATAAAATTAATGAAACGGCCAAGTTCTGCAATCTTTTCGCTGCCTTTTGCAGGCTCCGAATAATTGTTCGCGCAATAGGTATCGACCATATAAATGGCTTTGGTTAAAGAGGAAGAATAATCGCTATTGGAGACGTGGTGTTGGTCTTTGGGGCTACTCGCATAGAAGAAATAATCCTTTAATGCATCGGCATTTAAGACATCAGCAAGAATATTGGCAAAGGCGGTATGGCCAACATGGGGATCGCCAGAAGCGAAGATGCTCGCCGCTTTCTCCTTGTTGCCATTAAATGAACCGGTATGTTCCATCTCGGCTAAGGCCTTAGATAAAGCCTCGCCATCTAAAGAACGGGTGTCGTTCATATCGATATCGGTGGAGCTACCTAACTCGGAGAAGATGGTGATGAGGCTATCGATTTCGTTCTGCGGATAGGCGCCATAATCCATATCGCTTCCATAATGCTTCACGTGGTAATAGAAATCGGTGCATTTTAGGTCATTGCCTAAGCTGCCGCTGAACTTACCGTCATTAATGGCATTTTGGAGGTAACGGGGTAAGGCGCGACGGAATAATTCGACATTATTGACGCCGCTCATCATCGTGTTAAGGTTTTCTTTCTTTTGTTCTTTTATTTTGGGATCTGAGCCAAAATAAGAGCCGATATCATTTAAGGCAGAGGCGCTGAAATCGCCTTTGTCATTGATAAATTCACTCTTTTGGAGGAAATCGATAAGATCGCATAAATCGTCGATTTCACTTGGCCATTCGGCATCGGAAGTCGATTTAATGATGCTAAAGATGGAGGAGGTGGATTGATACCCGAGGTTCTTATGGGATGTGTCTTCCATTAACGAAAGGGGGCTCTTCCAATTGAAACGAGAAGTATCCATGCCATAGATGGAGGAATTGACGGCAAGCGAGCCCATGATTTGTTCAAACACGGTCGCTTCAATCGTCGCTAAGAAAGTCTCGTCACGGCTATGGAGAACTTCCGATTCAAATGAATTTTCGAGGAAAGGACGGAGGAAATATTCAGTGGAAAGTTTGCCTAGGCTAATATTAGAAAGATCGATTTTACCATCTTTGGCAAATCCATATTGGGGGTCATAAAGAATCGACATGACACCCATCAAATGGTCGATTTGAGCCTTCTTCTCGGTGACAGTAGCCTCGCGGTTATAACCTTCGCCGCGATTGGTGTCATAGAAATAAGCGGTATGGGCGGCGGAGAAATCGATATCCCCACTCCCACCGACTTTTTCCATTGCCTTGCCTAAGGCATTGGCAACGGAGACGGTTGAGAAGCAATAGGATTCCTCCATGTGCTTCAAGGCAGAACGCATCTTCGGGATGGATTGATCATCGAGTTCGCTAAGGGCATCGAAACTACCAAGCGCCTTCAAATCGATGAAGATGGTCTTCAAATAATCGAGCTCGCCCGTGCCAGCATCGTTTAATTTCCATTTCGCGGGTTCGTTAAGATCCAAACAAGACGAAACAAAGGCAGAGCATTTTTCTTCCGAAGTCGTCCCATTGGGGTTTTCATCTTGGAAGATATAAAGATTGCTTTTGCCGGCTGCGGAAAGAATCTTCTGCGAGAAATAAGAGGGGAAGACATAATAATATTGGGTTCCGGATTCATCGGTAAACACCAACCTCGGGTCAGGGTTTTCGATGGAGGAGGCAAGGGGCATAAACATGCGGCTATCGCATAATGTATCCATCAAATCGACAAGGTTGACGCCGTCTTTGAATAAATCGAAATCGGATAAATCGATACCTTTGGTGATAAGATCGATCATCGATTGGAAACGAGCCCCTTCACTAGCCCATTGCTGTTTGGTGGTAAGGTTAGTGAAGCTAACGCCCATTTTCTTCAAGCTCACGTCACCCGCGGAATTGAGCATGTCATCTAAAATCTTGGCATCTAAATAAGCTGGCATGACTTTGCGTAAAATGACCGACCCGCCAAGTGAGGAGAAGATACCTTCCATATCGGCTTCGCCCAAATTGGCAAGGATTTCATTGGTATTGGTAATCGTTTGTAAAGCGTTAAGAACGCCGCTATTCATGACGCCGGCGACGGCATTGATGAGATAATAATCCTCGGTTTCCTTGCCTGCTACGATGTTGCCGCTTAAATAGGACACGATATTGCCGTCTTCCCCATCATAGGTATTGACAAGGGCGACGTCGTTAAGGTCGTTTTCGGTTAAGGATGATTCGATTTCAAGCCCCTTAAATAGGCTATTGAATAGGCGAATCATGTTCACGTTTTTATTGCCATTGATCACGGGGTTAGCGATTTTAGACCCGGCAAAGGCATCTAAAATTTTGACGAATTCCTGTTCGTGATTCATCATCGCGGTGGAGATGGAATTGACGCTGAAAGTCCCGCTTCTAAGGAAAATTGGGAAGACGTGAGGAGCTTGAGCGACAATTGAAAGAATCTTAGCAAGTTCAATACCAAGAATCGAATTACCTTGACTATCAATGGGATGGAAATCGAAAGTAAGCGGATTATCGCCCTTAAATAGGTCGATATTGTTAATCGCGTTTTCGGCAAAGGCAGGGACCAAAGCGGCAAGGGCTTTAGATTTGTCTAAGCCCGAAATGGCATACATCAAACTACTGCCTAATTTGCCATCGAAATCATAAAGGTGCTTTTCAGGATCAAGGTCAACGCCGGGGTGTTTGCTGAAATCACGGAGGAAAGCTTTCCCGGTATCGGCAATCGACTGGCCATAGGTGACTTTTTCTTGGTTAGAGCTACCGGCATAGGGGTTTTGGGTTAGACGTAGCAAAACATCTAAGGTAGCCCCAAGTTCGCGTTTGTTATTCTTAACTAAAATCTCCCAGTTTGGATCAGAAAGAGCATTCGCCACTTCGGAGATATCGACGGTAGAGTCGGTGGCATTAGAAAGGACGTTGCCAGCCAATTCCAAAAGAGCGGGGAAAGCGGCATTGATTAAGCCTGAATCCATTAAGCAGCCTTTACTAGAAAGTCCACGATATCCGGTGATTGGTTCGCCTTGTTCGTCGCGAGGCCCAATCAAAGCATCGGCTAAAGCCTCGCTATTATTGGCTAATGCCCTCATCGCCATAGCAAGGAGGCTACTAAGATCGGTGGAAGAGCTTTGGTTGCTGCCTCCTTCGGAAGCGTAGCGAATCAACTGTTTTGTGAAATCGGCATCGATGTGGTTGGCCCGGTTAAGGAAGGTGACGACCGTGACCGCTTCATCAAGATAAGAGATGTCATTCATCGCCTTTACATCGGCAGAGCCATCTTCTTTCAGCGGCGCAAGCGTCTTTAAGGAAGCATGTGAACCATGGTCATAGATATAACCTTTTATCAAGCCGTCATAAAAGGAACGGCTCTCCTGGTCTTTCTTTAATTCGAGCAAGCAATCCAAGGTATAATCCGAGGTCAATAAGGCATAGGGGTCATCATAAGAAGGATATGGCGTCTCCGCTTCAAAGAAGGGATCGACTATAGTCGGAAGGAATTCGGCCTGCGCTAAAGCGCGATAAGAACGGGCCGCTTTCTTTAGATAAGCCTCAGGGGTCTTTTCTTTCGTGACAAGTTGGTCTTGGATATCGTTGCCTAAATAAGAGACGACTTGGTCTGAATGAACCGCGAGGTCGGAGGCAAAAGAAGCAAGCCCGTTGACTAGTCCAATGCCGTCATTGCCAGCGAAAGTAAGGGTCTCTACCAACAGGTGACCGGCATAATTAATCGGGGCAAAGGCAAAGCCCGAAAGCTCGCCATTGGCGTTTTCTCCCCCCGAAGCCGCATCCAAGATCTTTCCTGCCGCATAGCTGATATTGGCCAAATCGGAGATGATGTTTGCCGACATCGTTTCAGTGTCAACTTGGCAAAGGAATTCGACAAACTGGGCATCAAGGGTCCTGCTGCCATCCCCTTTTGTCCAAGCAAAGAAAGCTTTATTTAAAATTGATTCGTTGTAAGTTGAGGCCACTTTTTTAAACATCACGACCGTTTCGTCTGTGCTGGAAATCGAATTGGGATTGATGTTAGAAATAGTGGAGTTGCTAATGGCCGAGAATGGGGTGAGCATCAAAACGCCACATAAGGCTGTGACAACCACTTCCTCAATGCCTGAAACCCAACGTAATTTCGGCTTACGTTTGGGCTTGGGGATGATGAATTTAAAGGCAATGTGCCACAATATCCAGCAAAGCAACGAGCCGACGGTAGCAACCGTTATGCCGATTATGGCGATAAGAGCAAGGCGAATCATTGAAGCGGTCAATGCGACGGCATAGTTTTGAAGCGTCTCAACCGAGCCCTTGATTTTCAAGGCGTCTTTGAGGACCTTATAGGTCAGTTCCCGAACCGTTTCGAAAACAGGTCCTGGGTTGGCGCTGATCTCTACCTCATTCAAAGTGAAGCTAATCGGATTCTGTGTAAAGGAACGTAAATCTATTTTGCCGATAACATCGGCAAAAACGCCAAGAAAAGCAAGCAACGTTACGGCCAAGACGGAAAGGAAAATCAGGCGATATGTCCCGCTTTTCCAGCCACGAAGTAAGCCAATGAAAAACGAAATAAGCAAAAGGCCAAGAATAGACCAGAAGACGATTGACCAAATCAAATCCAAATTATCAATGAGGCCACTGATGTCAAATCCGCTCGCGAGTATCATGCGCATATTATCGCGTAAATGAGGGCGCGTTGCAACGCGCTAGCCTCCGCGAGATGTTTTCTCATAACCTCGTTTTCCCCAAAATGGTATACTTTCGCCATGGAAAATCATTTCGCCCGAAGAACATGTTCCCATTGCGGTGGTCAATATGACCCCATCGAAGGAAAATGCCCACGTTGTGGGGAGGTCACCGAAACCGAAGCTTTTGCGCGCGGCTATCTCCATCAAGTCCACGCCGAGCCGTGGCGCCAAATCGTCCTTTTCCTTATCGGCATCCTCGGACTTCAAATCGCTAGCCTCATCGTCTCTGTTTTTGCCGGGGCAATCGTTGGCATGGCAAATCCGGGGGCAAGTCCTGACCAGCTAAACGAAATCTCCTCTTCAGCCGGCGTTTCTTTGGCGATCAACGGAATTGCCTATCTTGCTGTGTCCATCGCCTTATTTTTCGTTGCACGTCCCCTATTAAAGCAAATCGGAAGATCTTTTAAAGGATGGCTCCCTTATGTCGCCGCTATCGTTGCTGTCGCTTTCATCATCGGGATGGATATGTTCTACAACAATCTTATCGCTAGTCCATTGATGCGACTTGCCGGCATCGCTCCCTCAGCCAACGGCAATCAGTCTCGCATCAACACGATGATTGCCTCTTATCCTGTTGTCAGCGTCTTCGTATTTGGGATCTTGGGGCCTTTGGTTGAAGAAATCGCTTATCGCGTCGGACTCTTTGGTTTCCTTGGACGTATCAACAAAGTCGCCGCTTATATCCTAGGCATGCTCGTCTTCGGACTAATTCATTTCGATTGGAACGCTTTCGGGGACAGTCAGCGACTGATTATCGAATTAATCAATCTTCCGCCTTATGTCGGAGCCGGCGCCTTGCTTTGTTTTGTCTATGATCGTTTCGGGTTTGGCGCTTCCTTCCTAGCCCATGCGATGAATAATATCATTGGTATCGTAATAGCCTTAATTCCCTAATGAACGAAAAGAAAAACCTGCAAATCCTTGACCAATTCTGGTTACGTATCATCGCCATCATCACGATGACTTTTTCCCATATCGGGACCTTTATCGGACTTTATTCTAGTGATATCGGTGGGGCTGCCCCCGATATCGCCCGTATCTTTTATATCATCGGCAGGTTTGCTTTCCCTCTATTTGTCTTCATGATGGTTGAGGGTATGTTTTATAGTCATAGCCGGGGGAAATATCTTCTAAGAATCGCTTCGCTTTATTTGCTTGTCACGGTGGCGGAAATCATTTTTGTCTATGCCATCTTGCGGCAACCCGATTTTGCAAACACCACTTATCCCGGACCTAGTCCCATCACGGATTTATTGCTCATCGCCTTGATGCTATTTTTCCTTTATCGCCCGAAGGCCCAAAAGCTTTTTGCCTTGCTTCCTATTGGCATCGAGATTCTTTCCTATATCCTTGTCATTATCGAGACACGTAACGCCTCAACCATCTATTGGTTCCCTTTGATGTTCCGCCCTGCCTATGGGATTTATGGCATGTTCTTGGCCCTAAGCTTCTATTTGGTGCGTCCCATCTCCAACCTTATTACTAGTAACTATTGCAAAAAACTTGAACTCGATTTCGATACATTCAAACAAGAACCCGAATATCAAAAGGTCCTCAATATCGGTTCAGTCACCGCCTTATTCGTCGTGACATTAATTTTCTGGGCCATCAGTTACACCACCTATGACCCCTATTCGATGCCATTGCAAACCTATTGTTTGCTCTCCATCCCCCTTTATTATCTTTATAGCGGTAAGCGCGGGTATGATTCAAAAACCTTCCGCATCATCTCTTATGCATATTTCCCGGTGCATTTAGGTATCTTAATTTTGATTTTCTTTGTATCATTTGGACATATCTAGGAGGTATTCACTATGCCAAAGCAAATTCAATCCGTAGAAGAATTCGATAAAGAAATCGCGGAAGGCACCGTCCTTGTCGATCTCTTCGCCACCTGGTGCGGACCCTGCAAGATGTTAGCCCCCACCATCGATCAAGTCGAAAAAGAACATCCTGAAGTCAAATTCATCAAAGTCGATGTCGATGAACTCGGTGACATCGCCAGAAGATACAACGTCTTCTCTATCCCGACCCTCATCGTCTTCAAAAACGGCGAAAAAGTCAAAGAGCAAGTCGGTCTTCTTCCCAAGCCTGGCGTCGAAGCCTTGATTGCTTAAGAAAGCTTCCCCCGCGGATACAAACCGCGGGTTTTTTCTTCTTGAAGTCATTTTTTATTTCACGTCCGGCCAAGTTGTGATATATTACCCTCGCTCGGACCATTGGTGTAGCGGCCTAACATGCTTCCCTGTCACGGAAGAGATCACGAGTTCGAATCTCGTATGGTCCGCCAGCGCAGGTGTAGTTCAGTGGTAGAACACCAGCCTTCCAAGCTGGTTATGCGGGTCCGATTCCCGTCACCTGCTCCAGAGCCAGTTACCCTCGAATGAGGGTTTTCTTATAAATAAATATGAAAAAAGAGATCCTCCTTGCGACTAACAACAAGCACAAACTCGAAGAATATCGTTCTCTTTTATTTCCGCTCGGCTTTTTGGTGTATTCCCCTGCCGATTTAAATCTCGATATCGAAGTCGACGAGACCGGGTCAACATATCGCGAAAACGCCTATTTAAAAGCCAAAGCCTTGGCCGCGGTCTCCCCTTTTCCCGTCATCGCCGATGATTCGGGCTTGGAAGTCGATGCCCTAAACCACATCCCTGGTGTCCATACTTCCCGTTATGCCCAAAAATATGGAGGCTATCCGCAAGCGATGGCCAATATCATCAAAGAACTTGAGCATAAGCAAGATCGCTCAGCCGAATTTATTTGCTGCATTTGCTATTTGCAAAATAAAGATGCCAAGCCTTTGTATTTCGAAGGCATTTGCAAAGGACATATCTTATTCGAACCGGTTGGCGAACAAGGATTTGGCTATGACCCCATCTTCCATTGCGAAGAAGGGAATTGCGATTTTGGCACCGCCAGCAAGGAAATCAAAAACCAATATAGCCACCGTGGCATCGCTTCGCGAAAACTAAAGCTCTTCCTGATTCTTTAAGCGGCCATTAGCGTAAAGCAGAATCCAAGCGCGATTAATGTCTGGGCTAGTAAATATGTAGCCATGATATAGAAGTCGCGCCTTTTCTTATTCGATACGAAAGAGGTATAGGCAAGGTAGATGTCGGAGATGATAAAGCAAATCCCGCCAAGGACGCCAAGGAAGAGGAAATCAAATCTTCCCTTAGCGCAACAAATAATGGCCCAAGTCAATTCATAAACAAGCGAACCTAGATACACGTCCCCGCCAAAAGCCAGGGGCTTTGTTCTGACAATCTTATTGCAGACACGATACCCAAATAGGATAAGCAAGGCAACCCCAACCCCGGTTGCAACATAATAAGAATAATGCGTTGCCCCGGAAAGGATGATGTATTGGATGATATTGAGAATATGGTTGATTAAGAAGGAAATCATCCCCAAAACGAAAGGCCAGACTTTGTGCTTCTTTAATAAGAAGATATCTCCCAGCAGCCCAAAAGCGAGGCCAATATAGACAAGGGGATATTGGGGAATATAGCAAATCACCGCCACAAGCAACGAACCCACGCACATGGGCTTGGTGATCTTTCGCCATAATTCATTCTCTTCATAGCAGAAAAGCAAATGAATCAGACTCACGAGAATGAAAATCGCGAAAAAGACGTAACTGACGACCGGGATAGAGGAGAAATCCACCATAACGAAAGCTCCTTGGTTTAATTAATTATTGCTTCTTCTACTTTATTAAGGAAGCAAGATGTTTGTTATCACTTTTCTTCTTTAATCTCCCTATAATCAAAATATGGAAAGCAAACAATCAAAACTCGGCTACCGTCGCTGGCTAGCCATTATCTTAATTGGCCTGATTGGTCAAATCGCTTGGGCGATCGAAAACAATTACATCAACTTATGGGTCTATTCCCAAAGTCACGATGCAAATCACATCGCCTGGATGACCACCGCTTCGGCCGTAGTTGCGACAATCACCACCTTCTTCATGGGCGCGTTATCGGATAAACTCGGGAAAAGGAAAATCTTTATCGCGGCCGGTTATACCATTTGGGGCGTCAGCGTCTTCGGGTTCGGTCTCGCTTCTTTATCGAATATGACCTCCCTTGCCGGAGGTAATATGGGCACCGCTTTGTTACTTGTTGGTGTCATGAACGTCATCGTCGACTGCGTCATGACTTTCTTTGGTTCCACTTCCAACGACGCTTGTTTCAATGCCTTTGTCACCGACGAAACCAATCCCAAAAATCGGCCTTTCGTCGAATCCGTTTTATCGATTATGCCCCTGCTTGCGATGGGTATTATGCTTGCCTTAGGCATTATTTTAGGTGTCCCTGGCAATCAAGGAGATCTTGATAACATAACCTGGGCTAACCAAATCGCTAAGCCATGGTTCATCTTTTTCCTTGTCTTTGGGATTTTAACAACCCTCATCGGCATCATTTCCTTCTTCTTATTGCCGAAAGACCATATTGAGGCAAGTAGAGATGAAGCCTATTTCAAGCATATGGTTAAAGGTTTCACCCCGAAATCGGTCAAATCCAACCCCGTCTTCTATATCGCTTTGCTAGCCTTCATGTTCTTCAATATCGCCATCGACGCCTTCATGCCTTATTTCATGGTCTATATGCAAAATCTCCCCGTCATCGTTTCTACCTCCGGAGGCTTCTATATCGTCGTGGGAACGGTCATCGGGGTTGCTTCTATCGGGGTTATTCTTATTGGCTTATTCATGAATAAAATCGGCAGGTTCAAAACCTTATTCCCGGCCATTTCGCTAGTCATCGCCGGTGCGATTGGGCTATATTTTGTGAAGGAAAGCCTCGAGATTTGCATTGTTTTCGCTACTTTATTGATGCTTGGCTATTTATGCGGCACAACCGTTCTCGGGGCGGAAATCCGCGACAATACACCAGAAAAGGAAGCCGGCTCATTCCAAGCCGTTAGAATGGTTTTCGTGGTCATGATCCCGATGGTCGTTGGTTCGAATATCGCCTCCGCCACTTTCGTCAATTCCACCGTCAATGAATTTGGGCAAACCGAAAAAGCCCCCGATGCCAATATGTTCCTCGTCGTTGCCATCGCCGCCTTCTTGGCTTTGATTCCTTCGATATGGTTATATTTCCAAAGAAAAAGGTCAAAGACATGACCTCATCCATTACTGATGGAAATTAAATCAAGCAGCATAAGTCACGGGGATGGTAACATCTCCGTTTTTATTCCAATCGGCATGGACTTTGCCCTCGCCGATAAGGGTAGATAATTCATCTTCGGTATTGCCCACTTCGACGCCGCTAAGCCAATCACATTCAGCAAAAAGCCGAGCATCGACTTGGGATAATTTAGGCAACGTGATGTTCTTTAAATTGATGCAAGAACGGAAAGCGGCAGGTCCGATATATTCTAAATCCAAGCCACTTAAATCGAGTTGATGGCCACCATATCCTAAGCCGCTAAGCAAGGCAAAGCCATTCGAGGAAATCGTTTTAACTGAATTTGGCAAAGCGAGTTCTTCAATGGCATAGGCGGCACTTCCTAAGGCATTAGATGCCGAGGAGGAAGTAAAACTAGAGACGCCAACGAATTCATAGGCGGATAAAATCGTTGCCATATCACTATAACCGGCGATACCAATTGCCTCGTATCCGGAAGAATTATCCTTATCCCAGAAATCTTCGGCGCTTAATTTGATGGAGGGTTCGAGCCTTTCGGCGAAAACCCCGCCTTTGCTTAAGCAATAGTTTTCAAGCATATATCCGCCATAGGAGCGATCGAAACGATAAGTGAATTGTTGATCATAGGTCTCGCCGCCAATCTTCTTTGTATTTATATAAGCAAGCCTTAAGGGCACGAAAATCGGATAGGCGTCAAGAGTCGTTTCTTCATCAAAGATGGATGAGAAATCGATAGCCTCATAGCTTCCCTCGGTCTTTGCATAATATCCGGTAAAGGCATATTTATCGGGGACTTCGACGTTGCGGTCAGGAAGAATAGGCATCCCGCCTTGATGGAAAGTCGTCTTCTTAGTCGAGGTGGCACCAAGATGGAACAAGACTTCGCGAGAAGGAACTTCTTCAACATAAACCGCCTTCACCTCGCCATGATAACGGATATGGGTCGGGTCAATGACATGCCCTTTGACATGGCTATCGGCATCTTCCCCGTAAGTTCCTTCATATCCCAAGAAAACATAACCAGAAAGGTTTTTGGTCGGGGCCAAAGCTTCATCGTAAGTGATGGTTTGTTTTAATTCTTCTTCGCCGAAAAGGGAAACAAGGCTAGTTTCATTATCATCCTCATCGCGGAAAACGGGGTTTATGGTAACCGTATAATCCTTAAGCGATTCAATATAATTGACTTCAACCGTGGTCTTCCCGCCGATAAGATGTTCATTTACTTTCGAAAAGCCTTCTTTCGCGCTGACTTTGACGGAAGTCGAAACGTTTGCATCGTCCACGGTGGTGATGGTATAGCCATCGAAGGTGTAGTTTTTATAATAGGGGTCGTAATCAAAATTAAGAGGATCGTGCTTAAATTCATCGGAAGTCAAGGCGAAACCTTCGACATCGCCAAGGGCGCTTTGGTATTTGCCATTACCCTTTTTCGCCACTTGATAAGAATTCTCTAAGGCAATCGCATAAGACTTCTCGACTTTATCGAAAGTTGCGTAAACCGAACATGCGGCGGTGACGACGTTAAGATCGATTTTTTTGCCGTCTTCATAAAACCCGTTCCACGAAGCGAATTGATATGTGTATCCACTTGGAGCTGTGCGGGTGGATTTATGGTATTCCCATGAATCGATAACGATTAACCCATCAATATTGGCTTTGCCGCCCTTTTTGGCATAGCAATATCCAAGATGCTTGGCATTGGTTGGTTTTAGCGATTGCTTGGCCAAATCGCTGTCGATTCCTTCATAATCGGAATAAAGATCGACACGGAAATAATCCCCCGCCTCGCCTGGGGATAAATCGCACCCTGCGAGGACAATCGAGGCCAAGGAGGCGGCCATGACAAAACCAAAAGATTTTTTCATCGCCATAATTATCACAGGAACGGGACAAAAAGGGAATAATCTAGAGTAAAACTCTATATTGCCCATTTGAGTTTGGATGAGTAAACTATGCGCGGTAGGTTTTTATTATGAACAATCGTAAAGTCTCAATTATCATCGGCATCTTCCTCGCCATATTGGCCGTCACCGCCATCCTTGTTTGCTTTGCCCCGGCCTTCGGTGCCGACTATCAAAGCTATGGCGACACCCGTGGAAATGTCTTCCAAATCATGTTTGGCTATCAAAACAAAGTCGCCATCCCAGTCTTAATCGTTGCCTTTATTCTCCAGATCGTCGCCGCGGTGTTCGCTCTTATCGCCGCGATTATCCCCGGACGTATCGGTGGTATCAACTTCGGCATCGCCGCTTTACTTCTTATCGTTGCCGGCATTCTCTTCTTGCTTGCCCCGCAATTCTATCAAAGCGCCAACGCCGGAACCATTGCCCCCATCGAAGGACAAACCATCACTAACGGAACCGGTACCCTTCTTACCGGCATCTTCTCCATTGTCGGCGGCGTTGTTGGCTTATACGCTGGATATCGCGCCTTCAAGGCCTAAAACAAATTCCACATTGATGAAAAAACTCGTCTTCGCGACGAGTTTTTTGCTTGCTTAGCCAAGTTTATCTTTGCCCGTAAGTTTGTCTTTGCCCGTTAGTTTGTCTAAATAAGGGACGACTTCATCATAAGGAATCCCGAGGGCGAAGGATAATTCTCCATAGACAATCGGGGAAGCGCGATTCACGAATTGACCATCCATTGAATTTAAATGGGTATCGCGTCTTTTCCTTTGCAATGCCCCTTCAAGCAAAGTGGCTAGATCTTCAATCATGCCGCTATTGAGGGCTCTCTCATAAGCAAGTTTTCGCTGCTTTGAATCCAAGATATATAAGTCTTGGTCAGGGGAAGGCCAGCTCTTGATCAAGGCAATCGCGCCTTCGCGGTCAAGAGGCCTACGTAAGGAGGAAGAATTGCTTACGGGAACGCGGATGATGTTACGCTGATCATCCCCATATAGAGGTGATAAAACATAGTATTCGTTTCCGCTGGGGTCGCCATCGAGTTTGGCGATGTCCTTGATTTGGCAGACACCACAAAAAGTATGATAAACATGATCGCCAATCTTGTGATTTGCCATAGGACCCCTCCTTATTTTGGTTAATTATATCAAAAACCACAATTTTTCGAAAGAAAAAGGGGAATATCACATTAAAAAAGCCCGCTTTAAGACATGAAAGAAACTCGTCTCCCCCAAAAGTTCACTCATTTTAAAATCACGAGCCCTTCCTTCCTTATTTCATTAATTTTTTGTGTCACGTCCTATCTAAAATAACTCTCTATTTTAGAGAAATGGTTTCCTTTAAATTAGGGAAACACGTATAGAGTGCACCAGCCTCGCACGCATAGTAAATTCTTGCCGGTCCAAAGATGAAAACCGTTGAATCAGTGAATAAAACCCGTTCTCACCATGGCATCGCCCTGGTCTGGCCGATTGTCCTAGCCTCCGCTGCGGTGCTAGGAGTGGTCGGCGGTTTCGTCTTGGCCAAAGTCCTCAAGCCCGATACCACTCAATATGTGGTTGACGAAGATGCCTATGTTATCGACATCGAGACGACGATGAAGAAATATCAGGCGGCAAAATCAAAAGGCGATTATTCCTCCCTTTCCGCCCCTGAAATGATCAACATCGGGTTCGAGTTATTCGGACAAGAGGAAAGCAATTACTCAATGGGTGTCGGTTTCACCCAAGCCGCGATGGTCAAGCAAGTCATTACCGCACGCACCGCAAAAGAAGGAAATCGCTATTTCGAGGAATCCAATTCCAGCGGTCTAGTTAATCTATACGACCGAATGTTCCAAGAAGGCGATAACACCACTTTGTATTGGGGCGATAACCCTGACTACGCTTCCCACACGCCCGAAACCATCACTAACGAGCAATACAAGGAGAAGATGGGGCGATATGTCTCGGTCGGACTCTCCTACATCGTATCGGAGAAAACCCTCTTACAAGGGAGCAGCCCTTCTGGGGATCCCCCGACTGGGATTTATGAGGAAAACGGCGGATACCGTGTCGAAGTGGAATTAGACCCTAAGACCTCGACGGCCCGTTATCAAAAGCAGATGCAAAGCATCTCCAACCTCAAAAACAGGCCCACCTTCGATTGGGTACACCTCACGGTTACCCTAGACAAGGACCTCAACCTCGTTCGCATGAAAAGCCACGAACGTTACTTCGCCACCACTTCCGCCGGCGTCGGAAGTTCATGCACTGGCGAACTCACTAACGTCTACTTCCACGTGCCGATGCCTGGCGGATATCCAAATCCCGGCAGCGTCTTGGAAGCATTCCCCAAAAGTCTATAAAAAGGAGTAAAACTTATGAAACAAAAATTAAGTGGAAAGAAACGTCTCCTTCTAGGTTTGAGCGCGTTCGCCTTATTTGGCGTTGCTGCCGCGACCACTTTCTTTGCCATCCCGCAGAAAGTGAGCATCGAGCACGTCGCCGGACCTGATGATGGCGATGGCCTAGCCGCTTTAACCGGACGCGAGAGATTCATCGGAAACCTCGCCGAAGGAGCAACCGCGGGCTTAAAGCTTGACGTTAAGCACTTGAAATTCGACCAATTCTATACCGGTGAAAACGCCAAAGCCGGTCATAACACGATCGAAGTCACCGAAAGCAACCCTGGCCGCATCTATTTTGCCATGAACGAGCTTTCTCTTCACGGCATAAACTTCGCTTTGGATTTACCTATTTCCTATAGCGATAATGGCTACGAGGCCAAAAATAGAGGCATCTATGCTTCTTTGATTAATGACGACATCTATTTAGATCTCTTCGATAATGGCGATGCCGCTTATGTCGTGCCCGATTTAGAAGAAAACGGGGAGATTCCCGCTCGCACCACATCCACTTGGGATTTCAAATATCATGTTAGTGCCGCCGCTTCGCAGGTGAACCCTTCCGTTAATTCCATCGATTCCCTCACCCGTGGCGCATACTATTATGAATATGGCGAACTTGACTGGTTGATTGAAGTCATCCTCGAAACCTTATCCGAAGGTGGCATCTCCGTCTCTTTGGAAGGATGGCTAAATAACCTTACCGGTTCCTCTTCCACCAGCGATGATAGCACCAGCGACACCTCGCTTACCGACAAAATCCTCGCCTCGATGGACGAAATGAAGGAATATGAAGTTTCATCTAAGCCATATTTTGTTTGGAATCTCCCGATTTCTGATAATAAAACGATTCCTTTAGGCTTCGCTAGCAGCTCTGACTACAATCTGACTGGCATCGACCTCCCCGCCAAATTGGATATTAATGGCGGTTCCCCCGATTCCGCTGTTTGGAATATTCAAGATGGCATGACCTTGCAAGCCGAGATTACCGTTGATGGAACTAGCGACATCAACTGGAATCAGCAAGTTAGAGGCGAAGCATCCTCATACAAAGAATTAAAGAACTCCCGTGAGCTCTTTGAAGGGATCGCCAAAGTCATCGCCAAACCCGAAGTCGGCGTCTCCGTCGGCTTAGATCTAAAGCATGCGACTAGCAACAATAGAGAAGCCGATAGAACTCACCTTAAGAAACAAAGCGTCAATGAAGATGCTTATATCAAAATCGACGCAAATCTTGATGCTTTCGTAAAAGGAAACCCCCTTTCCACCTCGACCCGTTCCCTTGAAGGCCTTGATGCCAACATTGAAATCGGGGAAGGCACAATTCAAACTCACGATTCCACCAAAGCCAACAAAATCGGCGTCGCTTACTTAAAGGAAGTCGAAGAAGGAAACGAAGTCTTCAATGGCTACCTCAACGTCAATGACGTCATCAAAGCCAAATCCGGTTGGACTTATCTCCACGAATTCTATACCAATACCATCGCCGAAACCTTCACCGGCGTTGGCGATTCGCTATCGCTTGATCAATTCGAAAAACTTCTTGGCTCGATTGGCGACTCCATTAATGCCATCAAAAACTCCAAAGTTCTAAAGGCCATCGACAAAGGAGCCTATAACGGACTACTTGATTTATTAACCCTATTCAAAAACGCGGATAACCAAATCCTTATTGAACTTGGCCTCTCCCCCTTAGGCTTAACTGGCACGGTCAGCTTGACCCTTGATGGGGTAGACGAAAACCTTTTAAACCTCACCTTCAATAACGTCCGATTCGCCTCCTTAACCTTAAATGGTTCCGTTAAGTCCGTCGCTTTCGATCAGCCCAAGGCCCCTGTTTTTGACGCAAGCGTCGCCAAAAACTACGAGACCATCTCCCACCTTAAAGGCATCGGCGGCCAAATCAAGAGCCTCGTCGATTCCAAATCCTTCAAAGCCAATTTAGCTGGTTCTATTGCCAAAGGCGACAAACAAACCCTAGCCATCGGCGGCGATATCGCCGTGAAATTCAATGGCGAAACTAGCAATGGCAAAGGCGGGGCTAAGCTCACCTTGAAGCAAATGAAAAATGAAGCCAACACCCAAGACCACAACATCGCCTTGGATTTCCAAGAAGGCTTCACCGACATCTTCTTCCATTACGATTCTTATTCCACCACCGCTGAATCCTCAGCCAAAACTAGCAAAGGCATCAACGGCTTCATCAATGTCGAAGCCGCCAAAAAAGTCTTCAATTCGGACAACTTTGACTTTGACTTCCTCATCGATTTCTTCAAAAACGACGACCGTTTCTCCCGCTTAGGCACCGCCTTAATGAGCGAATCCTCCCTCATCGGGGATATCCTCAATGGCGAATACTTCGGTTTGCTTGAAGCTAGAGGCATCCTTAAAACCGTCTCCTTAGGCTCCTCCACCTCCGTTATCATCAACGGACCTGCCATTGGCTTGAAAGACACCACCATTGCTTTAGATATCACCTATCTTCCTAGTAGCGGGGAAGAAGAAGGTGGCATCGATACTTTGAAAGTCACCATCACCAAAGCTCCTGAAGAAGGCGAATCCACCGTTATCAGCTTCACCGTTTCCGGCATTGAAGCCGTCGCTGAAAACGAAGAAATTTCCTTCATCTCCTCTTATGAAGGGTTCGATGATTACAGCCCTCTTGCCGAAATGGGCCGCGACCTCATCAACACCTTAACCGTCGGCACCTACATGGATAATGGCACCTTCGGCGGTGTTTCCAACTATGGTATCGAAGGCAGCATCGGCCTTGATATCGCCGGCTATGGCATGAACGTTTATCAATTTAACGCCGATGCTTCTGTCGAAGGGGCAGAAACTAAGATCTACGCTTCCTTCCCCAACCTTCCTGTCATCCGTGGCATCAACGGGCCTGATGATGAACATTACTTCCGTCCTAACGAGATCGAAGGTAAGCGCAACAGCGAAATCTTCTTCTATGCCAACGGTGTCGATCCCGAAGGTAGCGCCCTCATCTTACGCGACTCCTCCTATGGCCGTCTCCGCAACGTCCAAGACGCCGTTAAAGTCGGTGGCAAGGATCTCCTTTCCAACCTCTTAGGCTACATTGGCGAATATGCTATCGGCTTAAATGAATCCTTGTTTACTCCTTCCGAAGAAGCGACGACCACAACTTCAAATGAAGAATCCGCTTCTGCCAAAGGCATCCATATTGATGATGCTTGGACCGGATTTAAGTCCGTCGAAACCACCGATGGACGCGATTACATCATCTCGCTTGACCTCGGCGAGTTAGTCGGCGTTGGCATTCTTGATGAAATCGTCGTCACCATCCATTCAAGAAAGGTGACCTCGACCAACTACAGCGAAAAGATCCTCACCGGTCTTGACGCCGAATTAAATGTCAAGGCCACCGCTTCCAACATTCTTGAAGGCAACGAAAAACCCAACCAGCTCTACATCGCTTCCGCCAAGGTCTCCCTCAATTTGACCAACATCTCTGGATCGAACCAAATCGAAGCAGTTTGCGGAGAAAATAGCCGTTTTGCGCAGATTTACGTTGGCAATGTCCATGATTCTGGCTTACTCTACGATAACGATGCAACCGATGAAGAAGTTATCGCAGATGCTCGTGGCAGCTTATTTGAACTCAAAAACGGATTCCAGGGCGAACTCGACACCAGCGAAGGAACGTTGAATAACTACTATGGTTATAACTACACCCTCGAAAATGCTACCGCCCCCGAAAGCGGATTCAACCACTACATCTACCCGACCAAATCCGTCACCTTCACCATCGATGCTTCTAGCTTAACCAATGACGCTAGCATCGTCTTGGTCGAAGGAGTTGCTACCGTCGAAGGGGAAGTGGCTGACTATGCCGAAGAAGTTACTCTTGAATATAAAGGCAGCCTAAATGCCGTTAAGGTCACTATCGGCGAGGAGACCACTGACGAATATTCCTTCGCTTTCAAAGCCGGGAAGAGCTACACCATCGTCCTTGGCGAAAAGGAAGGAAAAACCATCATCGCCAAAGTCTTAGAGAACGACTAAAAACGACTCTAAATTATTTGCGGCGGAGGCTATGTCTCCGTCGCTTTTTCTTTTCTTCATTTCGCTCTAAGTTTAAACTTAAGGCATGGAAGATTTAGCCTCGATCGTTGGGAAAAACTTGGCGGCCTTAAGGAAGTCTCGTGGCCTCACCCAACAGCAACTTGCCAAAGAAATTAATTATTCGGATAAGTCCATTTCCAAATGGGAACTTGGTTATACCATTCCCGGGGTCGACGTTCTTGTTGACTTCGCCGAGTTTTATGGCGTTACGGTCGATTATTTCCTCAAACCGCAAGACCAAGAAAAACTCGAAGCCATCGCCAAGAAAGAAGGCAGGGCAAGGAATATCAATTATGGCCTGACTTTAGCCATGTCGATGACTTTTATCGTGCTGGTCGCCCTTTCGATTTTCTTCTCCGAATATTTCAATCCTTTCCATGGTGGCAACGTCGATCCTGCCTCTAAATTCCGTTCCTGGGCCGTCTTTATCTGGATGGTGCCTGTGGCCCTGCTTGTCGCTTATTTAGAGGTCAAATTCCTCTATCACAATAAGATTGCCGCGACCGTCTTGGTATCGGTCTTTATTTGGACTGTCTTAATCGCCTTCTCAATCCAATTTGCCTATTTTATGGACCCACCGGAGAACGTTTGGTATATCCTAATCGTCGGCATCCCCATCCAAGTCATCATCGTTCTTTGGGCGAATTACAGACGCAAGCCAAAAGCCTAAAAATAAGGAAAAACGCATCCACGTGGTGCGTTTTTTTATTCTCAAAACAGGAGAATGGAGGCTTTCTATATTCGATATGCCACCTTGAAAAGTTTTGCATATAATGCAAACGGAGAAAAAGACAGATGCGTGGCTCTTCCTTGTTTAAACCCTACCTCCTCCTAGGCCTAATTGGCCTACTTTTGTGTAGCTGCGTCAACACCACGCCTGAGCATTCTGAAATCACCCCGGTTCTTGAAGCCCCTAGCGCCCCGATTTCCAAGCAATTTGAAGAGGGGCTAAATAAAGGGCTAGATCTGAATTTCAATTCGTTTTCGCTTAATATCCCCGGGAAAGAAGGGAAGGGAGACAACATCCTTTCTTTGGCCGATGAAGGGCACGGATATGTCCGTCTTGATGGGCTTTCCCTCCATCAACTCACTTTCGGCATGGCGGCTACGCTAAGTTATAACCGTCAAGTCGAACGTAGCTTTGGGCTGTCGCTAGAAGATGACGAAATCTATGTCGGTCTAAGCTGGCCTGGGGAAAATAATGGGATTCGCCTAAAAAGCAGACTTGAACCCAGCCAAGTCGAGGCTATTACCTCGCAAGATAGTTCCACAAGGGGCATCGAATATTACGAATATGGCCTCTTCGATTATTTCCTTTACTCCCTTTTCGACGCCTGGAACCTGCCCGCTATTTCTTTAACTTCGCCTAAACACGGTGGCATTACCATTGACGGGGACAAAATCAAAGCCTCCTTTGACCAAATCGAGGAAATCGAATCCGGCTACTTCCGTTATGACCTGCCTCTAGGCGAGAAGACCTTATCCTTTGGCCTAATCGCCAATTCTTCCGCCGTTTTATCTGGCATCGATTTTCCCTTAAAAGGAGAAAGCCCCTATCAAAGCGAAGACGGCTTAGAGATATCTTTCTCCGCCTCCATAAGTCCTGCCACCACCATCAAAAACCTTACCCCTGAAGATCCCGAGTCTTATGTTGAAATCTCCTCTTCCATCGATCTCATCAAAGATGTGGGCGACTATGTTTCTAGCAAACGGTTTGGCATTGATGCCTCGTTTAATATCTACCACCACGAAGAGGCGGTTGAAGGTTCTTCCACCGCTTTCTCGCGTGACGCCGTCACCGAAAACGCGACCTTAAGCCTATCTGCCGACGCCTCTTTTGAAGGTGGGGCATTTGAAAAAGTATTCGGCGAGGCCGCTTTATCGATGAACGGCAATCAAGAAAAGATATCCCTTCTTCTTCAAGAAGAAACAGAAGATACCAAAGCCTACATCGCCTTAAACGAAAGCGTGATGAAGGCCTCGACCGGAATGTCCACTCTTTCCTCCCTTGCCACCACATTAAAAGAAGCCTTAGGCATGGAAGGAATCCAAAACGACACCATCAAAAACCTCATTGCCGGTGTTGTGGCTTCCATGGATTCCATCACTAACGCTCTTGACGCCGTAACCGGTTCGGCTATCTATAATGTCATCGATTCAGGCCAATATCACACCGCCGTCGAGGCGATTTCAACGCTAAGGGTGAGCCAAAACAAATTGATTGTGAGAGTTGACCTCGATAAGTTAAATGGCACAGGTTTCCAAGCCAAAATGGTAGGGAAGGTATCGGCGACTTTAGACGCCACCGATTCGGCCACCAGCCTCCTTTCGATTGATCTTGATCAAGTCGGCATAGTCACGACAAATTCTCCCAATTTGACTTTCACCTTAGACGGTCTATTGACCTTAAGACCCTTTTCTAATGCCAAAATCGATGCCCTGGACCTTTCTTCCTATCAGGAAATGGCCCATTTACCAAGCTGGGACGAATATATTGCCGATGCTGCCGGCACAAAAGAATCTCCTAACACCCAGGTTCAGGCCAATATCAGCGGCTATATTTCCAAAAAAGGTAGCGATAACCATAGCAACATCCGCCAAAGCGTCTCAAGCTGGGATGGGACGAAGAACCTAAATGAACAGGGCATGCTTTTTAACGGTAGCCTCGGATTCGATTTGTATAACAAAATCGGGACTGGGAAGGTCATTTTCACCGACCGTAAAGAGAATTACATCAACGACCATACCCTCGCAATCGACGTCACCGGAGCCCCATTAGAAGCCTCTTCAGATGAGGAAGAGACAAATTGGACCAATGGCGATTTCTCGGGTAATGACACTAGTGCCGGCGGAATGATGCTTTTCTCCTATTCCTCGGTGAACACTAGCCAAGCCAAAAACGGATATAACACTTCAACCAATCGCAACTATTCACCTACTGATCCTACCAATAAAAACGGGTTGAATGGACGCTTCTCCATCCATTCGATGAACGGTGTTCTCGACGCCCTCACCGAGTTATTGACCTCCACCGATCCACGTTTTAAACGTTTGACTTCCGCTTTCACCGATTTAAAAACCAAGACCACCTTCGGCGCCATTATGAAGGGACAATATCTCGAAGTCGTTTCTTCGGGCATTTTATCTTCCGTCGATATCAATAATGTGACCAACGTCGACACGTTTGTCTTAAAGCCGTCCTTAATCAAAGAAAACGTCCCCACTTCTTTACGTATCACCTATGGTGAAGACCGCATCGTTGAAGGAAACGTAAAGAAGGGGCTCCCTAAATATATTGAGCTCTATATGCCTTCTTTATCCTCTTCGGAAGGAAGCGAAATCTACGTCAAGATCGAATTGGCCAAAACCAGTTTATCTAGGGCTAGCGATTTTAATTGGGGTGAAAATCCATCCATTTCCTCTTTCACCTCATATTCGTGTTTAAAACAATTAATCGACTTCTTGCTAGGGACAATTACCTTGGGCGTAACCGATTCTTCGACCTTAACCACCTACCACATTTCAGGAAATGTCGTCTTGTCGATCGTTGGTATAAAAACGACCATCACAATAAATTTAGTCGTCTACCTTGATGGAACCGAGATCAAGATGGTAGGGGCAATCTATACCCCCAAAATAACTTTGGTAAACGATGGAAATACTTACGTTAACCTATTTTATGAAAACGATGGGGATAACCAAACTGGAGGAGACTTATTCTTCCGGCGTTACGTTCATGAACCAAGCACCGTATTCTCCGATGACTTTAGTGAGAGTTATAAACGTGTCACCGGGGAAAATTTCATGGATAACATATTGAAATGGTTATTGAACTACATTTTAGGCATGAAAAGCAGTCTTACCTCTAGCCTAGACGACATTTCCTCCGACCGAGCATTACATGGCGAAGACATCGTCAAAGGCGTTACCTCAAGCGGAAACACCACCAATCCATCTTGGCGATTAACCATCGGGATGGAGGGATTGACTGGGACCAGCATATTAACCGACTTTGTCATCAATATCTCCGGCAAAACCGCCACATATAGCGGATATTCAAAGAAATCTTTGTATTCAGCAAGCGGCAGTTTCGGTCTTTCATTAATCGGCATCCAAGCCGCGACTGCCTCTTTCAATTTATCAATTTCCAACATCGCTTCTTCTGGGGCTTATACCAATGCTTGGACTAGTTCCTCGCACAAAGTAAATATGTATTCTTATTCGTCATACACGAGCGGCTGGCTTATTAAATATACCCATTACAACATTAACAGCAACGCCATGACCGCCAGCAACGCGATGTATAACTCAACTTATGGCAAAACAAATTCGAATAGTCGTTATAAAAACACGGGATATTCGGTTACCCCGTGATGGCTTAATCCATTTGGCCAATACTTTTTAAGAAGCGTTCTAAGATGATAGTGGCGGCAGCCGAATCAATGTTTTTCCGTTGGGCTTTCGCGTTTTTGCCATTCGCGTGAAGCATTTCAGCCGCTTCAACGGTGGAATTACGTTCATCTTGCTGCATCACCGGAACGGAAGGGAAGGCTTCGTGGAGACGGTCAATAAAGGAAATAACGATGGGCGTCATCTCGCAGGGATCGCCACTAGGAAACAAAGGCAAGCCGATGACCATCAAATCGACATCTTCGGTCAACATCACTTCTTTGATACCGTCAATCGCATACTGGTATTGGCCAGCCGGGAAACGCAGATTATTTAGCGGCGTGACGAACATGCCGCTCCTAGATAAAGCCATACCTAGGCTCCCTTTTCCTAAATCTAAGGCCAAGATGTTTTTGATCATGACGAGATTTTAGACTCTTCTATTTCTTAGATAAAGGAAAAGAAAGCATTCACAAATTTTTCCTTCCCCTCATAATAGTCCCATGAAACGTGGGTTAGCCTTATGTGGCGGCGGATCTTTAGGGGCCTATGAAATCGGGGTATGGCAATACTTCCGCGAACATGGCATGGATTTTGATATTATCACCGGCACTTCCATCGGCGCGATTAATGGGGCGATGGTGGCATCTAACGCCTACGAAGAAGCGTTAAATATGTGGAAAAACGTCGATGTCAATTCGGTCATGGCCGATGGCATCGATATCGATAGGAACTTTCTAAGGAAGGTTGATCTTAATAAGGATTCTTCTTTTTCGAAAGCCATTGACTCTTATAAGAAGAATAAAGGCGCGAACACCGCTCCTTTAAAGAAAATGCTCAAGGACGTGATCGAGCCGCTTCATGTCAATCGGGGCCCGAAAACACTCGGAATCGTCATTTGCCACTTCCCTTCATTCAAGGAAGAAGATGTTGTCGTCAATCAATTGAAAGATGAAGAGGTCGTGGATTATTTAATGGCTTCCAGCGCTTGCTGGCCGGTATTTCCCGTATATGAAATAAAAGGACGCGATTATGTTGATGGGGGTTGGCGAAATAACCTGCCGATCGATTTTGCTTTATCCTTAGGGGCGGAAGAAGTCGTGGCCGTGAAGCTAAATTCATTGCCGGTAGCCCAGCACCAAGAACTTTTTGACCTTCCTAACGTCACCATGATTACCCCTTCTCTTGGCCAAGGCTCGTTTTTAAGTTTCACCCATAACCGCATTGAAGATAATATTCGCCTTGGCTATATCGACGCGGCGAAGAGTTTTGGCTCATTGAAAGGGAACCGCGTTACCTTAGAAAACGATTTCTATTTCTCTTCTCTTGCTAGGGAATATTTCAATATCTGGATGAGAAACGATCCGCGTGGCTTCTTAGATTTGCAAAAAATCCAAACCAAAAGAGCAGTCTTAAAAATCAAGGACCCGGTGGAAAAAGCCTTTATCCTTTCCTTGGAAAGAATCATGGATATGTTTGATTACGATTATCGTAAGACTTATAAGGCATCCGAATTGATCGCGCAAATAAAAGAAAAGACAAAAACCGAAACCCGTTTAGATCGATACCAAGAACGGTTCCTTTCTTATCTTAACGAAGACAAATCCGCCCGCGTGATCGCTCACAAAGAGCTTAAATACTTCGCTTCCTTATTAAAATAAACCCGTTTTGGGTATATCCTTTCTCAGAAAGGAATTTTTTATGCCCAAAAATAACACTTCCTGGGACTTAAGCGTCCTATTTGAAAACAATGAGGCTGCCGAAAAGGCCCTAGCCGAATTCAAGACCTATATCCCTCTTTCTAAAGCCTATGAAGGTAAACTTTCTAGCGAAAGTAGTCTTGCCGCCTATCTCCGTTTAGATAAAGAGGCGACCTTGAAATTGGTCCGTCTTTATTATTATGCGGAGATGCTTTCTGACCTAAACAAGAAGAACGTCGAAAACGCCGCATTGCTTTCCAAAATTGAATTAGCCAATCACGAATATAGCGCCGCGAATTCCTTCTTCCAGCCCGAAATCATCGCCATTGGCGAAGAAAAAATTAAGCAATTCTTGGCTAAATATCCAGAATTTGCGGAATTATCATTCACCTTCCGTAAAATCTTCGCCCAGCAAGAACACGTTCTAGATGCCGAGAAGGAAAGCCTCCTTTCCGCCTATTCTCCTTTGCTTCGTGAAGGCGGGACTTTATATTCCCAACTTTCCGTTGCCGATGGGATGAGCAAAGAATGCACCTTAAGCGACGGATCCAAAGTCAATGTCTCCCAAGCAAATTGGACGTTGCTCATCGAAAAAGCCAAGACAGCCGAAGATAGGCAAAGGATCTTTGAGACCCTTTATTCTCATTATGACCTCCACAAGAACACCTATGGGGAAATCTATAATCTTGTTTTGCAAGCCCAGCTAGCCACGAAAAAAAGCCGCGGCTATAAATCTATCGTCGAGACTCATCTTAAGCATAACAACATCCCCGTCTCCGTCTTGGAGAATCTAATCGATGTGGCAAGCCACGGCTCGGAGCCCTTAAAGAAATATATTCGTTTACGCGCGAAAGCCTTAGGTTTAGAAAAGCACCGTTCCTATGACCGTTTCCTCCAGCTTGCCCAAAGCGACAAAGAATATACTTATGAGCAAGCCAAAGAAACCTTTTTCGCTTCCATCAAACGCTTCCCCAAGACCTTCCAAGATAAAGCCCACGAGGTATTAGCCGATGGCTATGTCGATGTCTATCCTAGCGAAGGCAAACGGACTGGCGCTTATTCTAATGGCGGCTATGACCTTCACCCTTTCATTCTCCTCAACTTCGTTGGCAAATTAGACGATGTCTTCACTCTTGCCCATGAAGCCGGCCATTCCATCCACACCCTCTTTAGCGAAGAATCCCAGCCCACCTTAGCCCAAGATTACACCATCTTCGTCGCCGAAATCGCCTCTACTTTCAATGAACACAACTTATTAGACTACCTTCTAAAAGAGGGCGACCTTGATAAAAACGATCGCATCTTCCTTTTGCAAAAAGCCATCGATGAAATCGTCGGCACTTTCTACCGCCAAACCCTATTCGGCCATTATGAATATGAGATGGCCAAGAAAGTCGAAAACGGCGAACCCATTAACTATCAAGTCGCCTCGAAAGTCATGGAAGACCTTTATCGTGATTACTATGGCATTGAAATCGCCGAAGAAAAACTAAAACCCCTTGTTTGGGCTTATATCCCCCATCTTTTCTACACGCCTTTCTATGTCTATCAATACGCCACATCGTTTACCTCTTCGATGTTAATTTATGAACGCGTCAATAACGACGAAGAAGGAGCCTTTGAACAATATCTTGGCTTACTTCGTTCCGGCGGTTCGGATTATCCTGTCGATCAGGTTAAAGAAGCCGGCGTTGACCTAACGACAAAAACCCCATTCGAAGCCGTCGTTAGGCGTATGACCTACCTCGTTGATGAGTTAGAAAAACTACTCAAAGAATAGACTTACCAAAGAAAATAGCATGCCACGTGCATGCTATTTTTTATCGAATATCTTCAGGCGACCAGGATTTTGACTTCTCATCAAGGGGCTTCCGTAAGTCACTTGATAAAGGCGGAATAAAGGGCGGCTTTTCGGCAGGGGCAGGTTTTTTCTTACGAGATTTCACTCGCGGTGGCAAATTGATGGATGCCCCGCCTTCAAGGGATTGACGAAGCGTTTCGTTATCATGGAAGACTTTGCGGATTTCCCAATAACGCTTGTCTTTCATATATTCGTCTAAGATGGCGGAAGAGATTTGAGTCCTATTTTTGCCATTGACGAAACGAATGAATCCATAGGCATCCTCAGGGATGGGTTCATTACTTTCGCCTTCGAGGACGTCGAAATGGAGATCATACATCATGGAAATGAAATTCCCGTGTTTATAGTCATCGTAGAAACGTTGTTTATATTCGGCTCGTTTGTCCAAATCATCATACGCGAGGAGACGTTTTTTCCGCTTAGCATAAATCTCTTCGTATTTAGCCGGGTAATTGACGTTATAGATGATGGCCAAGAAGCACATCAAAACAAGGAAAATCGAATATCCGATTGCAACATAACCGTTGATGTCCTTGAGCAAGGCAAGGATATCGGCGGGGAGGAAACGTCCGACCGCACTGGCGACAGCAGGGACATAGGTAACCACATAGACGAAGGCCATCAATAAAGGCCAAACGAAGACCACGATAACGCCAGGGATAGAAAGGAACAAATAAGGGTGGCGGTAAGACCCCATGCATTGCGACATGATAATGATGGGGATTGCCAATACCCAAGTTGCGACTGGCAAAAAGAGGAAAGTCATCAAGGTATAAAGAGGATACGAGGAAGTACCAAGAGAGAGGATTGTTTCGTTTAGCCAAGATGTGATCGGCGAATCGGTCCAAAACTGATTCAATAGCAACAGCGAAATCAAAAGAAGCGGGAAAATGAAAATCCAGCCCATGTTACGGATCCATTTCCGAGGCCTGGTTCTTTGTGAACGTTCTAAGATCTCAAGGGTTACCACTCTCTTATTATAAGAGGAGGAAAATATAACTGGAACAAAGAAAAATAATTTCATTTTTTCTTCCCATTTTTCTATCCTCGTTCAAAATATCAAACTGTATGGCGGAACCACTTATGAACAAAATCGGCTTTGATAATGAAAAATACCTTTTGATGCAATCGACGCAAATCCAAAAACGCATCGCCCAATTTGGCGGCAAGCTTTATTTGGAGTTCGGAGGCAAGCTATTCGATGACTACCACGCTTCACGCGTCTTGCCTGGATTCAAGGCCGATTCCAAATTGCAGATGCTCTTTAAAATGAAAGAGCAGGCCGAAATCGTCATCGTCATTAATTCCGAAACCATCGAACAAGCCAAAGTCAGACAAGATCTCGGTATCACTTATGACCAAGACGTTCTCCGCTTAATCGACGCTTTCCGTGAAGCCGAATTATTTGTTGGCTCGGTTTGTCTCACCCATTTCAATAATCAAAAAGCGGCGAAGCAATTTGAACGCGTCTTAAACCGCCAAGGCATCAAAACCTACCATCATTACGTCATTCCCAATTATCCCTATGACATCGATACCATCGTATCCGATGAGGGATTAGGGAAGAATGACTATATCGAAACCAGCCGCTCATTAATCGTTGTCACCGCCCCTGGACCAGGATCAGGAAAAATGGCGACATGTATCTCGCAACTTTACCATGACAACAAAAAAGGACTTAAGTCCGGCTATGCCAAATTCGAGACCTTCCCGATTTGGAATTTGCCGTTAAAGCATCCCGTTAACCTTGCCTATGAAGCGGCCACCGCGGATTTGGATGATATCAACATGATTGACCCCTACCACTTAGAAGCTTATGGGGTGACAACGGTCAATTATAACCGCGACATCGAAATCTTCCCGGTCCTCAACCGTATGTTCGAAAGGATCTATGGCCAATCTCCTTACAAATCCCCGACAGACATGGGCGTCAATATGGCCGGTAATTGCATTATCGATGATGAAGTTTGCCGCGAAGCCTCCTACCAAGAGATTATTCGCCGTTACCTAAAAGCCCTCACTTCTAGGCGCGATGATCCTTCCGCCGATTCGGTCGTCGCCAAAATCGACGCCATCATGAAAAATAACGGCATCGAAGTCAAACAACGTCGCTGCGTCGAAGCGGCCAGGGAAAAAGGCTTAAAAACCGGTGGCCCGGCAGCGGCTATCGAGCTTCCTGATGGAACCCTTATCACAGGCAAAGCCACCCCACTTCTTAAATGCACGTCCGCGATGGTTTTGAATACCCTAAAGAAACTTGCCGGAATCTCCGATAATGTCTTGCTCCTTCCTAAGGCGATTATCGAACCGGTATGCCAATTAAAGACACGTGACTTCGGTGGCCATAACCCCCGTCTTCATCTTGACGAGGTTCTCGTCGCCCTTTCTATCTCCGCCGTTACCAATCCCCTGGCCGAACTAGCAATGGAACAATTACCGAAATTACGCGGCTCACAACTCCACACCACCCATATCTTGTCACAATTCGAGGAAGGGATTCTCCGTAAACTTGGAATTGAGCATACCTCTGATCCGGTTTATGAAACCAAACGTCTATACCATTCCAAATAAATCGTTAAATGCGATACAATGTTGCAGCAGAAAGGATAACCCATGGCAAAACGTATCTTAATCGCTTATTTCTCTCACGGAGGTGAGAATCTCATCGATGACCAAATCATCGACTTAAAAGGGCAAGGCAACACCAAAATTGCCGCGACCGCCTTATCCGAAGCCCTTGCTAAACGCAATATCAAAGCCAATCTTTTCGAGATTGAACCTTTGATTCCTTATCCCACAAGTTATAGCGAAACCTTAGCTCGTTCCAAAGAAGAATATGAAAACGGTTCGGCCCCGTTAATCAACGATGGTCCGAATGGATTTGAAGCCTACGACATCGTTTTCCTTGGCTATCCTAACTGGTGGGGAACGATTCCCGCACCTATCCTTTCTTTCCTCCGCGATCATGATTTCGAAGGGAAAACAATTGTCCCATTCGTCACCCATGGCGGACAAATCTTTCTCTATTCTTTAGAGACAATCCAAAAGGAAGCCCCGCGTGCCAATTTTGCCAAGGGATTCGCCATTGCCGCCCCCTATATCAATGCCGCCCCTTATGTCATCGAAGAATGGCTTAACGAGAACAAAGAGATTGTCGAATAACTCCAACGTCCCAACAAAAAACGCTGGGAAATCCAGCGTTTTTCTTTGCAAAACCTCGTTATTTAGGCCATCTTGACCTTATCGATGGTGAAGCCTTTTTCAGGGGTATATTCAACTTTATATTTACTTGAAGTATCCACTTCACCGCGGATTGTCTTTTCGGCGATTAAGGTCTCGATTTCATCTTGAATGAAATGTTTGAGAGGCCTTGCCCCATAGATTTCGGAATAGGCTTTGGCGATGACTTCATCGACCACCGATTCATCGAAATCGATGCTGTAATAAAGTTCTTTGAGACGGTCGCTTAATTCATTGAGAAGTTTGCGGACAATCTGTTTTTGGACGGTTTCGTTTAAAGCGTTGAAATAGATGATTTCATCGATGCGGTTAAGGAATTCGGGTTTGAATGTCTTCCTTAATAAGACATCGACTGACTTTCTGTCATTGTTTAGAAGGAATTCCGAGCCAAGGTTGCTCGTCATAATGATGACGGTGTTTTTAAAGTCAACGACATGGCCTTGGCTATCGGTTAGACGACCCTCATCCAAAACTTGGAGTAAGAGATTGAACACTTCGGGGTCGGCTTTCTCGATTTCATCAAACAAGACAATTGAATAGGGGTTACGGCGCACCTTCTCGGTTAGCTGCCCGCCTTCTTCATAGCCAACATATCCTGGCGCCGCGCCAAGTAAACGCGAGACGCTATATTTTTCCATGTATTCGGACATGTCGATGCGGATGATGTTGTTTTCGTTATCAAAGAGGGCCTCGGCCAAGGCTTTTGAAACTTCCGTTTTCCCAACCCCAGTCGGGCCAAGGAAGAGGAAGCTGCCAATCGGGCGATTGGGGTTTTTGATCCCGGCTCTTTGCCTAAGGATGGCGTTCGAAACCAAATGGATGGCTTCATCTTGGCCGATGACGCGATGGGACAAAGTCGATTCGAGTTCAAGGACCTTTTCTTTGTCGCCTTTGGAAATCTTTGAAACAGGGATACCGGTCATCCTGGCAACGACCTTAGCGATTTCTTCTTCATCCACCACTTCATTCACGAGGCGTTCTTCCTCTTTTCCTTGCATGGCGACAAGACGGATCTTTTCTTCAAGGTCAGGGATGACTTTATATTGGAGTTCGCTGGCTTTGCGGTAGTCGGCATTAGAGAAGGCAACCGATAAATCGAATTTGGCTTTCTCTAGTTGTTTCTTCGCTTCTTTGGCGCTGGCAACATCCTTCTTTTCCTTTTCCCATCTTTCCGACAAAGATCCGAATTTGGCTTTTTCGGCATCGAGTTCTTTTTCTAAGTCGAATAGACGTTTCATCGAGGATTCGTCTTTTTCCTTTTTCAAAGCGACACGTTCAATTTCAAGCTGACGGATTTTACGGTTGCTTTCATCTAATTCGGTCGGCATCGATTCAATCTCGACTTTGATGGTCGCGCAGGCTTCATCTAGCAAATCGATTGCCTTATCCGGCAAGAAACGGTTCGTAATGTAACGGTTCGATAAAGTCGCGGCAGCAACAAGTGCGCCATCGGTAATGGCGACGCCGTGGTAGCCTTCGAAATGTTCTTTGATGCCGCGGAGAATTGAAATCGTATCGGCGACACTAGGCTCACCAACCATAACCGGTTGGAATCGACGTTCCAGAGCCCTATCTTTTTCGATATATTGACGATACTCATTTAAAGTCGTCGCGCCAATGCAATCGATCTCTCCTCTGGCCAAAAGGGGCTTAAGCATGTTGGAGGCATCCATCGCCCCCTCGGCTTTGCCTGCGCCAACGATAAGATGGATTTCATCGATAAAGAGAATAATCTTCCCATTGGATTCTTGGATTTTCTTCAAAACGGCTTTGAGCCTCTCCTCGAATTCGCCTCTGAACTTAGCGCCTGCTAAAAGGGCGCCCATATCGAGTTCATAAATGGTTTTCCCTTGTAAGGATTGGGGGACATCGTTTTTTACGATACGTTCGGCAAGGCCTTCGACAATCGCGGTTTTGCCAACGCCAGGTTCGCCTAAAAGAACGACGTTATTCTTCGTTTTCCTTGCTAAAACCTGGATAACTTTGCGGATTTCTTCATCTCTGCCGATAACAGGATCAATCTTCCCATCGCGGATGGCATCGTTTATATTACGTCCGAATTTCTCTAAGATCTCGGGGTCGTTTTCATAATTGGGTGGCATTTGTTCATTCATGGTAAAGTCCTCCTTTCTAGAGGTCACACCATAATCATATACCATTTTTTAGCACTCGCAAGTGTTGAGTGCTAATTTTTTTCAATAAATGATTTTGCCTCGTCTAAGCCGCTACGAATGGCCCTAGCCACATTGGCTGCCCCATAGGCGCAATCGCCGACAAGAGTGACTCCGTCGACATTACCAAATTTCGATAGGTCAGGTTTTTCCCCGATCGCGAGGATAAGTAAATCACAGGGCGATTCGAATTCGCTGTTTTCGATTTCTTTAAAGGAGGCCCTTCCGGATTCGTCGGGAGCCCCAAGTTCCATGTTAACCAAAGTGAGGCTCTTTAGTCTTCCGTCTTGGATATTCGCATTCTTGGCGTTGCAAAGAAGGTTAAATCCGATCCCTTCTTTCTTCGCCTCTTCTACCTCATCGATACTCGCGGGCATTTCTTTTTCGCCGCGGCGATAAATAATGCTGACGTCATCAATGATTCGTTTTAAACTTCTCGCGCAGTCGATAGCGACATTACCACCACCCCACACGCATGCTTTTTTATATCCGATATAGTCTTGCTCCCTGTTTTCCACGTTCAGGGAATAAAGGAATTTCAGTCCGCCGATAATGTCTCCTGATAGAGTCATCCCGGCCGTATTCTCTTTTTCCGCCCCAACCCCAAGGAAAGTATGGTCATGGGTGCGCTTAATCTTTTCGAAAGAGGCTTCATCGACATCGGTATTAAGATGGAAGATAACTCCCAAAGAATCCAGACGTTTCTTAATCTCGACAAGGACAGATTTATCAAATCGGAAAGAAGGGATGCCGGTTAAGATGGCCCCGCCGATGAATCCTTCCTTTTCATAAACTTCGACTTCATATCCTTCCTTAGCCAAAATCAAAGCAACCGTTAAATTGGCAATGCCAGCCCCGATACAAGCGATCTTTTTCCCGTTAAGCGGCTTTTGCTCTAAAGGATAGGGGTAAGATTGGCTAATCGCATATTCGAGGGAAGGGAAATCAACCCCACTCCCCTTGATATGACGGATGCAATTCCCGCGGCATTGGCGCTGGTGATCGCAAAGGAGGGAAGTCAACTCAGGAAAGGGGTTAGTTTGATGGAGCAAAGTCGCCGCTTCTATTTCCTTTCCTTGTTTAACAAAAGAGATGATATCCCGAATGCCATTACCTAGAGGGCAACCTTTTTGGCACCTGGGAAGCGGGCAGCCTAGACAGTCTTCAAGAAAAGGAAGTTCCATAATACGACTATTATAAAATCAATCTTCCTTTGCGCTAGAGTATGACGATGGGAAAATTCTTCTTCCTCGTAACGGGGTAGACGATCGCCGCCAAGGAGGTCCGTATTACTGGAATGATAACCGTCCCCCTCCTTGGGGCGGTGGCACGAGATTGCCTTAAGAAAAAGACCCCTCAAAGAAGGGCCGTTTCTTCACTGGCATTAACAGATATGGTCAATTAACCACTTAGCAACGATAGCCAATTTTTGAGCGCACACAGGAAGATTCTTGTGATATTCCTCAGGTGCGTTAACGTCAGAGATAAATCTAGCTGCCACATAAGGCACTGCATAGACATAGGCGACCTGAGCAAAGGCGGCACTTTCCATATCGATGCTAACGGCATCTTCGAATTTAGCTAGGATCTCTTCTTTTTGTTTTTCCGCAGCGATGAATTGATCACCTGAGCAAATTGTTCCGTTTTCGCAGCCGATGCCATTTTCAGTACATGCCTTAGCCACCGCTTCCATCAATTTCTCATGACCGGGGAAACGAATGACATTGATTCCGGAAACCATGCCGATTGGGTCGCCAATCGGGGAAGTGTCCAAATCGTGTTGGAGATAAGCGGAACCGATTAGGCAAGAGAACAAACCGGCCTTCTCACCATTTAAGCTTCCTCCGACGCCAAGATTGATAACCCCATCGATTTCGTCCTTTTTTAAGGCAAGTAAAGCAGATAAAGCACTTCCGGCAAACACCTTCCCAATGCCGCTAACCAAGACGGCAAATTTTCCGTGTGGACCTTCGCATTCATAATATTTCGCGAAGCCAATCTGCTGCTGTTTATGGGGGTAGGAATCAAGCAAGAAAGTGGCTTCTTTATCCATGGCAAAAACAAAACAAATCATAGCAAATCCCCGCTTTATTATTCTTTTTCTTTAGGTTCTTCAGGCTTTTCTTCAACCTTTTCCTGCTCTAACGCCATCTCTTTCTTGGCTTCTTCTTCCTCTTCTTTTAAAGCGTCTTCGACGGCAATGATAAGAGAGGGGAGCGGACGGAACCAGTGGTAGATAATCTGGGCAAGATAGCAAAAGGCGAGATAGAGGATATCGATGCCGATGAAATAACGGAACAAGGGGGAGGTCTCGACGCCTTCAGGAATATGGACTAAGCCATTGGCAAACGCATAGATATCAAAACAGATGACGGTGATAGCGGCTGGTAAGACGATGATTTTGTCGAAGAAGGAATTTTTGGCCCTTCTTTTTTTAGAAGCCAGCATCCAAATAAAATCGATGATCAACCACGTCCCGCCGATCAATGTGACATAGGAGAAGGCGATTCGCTTCCAGTCTGCGACGGAGATGACTTGGGTGAGGAAGAGAGTCCCAAGGACAGCGAAGATGGCAAAAAAGATAGCCAGTTCAAGGCTATAGACCAACTTCACTTTTTTTAATAATTTTTCTTTTTCGGTGTTCATGGTGATTATCATAATGCCCAAAGGGCAGTTTGCCAATTGAACTTTATCCAAGACCTAGTAGAATATCCCTCGGTATGGATTACAAACAACACATTCGTATCCAAGAAGACTTCCCTAAGGCCGGGATTTCGTTCAAGGATATTTCCCCCCTTCTTTCTAATGGCGAGGCCTTTTCTTCCGCAATCGCGGAGCTCAAAGACATCGTTGCCCCTTTGAATCCCGATATCATCATCGGACCCGAGGCGCGCGGATTCGTCGTCGGCGCTCCCCTTGCCTACGCTCTTGGCAAAGGCTTCCTCATGGCCAGAAAAAAAGGCAAATTGCCAGGCAAGACAATTGCCAAAACTTATGAACTTGAGTATGGCACCGACACCCTTGAGATTCCTGCCTTTGGCTTAAAGAAAGGGACTAGGGTCGTCCTCGCCGATGACCTCATGGCAACAGGCGGAACCCTTGCCGTCCTCGAATCTATGTTAAAAGAGGAAGGCATCGAGGTTGTTGGCATCGTTACTCTTATCGAGCTCACTGACCTTAACGGAAAAGACAAAGTTTCCGCTCCCTTCTTCTCTCTTGTCAAATATCCCCATTGATGGGGATTTCTTTTTAATGGAGGCTATTATGGAACCCATCATTTTGTCAAACGCGGTTATTAATCACAAGATTTCCATCCTTAGAAACAAAGCCACTCGCCCTGGCCTATTCCGTTCTATCGTCAAAGAAATCGGAATGATTGAGACCTACGAAGCATTGAAAACTTTTCAGGGAAAGCAAATCCAAGTCGAAACGCCTTTAGAAACCTGCACCGGCTTGACTTTAGAAGATGAGGAAATTTGCTTCGTCTCGATTTTAAGGGCGGGTTTAGCGATGGGAGACGGGGCCAGGGAAATGCTGCCTTGCGCTAGCGAAGGCTTCATCGCGATGGCCCGAGATGAAGCAACCTTTCTCTCCCACCTCTCTTATGCCAAACTGCCCACTCACTTGGAAAATAAAAAAGTCATTCTTCTTGACCCAATGCTTGCGACCGGGGGCTCCTCTGGAGATGCCGTCAAATTATTAAAAGAAAAAGGAGCCAATGTCATTGCCTTCTGTTGCATCATCGCCGCTCCTGAAGGGGTGAAACGCTTCACCCAAGAAAATCCCGAAGTCGTTCTCTATATCGGAGCATTAGACCGCTGCTTAAACGAAAAAGCCTACATCCTTCCTGGACTTGGCGATGCAGGCGATCGTATTTACGGAACCCTCGATTAATCTTTGTCGGTCAGTTCATCCCAATGGAGTATTTCCTCTTCGCTGGGAACAAAGACATAAGGGACATTGCGGACTAGGCCTTTATAATCAAGGCCATAGCCGACTAAGAATTCATCATGATCAAGACGATACCCGACGAAGTCAACTTTGACGGGTATTTTTCTTCCTAACGGTTTATCGAAAAGAGCGCAAATCCTGATTGATTTCGGTTTGAACTTTTGATTTAGGTGATGGAGAAGATAATGCATGGATAGCCCCGTATCGACGATATCTTCCACGATGATCACATCGCGTCCGTCCAATGGGGTCGACACTTCTTTGGCCATTTGGATTTGGCCAGTCGATTTCGTTCCTTCCCAAGATTTGACTTGGACATAGTCAAAGGCAACGTCAATCGTTAGATGTTTCATTAAATCGGCCGTGAAATTCAGCGCCCCATTCATAACGCAGATTAAGACAGGGGGCTTTTCATTGCTTTGATACTGGGCAGAAATGGTTTCGCCGAGCTTTTGGCAAATAGATGAAATCTCTTTTTCTGTAAGGACGACCTTTTTCATATTGGTCGCATTATACACTAATGAACGGTGAGATTAATCTAAAAATATTACCTGCTCCACACGTGCGCATTTATAATTAAGCCGTCTGCGAGGAAAACCTATGAATGAAAATGCCGCCGTATTCTCCCTCTCGGGGAACCCCGAACTCGCTAAGGCGATTGCCAAAAAGTTAGGGACTGAGCTTTCCGAAGTTTCCATTAAGCATTTCCCTTCTGGCGAAATCATCGTCGAGCCAATTAAAACCGTTCGCGGCAAGCAAGTCTTTATCATCCAACCCACTTGCCCTCCTGTTAACGATAATATTTTTGAGGTATTGATTTTCATCGATGCCTTGAAGCGCGCCTCGGCGAAAGAGATTAATCTAATCTGTCCCTATTTTGGTTATGCTAGACAAGACCGCAAAGCCAAACCCAGGCAACCCATCACCGCCGCTTTGGTGGCGCATCTTTTGACCACTGCCGGGGTTGACCGCGTCGTCACAGTCAATCTCCACGCCGCCCAAATCCAGGGCTTCTTCTCTTGCCTTGTCGATGATTTGACCGCCGTTCCGCTTCTAGGTTCGGCAATTCTAAATTCTGACACGGATTTGGAGAACACCATCGTCGTTTCCCCTGACCATGGCGGGGTTAAACGCGCCCGTGACCTTGCCGTTTCTTTAGGAGGGCACCCCATCGCCATCATCGATAAACGTCGCCAGCATAACAATGAACCCGAAGTCATGGAAATCATTGGTTCTGTCGCTGGCAAAGATTGCTTCATGATCGATGATATGATCGATACGGGGCGCTCAGCTATCATCGGGGCAAAGGCCTTACGTGCCGCTGGTGCTAAATCAGTTCGTATCGCCGCCGTTCACCCGGTCTTCTCCGACCCTTGCTATGACTTATTAAAAGATAAGCCCTTCGACGAAATCATCGTCACCGATTCCATTCCTTTGCCAAAACGCTTCAGTGCCTTGAAAAACATTCGCGTTGTTTCTCTAGCTTCGATGCTCGCCGAATGCATTGAGCGCGTTATCCATAATGATCCTCTTTCTTCTGTGTTTGAGGCATATGGAAAACCGGAAAACCCAATAATAGAAGAATGACCTGTATTCGAAAAGCCAACGACCTTAATCTGGATCGTTGGCTTTTTTTATGAGCAGTCTTGGGAAGACAAAACTTAATGTAAAGGCGGCAATACCGAAGCTTAGCGAAGCCGCGACGGCGAATATCGCAAATCCACCATACCAACTTGGCAAACCAGCTACGTCTCTATAAGAAACGCACTGGAGCATATAAGCCCCAATCTCAAAAGCGGAAATGCCAATAATCGGTAAGAATATATAACGGAGGGTTTTCTTAATATAGAAATAAATAAAGGAAACGATAAATAAGACGATTCCACCATAGAAGATAATCGAACCGAATATTCCATATAATCCGCCAAGGCCAAATCTCATCGTCGCCACGAAATCGTCGTAAGGCCCATTGCCAATGCTGGCCCGGATGCCAACGCCATAATCAATCGCGACAATAACGATTAATAAGATTAATGTAGCTAAGAAGAGGGAGACGGAGGCAACCAATCGTCCATTGAGTCGTCTTTCCATAAGAAAACCTCCTTTGCATTAAATTTTCCCCGTTTGAGAAAATAATTCAATACTTAGGAGGTAAATGATTTTATTCTTTGCGAAGTCTTCCGGAGACGGAGTGGATTCTGACCGATCCGCCACGGCTTTCGACTAAGCCCTTGGCATAAGCGATTGCTTCGGCTTGGGTATCAAAGAGTTTGATAACCTTATCGGAGGAAGCAAGTTTAATCGACCATTGGCCGCTAGGATGCTTGGCAACGTGGTAAACACGAGGGCCAGGGCGTCCAGTCGGGACGGCGCGACGCGGGGCGGCCACAGGAGCAGAACGGCGACGACGGGCAAGAACTTTTTTCGAGGGTTGAGGTTGGGCTGGAGCAGGCTCTTCGGATTTGGGTTCTTCAGGTTTGGACTCCTCGGTAGGAGCGGGCTCTTCGGATTTGGCTTCTTCAGCCACAGGTGCGGGTTCAGCAACGGGTTCGACAGCAGGAACTTCTTCTTGCTTCTTGCCAATGCGGCGGAGCATGACAATGCAGTACGCGATGAGGAAGGAACCAACGGCAAACGAACCAAGGACAGCTACGCTAATCCAAAGCCCGGTCATATCTTGCCACTGGAATAAATGATAGGTGTCATACCATTCAAAGCCTTGGATTTTAACCATCGCAAAGACATAGTTGGCGATGGCATAGACACCAGGAACGATCAAACCAAAGAAGGCATAGGGCCATTTGAGTTTGGGTTGCCCTTCCAAGATGGCGGAAATTAAGCCAAGGACAGGGGCGACGAGGACAAGAAGCAATCCATAGTAATAGTCGGTGACGAAGTTAATTGTCCACCCGCCATAGCCAAAGGGAATGCAATAGGCAAGGACCCCAGCGGTAATCACCAAGCCACCAGTGGCGCCAATGAGTTTGAACACATTGACAAACTTGTTTGGCTTTTTACCGGCAAGGATGGTGATGTCGCCGATAAGGGAAAGCAAAGCGGCGACAAATAAAATGATGCTTGCATCGTTGATGTAAGACTTAACCATCTCCGCAAAGCTGACCGGCACGGAATTGGGCATAAACCCAACTGCGCGATTGACTAAAGCAAAGCCAATAACACCGAGGATCAGGACATTGAGGATAAGGGCAACGATGACGCGACCTTTTTTCATACAAAATCTCCTTTTTTGTTTAACTCATTATATATAGCGAGCGCGCGGATGCAAGAACTAAAAAGTCCATTAAACGCGCAAATCACCTGCGGATTGAAACTTTGTTTGTGGTACAGGGAGTTTCTTAGCAGGTGATTTTTGCTTTAAATTTCAAATAGAATAAACCGTTTTTGCAGGGTTAGATAAGGCCGTTCATTAATCTCAAAGCGAGCATAACGGAAGCGCCAATGACGACTAGGAGCAAGATACCTTGGATAGCAAAATAGAATTTTTTCTTCTTCACCTTGATGAAGGCAGAAGCGATTCCTAGGACAGCCGAGGCACCAAGGATACTGTAGCCGGCATAAACTGGGAGGTTATTTGTCTTGGCAAAGTCGGGGAAGATGAAGATCAGCAAAGCGCAAACCCCAAGCGCCAAACCAATCCAAAGGAAGAACCATCCCCACACGCCAGATCCACGTTCATCAAGACCGAAGCGGTAATCGATGGCAATCATGGCAACGATGATGGCAGCGGCAAAGGGAGCGATATAAAGAATGTATTTCCAAGAATCACCGAGCTGGGTAAACGAAATCAATGCTGCGGCAGTACCTGCTAAAAGCAAGGGGAGGATAATGGCAAAGGCCACATAGAATAGCTTCGACATGAAATCCCAAGATTTGATTTTTGGGTTTTTGATTTTCTTGCCCATCGGTGCACGGAAGGTGGCTTTGGTTTCGCCAACCAAGGCATGGGTAGATTCGTCATTTGATTTGACGATGGCTTTTTTGCTGTGGGGTGAACGCAACAAATCGCGGCGTAAAGCCCCATATGCTTTTTGCTGCGAGGGGGCAAGTTTCTGATCAAGGACAAGAAGGGCGGGGGCGACCTTATCCAAGGTGCAAACCTTCTTCTTCTCGTGAATAAGCATACTTAGCAAGGAGAATTGTCTTTCTTCGCTAAGCCCGTTATCCATCGCTTTACCGAAGACGATTAACAAAGCTTCGAAGCCACATCCCGCTAAAGAGGCGGCCAACAATTCGAATTTGGATTCGGGTAGTTTTTCCGAAGAAAGCATCAAAGAGACAAAACAAATCGTGAATGCATCCCCGGCAATAATGGAAGGTTCTAAGCTCTTGGCGAAAGCAAAGAATTCGTCGGCCGTCATCCTTGAGGCACGTTCGCTAAGGAAAGCCATGTGGAACTCTTCTTCGGTCGGGAGACAATATTCTTGTCTGGTTAAGAGACTGACATCGATGCAATCGCGATGTTCATAATAGAAGAGGGCGTTCTCATAGACTTCTCCGACAAAAGCCTCTTGGGAAAGAACATCAAAACGGGATTGGATCAAATCAAGGAATAATTTCCTGCGATCTTGGGTAACTTCAGACAGTTCAAGACCGCCTTTATTGAGCTCGCCATCGAGAATGACTGCGTTCATTAAGGCTTCGGGTCCATCGATTTTTTCTTCGTAAGCGCGGTAAGCATCGACATAACGGAAGCCGATGATCCGGTCGGCATGGAAATAACGGCTCTTTTCACCATCGAGCTCAACGCCTAATTCGGGAATAAGCTCTTCATAGGCTTTAAGATTCTCTTCTTCAAAGGGAGTATTTTCTTCGATATGGTTCTCGTTTTCTTGGAAATAAACTTCCGCGATGAGATGGCCTTCGATTTCCTGAATGGCTTTCTGCAGTTTTAAGGTGAACCCATAATCGAGGGTCAAGAATTTATTCAAAAGCAACTTGGCGCCTTCGCGGGCTTCTCCATAACGTTTTTGGGCGACAAGTTCGCGGACAAAAGCAACGATCTCTTCCGAGAGTTTGCCATAGTGGGCAATATCTTCGCGTCCTTTGATAAAAGAATCGCATAGGGCTTCTAATGCGGCGAACTTACCTTCGAGTTCGGCGATTTTCCCTAAATTATCGCCAACACGGTGAATTTGTTCCTCGGTCTTTTCCAAATTGATTTCAGCATAAGGGCGAATGGCTTTGATGGATTCGATCTCTTTGCGGATTTCTTCGGTTTCCTTTTGAATGGCTTCGGGCGTCTGCCCTTGGGCAATGATGATGCGTTCAGACATATTATTCACCCTCGCTTTCTTCGGGACCGACCTCTTTGATCTTCCTTACTAAGTCAGCATAAGAGGCATTAATGGAGGCGACACAAGCGGAAAATTGTTCCATTGTCTGGATTTGGGAAGCGGTCACGTCTTGGCTCGTTTTGTTTAATTTTTCGACCGTCAAGGTAACCGAGGAGGCGATTTGTTCCCTTTTGAGGGAATAGGAGCGGGCACGTTCTTCTTCGGCAAGGTGGCGCTCTGTCACCGCCGCAAGAAGTTCTGGGCTAACTGTATTCTCAGGCATCTTGCTGTTCCTCCTCTTTTTTCGTTCCGTGATAGACATTTAAAAGGGATTGGGTCGATTTTTCATCTTGCTCGCGGATACTTCTTTTAGCCCGCAACTGAATGTCGCGATAGGTTTCCTCGTAAAGTTCTTCGGCCGATTTTAAAGTAGCTTCTTGGGAAGCACCATAGTTAGCTAAAGACTCGCTTAGGGCTTGGTCTACCTCTTCGTTGAGGGCGGCGTTTCTTTCTTTGGCTTGTTGGACAAGTTGTTCCAAAGACTTAACTGCGTCTTTTTCCATAAAATTACCTCTTGGCATATTTTAAACCCTTTCGCGTAGCGCGCAAGTGTTCACGCTTTAGGGGTGTTTTTCTTAATCACACCAGTCGCCTCTAGTAAGGCTTGCCCAAGGCTTTCTTGTTCTTCGCTTGAATAGACGTGGATAAAAGTCAAATAGGCTGAAAATAACATCATGAAGACAATCGGGGACATGACTTTGATATCCTCAGGGAAATTCAAAGTATCAGACATCATGTTTATCGCGTTTTGGGTAGAGCGGAATAAAACTTCGTATTCTTCGCTGGGGGATCCTTGGGCCCGGACAAAGGAATCGGCGGTGACGAAAACGGAGATGAAATCATTGAGGGTCTCGACTTTTTCGATGCCTTCTTTAATGATGTCTTTTTGGCTTTCGCTTAAGACAAATTCAGTATCGCTTACGACTTTTATCTCGCTGTTTTCTTCATCCATAATCTTAAAAATCCTTGCAAATTTCGCTTAACACGATTGGATATTCGCCAAATTGGCGCACCACTCCATCGGGATTATTCGCGTTGCCAAATCCATATGCGGCATGGATGAAACGGAGGCCAGCAAGACGCGTGGCAACCTCATCCCGGTCGGTATCGCCGATATAAATGGCATCTTTAAGTTGGTGCTTTTTCATTAGTTCACGGATCGTAACGTTCTTGGGAGATAATGTATCGCCAAAACAAAGGTAGTCTTCGAAAATCCCTTCGACCAAGGGAAGGAAATTTTCGATATAGCCACATTGGCAATTCGATACGATGAATAAACGGAAGCCCATCTTTTTCAATGAATTCAAGGCGATGATTTCATCTTCGAATAAAGCGCCCGGGTGGTCTTTAAGATATTCCACTTCATAATCGAAACATTCTTTCATGAAGGTTTCCATCCTGTCCTCATCTAAGCCGAGGTAGGACAAATTCTTGCCGATTTCGTCCATGGTTCGGCCCATTTGCGATTTAGCCATCTCGGCGCTGACTAAATAATCCTTGCCAAAATAGCGGCGCCCGACAATCGTCCAAGCTTCGCCTACGGGGACACAAGCATCCCATAATGTTCCGTCTAAATCAAAAATCAGAGCAGGTCTTTCCATCGCTAATATGATAACGGAAAAAAGACGTGATTACACTTTAAATAAAGTGAACCACTGTTGTTAAGCGTTTCTTGTCCCCTTAGAAAGCCAAGGGTAATAAATTGGTTTGGTAGAAAGCCTTGATGAACTCAAACATCGCATCAAGGTCTTTCACCCCTTGCGTCTCCATGCAAGAATGCATGGCAAGTTGGGGCATACCGATATCGGCGCAGTTCAAGGAGACCTGATTATTCGACAAATTGCCCAAAGTGGATCCACCCCTCAAATCGGAACGGTTCGTATATTCTTGGAAATCGACGCCGGCTTCTTTGGCGATCAATTTGACATAAGAGGCGGATAAAGCATCGGTGGTATAGGATTGGTTAGCGTTGTATTTGATGACGATGCCGCCATTTAATTTTACGGAGGTCGTGGCATCAGAAATCTCAGGGTAATTGGGATGATTTGCGTGGGCATTATCCACACTCATCATGAAGCTCCGTCTAAGGACTTCGGCTTTTTCTTGGGCACTAAGATGATAAGCTTCGGCGATACAATCGATGATTTCGCCAAGGAAGGTCGAGGAGGCGCCTTGCTTAGTTAACGAGCCGACTTCTTCATTATCATAGCAAACAAAGACATCGGCTTGTCCTTCAACGGGAACGGAATCAAGGAAAGCCAAGAAACAAGAATAAGCCGAGGATAGATCATCTAGACGTGGGCTCATGATGAACTCGTGGTCTTTGCCGACGCGTTTCGCTTTTTCACGCACATTAAGGAACAGGTCATGGGAAATTAAGTTACCATTGCAACCGGCTTTCTCCATCACGTACTTCCCGAAATCAAAATCCTCGGGCAAATTGGAGGCAAATAAAGGAAGTGTTTCTTTGGCGGCGTTATAGGCGTGGCCGTTATTAATATCCCGGTTCATGTGAATGCATAAATTCGGAATAACAAGAAGGTCATCATCAATGTCGACTAAAGAAGATTTAATTTGTCCGTCTTCTTCATAGACGATACGTCCAGCAAAGCTCAAGGCACGATCGAACCAAGGCGAGATAATCAGCCCGCCATAGGGCTCGACGTTTAGGCAAGCCAAATCTTTTTTCCTTAAAAGGGGATTCGGTTTGATTTTGAAAGAGGGGGAATCGCTGTGGGTGGCGCTGACTTTAACCGCGTTTATCTTACCTTCTGGCAGCTTAATCAAGGCGATGCTCGAACCATTTCTTTTTAGGCAGACATTCTTGCCAGGGACAAAATCAGTCCCGAATTGGATGTTGTCGCAAGAAGCGGCGTATTCCTCCATTTGGTGAATCACATGGAAAGGGGAATGAGATAAATTGAGAAATTCTTCGATTTTTTCGTTAATAGACATAGGCGTTCCTCCAAGTCCAAATAAGCATACTTCAAGAGCCCAAAAATGCAATTTAAGGTTTCAAAATGGATTAAAAATCCGTATCTTCGCAACCGCATCCATGAAAAAATTTTCCGAACTCCTAAGAAATTGACATATCGGAAAAATCAAAATAATTAGTCCTTTTTCTTTCGGCTACTTCTTATGTTTCTCTTAAAAGTTCCCATCGATAAATAACTCTCTTTTAAAGGTTGTTACGTCTCTTTTTGACATGTTTTTTCTAATAGACTGGTTTTTTCCATATTTTTGGGTAAGATAAGCCTGCCAGAAGGAGGTATCATCCATGGCAAATTCCAAAAAACCCGTCGTCCCCGTATTCTTCGGATGCGACCAGCGCTTCACTCCGTTTATGGGAGTCGCCCTAATTTCATTGCTTAGCAATATCTCTGCTCGTCGCCGTTACGAGATCCATATTTTACATACCGACATTAACGAGGAGACCCAAGCCAAGTTTATCGCAATGGCTAAACCCAACGCCTCGATTGAATTCCATAATATCGAATCCGAGATCGCCCAGGTCGTCGATCAACTCCCGATTCGCGATTATTATTCCGCTTCAACCTATTATCGTTTCGTCATCGCGACCAAATTCCCTCAATATGACAAAGCTCTTTATATTGACTCCGACACCGCTATCGTCGCTGACGTCGCCAAACTTTACGATATCAACATCGGCCATAACTATGTCGGCGCCGTCAATGAAGCCGTCATGACGAGCATGGATCCCACCGGACGTTATACCGAAAAGGTCCTTGGCATCAGCAGACGCAAATATTTCAACGCCGGCATGATGATCATCAACTGCGATATGTGGCGTAAAAAAGACGTCCTTGGTCAATTCATCCAACTCGTTTCCTTCTATAACTTTGTTGTCGCCCAAGACCAAGACTACCTCAACGTCATTTGCAAAAACAAAGTTCATTTGCTTCCCCGTCGTTGGAACATGGAAGCCATCCGCCTTTGGAACGTTTCCGAACGCGATTATGGCATCATCCATTACGCTTTCGCCGCCAAGCCTTGGCACGATATCAACTGCAACTATAGCACCTATTTCTGGAAATATGCATCCCAATCTCCTGATTATCTTGAAATCAAGAGCCATTTCGCTTCCATCACCCCCGAGAAATTAGAAGCCGAAAATAACGTTGCCCCTGCCCTGATGGCCGTCTGTGAGGAAGAGATCCAACGTCACGACAATTTCCTCCGCCGCATCCAAACCAAACGTTATAGCAAAGCCCTTGAAACCAACCCAATTACCTCCGAGCTTCTTGAAAGACTTCGCGAAATCGCTTAATGTAGTCTCATATGGCAAAAGAAAATTTGCCCGAAACAATTTATTATTCCGATCCTCTCCATGACGAATTTTCGACCATGGAAATCCATGCTGACCACATTGGCAAGGATTATCGTTATATCCGGAATAACGGCTTTTGGGGAAAAGTCGCACATTTTTTCGTCTTCCGTGTCATCGCCACCCCTCTTGCCAAACTCTATCTAAAGATTAAGTTCCGTCATGAAATCGTGGGAAAATGGAAATTAAAAGCCTATAAAAAGAACGCCATCTTCCTTTATGGCAACCACACCCAGATCATCGGGGACGCTTTGATGCCGGCATTTATGGTCTTCCCCCGCTCCATCAACGTCATCGTTCACCCAAATAATTGCTTTATTCCCGGCATTGGCAAATACGTCCCTCTTTTAGGCGGCCTCCCGCTCCCTGGGGACAAAGAAGCCAAGGCCAATTTTGATAAGGCAATCGAATTAAGGGTCAAACAGCAAAAGCCGATTTTCATCTATCCCGAAGCCCATCTTTGGCCTTATTACACGGGAATCCGCCCCTTCGTGAGCGACTCCTTTATTTATCCTGTTTATTATGGCGCCCCCGTCTTTTGCTTTACCAACACTTATCATAAACGGGGAAAAGACAAAGTCAGAATCCGCACCTACATCGATGGTCCGTTCTTCCCCAATTTCGAACTTCCCGGCAAGCAAGCCCAAGAAGATTTAAGGAATCGGGTTTATAATCAAATGTGCGAGAGAGCTTCGCTAAGTGATTTCGCCAAAATCAAATACGTGGAAAAAGGAAAATGATTAATCTCTTATATTGCGGAAACGAAAAGGTCTTCGACGGCATCTTAACCTCCCTTCTCTCGGTCGTTAAGCGCGACCTTTCGCATGACGCATATCATGTTTTCGTTTTCACCATGACCTTAACAAGGCTAAAACCCGAATACACCCCTATCTCAGACCGTCTTATCGCCTTCTTAGATAAGGTAATGAAATCATACAACCCGGAATCGAAAGTCGAGAAAGTCGATGTCACCGAACTATATGAAAGCGAGCTTTCCTATTCGCCAAATGAAGGGGCATATTGCTCCCCTTACACTTTGCTTAGGCTATTTGCCGATCAAGTCGAATCCATCCCCGACCGTCTTCTTTATCTAGATGCCGATATCATGTTCAACCGTGACATCCATCTTCTTTACGACTATGACCTTAAAGGGGCCGAATTCGGCGGAGCCAATGACCATTATGGGAAATACCTCATCAACCCTCGTTACATTAACGCCGGGGTCTTGCTATTCGATATGAAGAAATGCCGCGAGACTGGTCTATTTGAGAAAGCGCGTGAATGGATTAATAAGAAGAAATTAATTTTCGCTGACCAATCCGCCATCCAGAGGGCGTGCGTGAAAAAGAAACTTCTCCCCCAAAAATTCAACGACCAAAAATTCCTTCATAAGTCCACCGTCGTCCGTCATTTCTCGAAGCGCCTATTCTATTTGCCCTACCCCCACACCGATAACATCAAGCAGTGGCATATCGAGAAAGTCCATAAGGTTTTCAAATATCACCAATTCGATGATATCTATGAAGAATATCTGAAATTACGAGACGAATATCTTTCCCAAAAGGCATAACCAATGGAAAAAGATCCCGAAAGACTTGAGGTAATCGCACGTTACGAAGCCCTCGAAGCCGAGGGGATTTTCGACTTGGATGTCGAAGAAGATCCGCCTGGAAGAATCATCTTACCCGGCACCGTTGATTATCAGCAAAAGAAGCTGTCCACTCGCATCAAAGCCAAATACACCTTCGCCTTGGCGCGCCGCTTCCTAAACAAAATCATTAAAAACGGGATCCTCGTCGTCAAAGATGTAATTGGCATCGAAAATATGGATAATCTCCAAACCGGGGCCGTCATCACCTGCAACCATTTCTCGGCACTAGATTCTTTCGCCATGCAAGTGGCCTACGAAAGATCAACCGCGTCGAAAAAGAGAAAACTCTTCCGCGTCATCCGCGAAGGCAACTATACTTCCTTCCCTGGGTTTTATGGCAAATTGATGAGGGCGTGCAACACGTTACCTTTATCTTCGAATTTAGCCACCATGAAAGAATTTTTGGAAGGGGTCGACTACCATTTGAAGAAAGGCCACTTTGTGTTGGTCTATCCCGAGCAATCCATGTGGTGGAATTACCGGAAGCCCAAACCTCTGAAAAAGGGCGCCTTTAGCTTTGCCGCGAAGGCCCTCGTCCCGGTTCTCCCTATTTTCATTTGCATGAACGACTCCGACCGCATCGGTCCCGATGGCTTCCCCGTCCAAGAGATGACGATCTTTGTCTGCAAGCCCATCATGCCAGATCCAAAACTTGACCAATATCAAAACGCCGAAAACCTCCGCAACGCCAATTACAAAGCCTGGAAAGAGGTCTACGAAAGGTTCTATAAGATTCCCCTTACCTATACTTGCGATACAAATAAAAATCCGCAAAAACCCAATTAAAGGAGCAAAAACATGAGATTCGCCGCGTTTAACGTCAATGGCATTCGTGCCATTTTAAATAAAGATTTCGCTTCTTCCTTCGACCAACTTAATCCGGACTTCTTAGTCATCGGCGAGACCAAATTTTCAACCGAGGGTCCTGAATCTTTCCCTTTCCAAAAAGAAAACTACCACCTCTATCACACCATCTCCAAACTTAGAAAAGGCTATTCCGGGGTCGCCATTTTTACGCGCTATAAACCCCTTTCTGTGAGCTATGGCTTAGAGAATGGCAAATATGATGATGAGGGTCGGGTGATTACTCTCGAATACCCTTCTTTTTACCTTGTCGGCGTATATGTCCCCAATGCTGGCGATGGCTTAAAACGCTTGGACTTCCGTCTTCAATACGAAGAAGACATCAAAGCCTATTTAACCCGTCTTGATCAAACTAAGCCTGTCATCTATACCGGGGACTTAAATGTCGCCCACAAAGAAATCGATATCAAAAACCCAAAAGGGAACGAACGTAATCCCGGTTTCACCATCGAAGAAAGAACCGCCTTTGGAAAACTTCTTGATGCAGGGTTTGTCGATACATATCGTTATCTTCATCCCGACACCGTCAAATATTCGTGGTGGAGTTATCGCTTCCATGCCCGTGAAAATAACGCCGGTTGGCGTATTGACTATTTCCTCGTTTCCAAACGTTTAATCGACAAAGTCAAAGACGCGGAAATCCATAATGAGATTTTTGGCTCAGACCATTGCCCCATCACCTTGGATATCGACCTATGAGCAAAACCTTTAAAGTCGGCGATCAAGTCATTGCCCTTATCGAAAAGGGCCAAGCCAAAGAAGGCGATGTCGGCGTCATCGATGCCATCAAAGGAGACCATTATCTCGTTGGCTTTTATGCGACCGAAGATGCGATGATGTCTTCTGGCTATTTTTATCCTGAAGAATTGGCTCCATATGTCAAAGAGGAAGACAATCAGGCTTTCATCCAAGGCGATATCGTCCAAACTTTAAATGAATATCCTGGCTTGCCTAAAGGATCAATCGGCCTCGTTGTGATGGAAGTTAGCAAAGGTGCATATGCGGTTGGTTTTTCACTTGTTGGAAACGCCGCTCCCTCTTTGTTTCCACTTCAAGAAAAGGATCTTTTAAAAATCGGTCATCAAGAAGAAGAAGAGCACCATCACCACTAAAAATTTATTTTTAAAATCGCAAATCTGTTTTATAGTTTGACCATTATGGGTCAAATCACAGTTTCGCATTTATCAAAAATCTACCACCAAGGCCAAGAAAACGAGGTACGCGCTTTAGACGATGTCTCTTTTTCTTTGCAAACCGGTGAATTCGTCGTCATCCTTGGACCTTCCGGGGCCGGAAAGTCGACGTTGCTAAATATCCTCGGCGGTATGGATACCCCTACTTCCGGTTCTTATGAAGTCTCGGGCAAAGACGTCGCCAAATTCAAAGATAAGCAACTTACGATGTTCCGTCGCAAAGACGTTGGCTTTGTCTTCCAATTTTATAACCTAATCAACAATTTGACGTCCTTGGAAAATGTCGAACTCGCCGCCAGCGTCTGCGAAAACCCTTTTAATCCAAAAGAAACTTTGGAAAAAGTCGGCCTTGGCGCCCGCTTAGGCAATTACCCAAGCCAACTTTCCGGTGGCGAGCAGCAGCGCACCGCCATCGCAAGGGCTTTAGTAAAAAACCCCGAACTCCTTCTTTGCGATGAGCCCACCGGTGCCCTCGACTCCAAAACCGGCGCCTCGATTATCGATTTGCTTTATAACTTGGCCCGCGATTACCAAAAGACCGTCATCATGGTTACCCATAACGCCCAAATCGCCAAAGTGGCCCATCACGTCATCCGTATTGGCGATGGCCATATCGTAGCCAACGAATACAATGAGAATCCGCTGAATCCCAAAGAGGTTGAATGGTGAAAAAGCGCAGCCTTACTTCCATATTCCTTTCTTTGGCGGCGAGGCAAAATCTTGCCGATTGGGCGCAGTCTCTTGCCGTTATTGCGATCGGTGGCATCGCCATCACCCTTTTCAGCGGCTTTTTAGCTAACTCCGGGTCATTGGAATCTCGCATCGATAAGATGATCGCCGAGTCAAATACCCCCGATATTTACGTCACCGCCGATCCACGTAAAGCCGCCGATCCTAGCGATGCCGTGAATTTGTTTTCGTATGTTGATAACCTGGAAGCCGTCGAATCCCGTTTTTATTCTTTTTGCACGATGGCTTCCCGCAATGCCATCTCCGTTATCTCCCCCACTATCGGCTCAATGTCCAAGCCGTATGAATTAATTGAAAAGACAGAAGAGCAAACAGAAGACCATTATTTCATGGTAGATTCTTATCTTGTCGATGCAAATCAGGCTAAAGAAGGCGATGCCTTAACTCTTGGTGGTCCGGCTTTGATGAGCTTCGACGTTTCTAGTTTCTCGATCAAGGAAACCACCCTTGCGATGCTTGATGGATTCCTCCTCGAAGGCAAAGAGAATCCCTTCCGTTATGGCAAAATCGAATTGAATTTTAAGGTCACAGGGGCAATGAAACACCTCGAAGATACCGCTAGAGGCGAATTCTCCCCGACGATGTTTATGGTCTCTTCTTCCTATTTTAGAGACTCCATGTATGAAACGATGGCCAGCACCTTTTCCGAGGCCGGCGTCAAATTAATCTGGGAAAACGGCTTCAAAGATTTGCTTGGGTGGGGGGATGGCAATCCCAAAGGGGATGCTTCCAATTTCCCTGCCGCCAACCAATATCTTGTCCGCCTAAAACAAGGAAGCGATGCGAAACAAGCCAAAACACAAATCCAAAATTATTTCGCATCTAAGCCCATAAACAATCTTTATCTATGCCAGACCTTAGATGAATCCACCCCCATTCTCACTATCCGAACCGAGGCGGAGCAGGCAACCCAATTAACATACGTTTTCCCCGTCGTCTTCTTCGCCGTGGCTTTGCTTGTCATCTTGATTTCAGTGCGGCAAATGATTTTGCGCGAACGGACTGAAATCGGCACCTTTAAAGCCCTAGGTATCACCGGAAAAGAGATACATGGTCACTTCTTCTTGAAAACGTTCCTTCTTGTCGGCTTGGGGACTTTAATCGGCGAGATCTTAGGACCTTTAATCGTTCCGGCGATTCTGGGAAATAAATATTCGTTACTTTATTCTTTGCCTGCGCGTACTTACTATTTCCCGGTTTGGGCAGGCCTAGCCGCAGCCGTTATTTTCATCGGCGTCGCCATGCTTGTGACTTATGGCATCTCTAGACGCGAGATTAAGCGTAAGCCAGTCGAATCGATGCGTCCTTTGCCTCCTTCGCAAAAAGAAAAGAAGATCCGCTCCTTCAAGGATAAAAGGCTCTGGCAGCTTTCCCTCAAAATGGCAGGGAGAAGCATTCGTGGCGACTGGGTCAAATCGGCGATGGTCGTGATTGGCGTTTTAGGATGCACGGCCCTTCTGGTTTGCGGATTCGGCATCGAAGATACGATCCGTTATGGCGTTGATACCGATCCTTTGATCACTTCCGGCGCGGATGCGACTTTATATTTGATCGAATCTAGAGCCGTAGACAAATTAAAAAATGATTTCTCCGTCAAAGACGATAGCGGGAATTCCCTCATCTATGGCTATCAATCTTTCCAACGCGAATCGATGAACATCATCTCGCCAAAGACTTCTTATTTCGGCGTCGTCCATATCCTAGATGATTATCATCTTGTCGGCGGAGGCGAAGCGCGAAAACACTTCCAATACGATTTCCCCTTAGATGAAGTCCTAGTGACCGAAAAAGTCGCCCGCGCATTGCAAATCACAATCGGCGATGAAGTCCGTTTCAACGTTGGCAAAGGCGATTCTTCCTTCAGGGTCTCCACCATCATCCCGGCATTCTACGATAATGGGATCTTTGTCCATGCCGATTCGACCAATTTCGGCGGACGTGTCACTTCTTTTAATGCCGTTTGGATGGACGCTATGCCTGGAAAGCAAGAAAGCGCGATGGAAATCGCCCGCGCAATTCCGGGCGCTGGCTCAGTCGCTTCGGAACAAGTTTGGCGCGAACGCATCGAATCGGCCATGAGTTCGGTTTTGGTCATGACCAACGCGATTAAGGTCTTCGCTTTCTTACTTGCCGTCGTCGTTTTAAATGACCTCGCCTTGCTCAATTTCAAAGAAAGGGCACGGGAAATCGCCACCATGAAAGTCCTTGGCTTTAGGGAAATCGAAATTATGGTCTCGTTGTTGGTGGAAACCATTTCATTATCCCTTGTTGGTATTTTAGGCGGCCTTGCTTTAGGCTTCCCCTTTACCAAGTTGGTCTTATTTATCAACCAAGTTGAAATCGTCGACTTCCTCTACACCGTATATCCCCTTACTTATGGCATCGCCTTTGGATTTACCTTCTTCCTTTCTGTCTTTATCACGTTGCTATTAACATTCAGGATCCGCCGCATCATGGCGGTCGAGTCCTTAAAATCGGTTGAATGAGGTATCGAATATGAAACATCGTTATCTTTCTCTTCTTACCCTTTGCCTGATTCCCCTAATTAGCTGTGGCCCTTCTATAAGTGAGCCTACCGCATTGGTTTTTAATCTTGACCATGTCAATTTAGAAGTGGGTAAAACCTTCGCTCTTTCGGCTAAACCTAACTTTGGAAGCGAGCCCGTTAGTTATGTTTCTTCCAACCCTGATATCGTTTCGGTCGACGGGAATGGATTATTGACGGCAAAAGCCCTAGGAGACGTCAAAATCACTGCAACTTGCGGGAATTTAACCTCGATTTGTCCCGTTAGGGTCTACTCTAATTCGCCCTTATTCCACGGGGCAAAAGGCCGTGCCGCCTTATCGGTTAACGCGTCGAAAGCTTCCTTGAATCTCCCTTCGATTCTATTTGATTCAAAATGGCAAAAAACCGAAGATGGGGTTCCTAATATCCATTTGTCTTTCTCCATCGATCCCGATTTAGGTAAATCCGTCTTAGAGAACATCCTTGATTTCTTCAAACAAGAAGAGGAAACCTCTTCAGAGATTTATCAGACTTATGAGTCGCTTCTTTCTAACGTTGATTTGGGGCTAGCCAAATTAGAGGATGAGAAACTTCAAATTTTCCTTATCGATGGGGAAGTTTCCTTAGCCTTAACGACGGTTGACGAAAAGAGCAAACAGACGAAACCTCGTTATTTCCATAAGGTGGAGGAACCCCTTCCCAGCGATTTGCCCTCCTTTGACCCCTACTCTTTCTTCTCGCAGGACCTCTTTGCCTCCTTTGCTAAGCAAGGAGCTATCCTCCCTAAATCAAGCGAGGAAAAAAGAGATATCAATGGCATCCTTCATCATACCTTGGTGACCTCCACGCAAGAAGAGAGCCTCAACCGTTATGACATCGCTTTCGATGAGACGGCAATTAGCATCGCCAATGATTATCTCCATGATCTTTCCGCAGAATCGCAGTTCCTCAAAGAATCAAACCTCGCCAAAGCTAGCCTATCGCTTGATTATGGAAGTGAGGACAAAAACCCATCCAAAGCCACATTATCTTTAAGCCTCCTAAATAACAACACCGAATACGGGGGCTCGTTAACGCTTTCTAATCTAGAGTTCCGTGAAGAGGCAAACGACGCATATTTCAAAGAAATATCCGAGATGATTTCGAAATGGTAATTTCTCTTGCAAAGAAAAATATATTGCATACAATTTATTTTATTAGGAGGTCCTATTTATGACCATTTATGACATTGTCGTCAAAGATCAATCCAATAACGACGTTAAATTAGAAGAATACAAAGGCAAAGTCCTGCTTATCGTCAATACCGCGACCGGATGCGGCTTCACCCCTCAATATGAAGGGCTTCAAAAGCTTTATGACACATATAAAGACCAAGGCTTTGTCATCCTCGATTTCCCTTGCAACCAATTCTTAGGTCAGGCTCCTGGAAGTGACGAGGAAATTCACTCCTTCTGCACCCTTAAATATAATGTCAGCTTCCCCCAATTCCACAAAATCGACGTCAACGGAAAAAACGAACACCCCTTATATGCCTATCTTAAATCCCAAAAGAAAGGCCGTATCAAATGGAACTTCGCCAAATTCCTCGTTGCCCGCGATGGAACCGTCGTTTCCCGTTATGGAAGCATGGCAAAACCGGAATCCATCGAAAACGATATCAAAGCCGAGTTAAGCAAATAATGGACGAATACGAACCTTTAAAGCTTAAATATCAACTTTGTTTCCCTCTCTACGCCGCCTCGAAAGCCATCGTTAGGCTATACCAGCCTTTCTTGTCGCCGCTTGAGCTAACTTACACCCAATATATCGTCCTCCTTTCCTTATATGAGCACGATGGGGTGAGCGTGAAAGAGCTAGGAAACTGCGTTTGCCTAGATTCAGGCACGTTATCCCCGCTGCTTTTAAAACTGATCAAGCGAAAACTCGTCAGCAAAAAAGCAACCGGGACCGACCGCCGTGAAAAAAAGATTTTCCTTACCCAAAATGGCTTAGAATTACGCGAGCAGTTAAAAACCATCCCGTCGAAGGTAGCAAGCTGCGTTAATCTTAGCCTTGAAGAGGCAACTCTTTTAAAAACCCTTTGTGAAAAAATCATCGGAGACCAATGTAGCAATGGCAATTAATCGCGAAAAAGAAATCATCAAGACCTCAGTTATTGGCATCATCGCAAACGTCGTTTTAGTCGTTTTTAAGGCGGTCGTTGGGTTCCTAGCATCCTCGGTTTCGGTTATTTTAGACGCCGTTAATAACTTAACCGACGCCTTAAGTTCGGCCATCACCATCATCGGCACCAAATTAGCGACCAAGCGCCCCGATAAAAAACACCCCTATGGGCATGGCAGGGTTGAATATCTAACCTCCGCCATTATCGCCGCCATCATCCTTTTCGCCGGTGGCTCGGCGATTTATCAATCGATCACTTCGCTTGTGAATAAAGAAATCGCGACCTACCAAACCTACTCCTTCATTATCATCGCAGTAGCTATCGCCGTTAAAGTCGCCCTTGGATTTTATTTCCGTTATAAAGGAAAGAAGCTCAATTCAGAGCCATTAAAAGGTTCAGGCCTTGACGCATTGCTTGATTCGCTTCTCTCCTTATCAACCTTAGTCGGTGCCTTGCTTGCCACCTTTGCCGATGTCCACATCGAAGGTTATCTCGGTATCCTCATTGGCTTATTCATCATCAAGTCCGGCATCGATGTCTTGCGTTCTTCTTTCTCCTTAATCATCGGGGAACGCATCGATCCCATCCTTGCTAAATCCATCAAAGAAGAAGTCGCTTCTTTTCCCGAAGTCCATGGCGTCTATGACCTCATCGTCAACAGCTATGGCGAGCATCGCTCTATCGGCTCCGTCCATATCGGGGTGGATGAAACGATGCCGGCAAAAGATATCCAAAGAGTCGAACGGGAAATCCAAGAACACCTCTTCGTCAAATACGGAATCATTATGACTGTCGGCATTTACGCGGAGAACACAAGCTCCGAAATCGCTTCTAAAATCAAGCTTGCCGTCAGCGAAGAAATCCGCAAATACCCAACCATTTTGCAAATGCACGGGTTTTATCTTGATGAAGAGAAAGGTATCGTTAACTTCGATTTGGTCTTTGATTTCGATGAAGAAAAATATAAGGAAATTCAACAAGCAATCACCGCTGCCTTAAGCGAAAAATTCCCTCAATATAAATTTATCATCGTCATCGACCAAGATATCGCCCTATCGATATAGGAAAAACTCCATGATCAGCAAAGACATTTTGATTGAATCGACGATGGTCGACAAAAGGCAAAAATTAAAATTGCCTTCTCTTTTTGGTTTATTCCAAGATATCGCCTTCGCCGATTGCGAAAAAATCGGTTATGGCCATGATGTCACCACTAACGCCGGCAAGCTTTGGGTCTTCACCCGCGTCCAAGTCGAAATCAAACAAGAGCCATCCCAATTAGACCATATCGAATTCTTGACTTATCCTAACCCACAAAAAGGATTTGCCTTCCCTCGCCAAGGGCTTATTAAAAGCAGCCAAGGCGAAACCTTAATTCAGATTTGTTCCCTTTCAGCCTTGATCGATTCATCTTCGCGTCGGCTGATTTTCAAGCCCGGTCTCCCTGAAGCGGAATCAAATTCGCTAGAAGGCGAGCTTCCTCTTCCCGGGAAAGTCGTCGCCGATGAAAAGGTGACTTATAAATTCTCAAGGACCATCAGGGCTTCCGATATCGACCTTAACGGCCATATGAACAACACCCGTTATATTGAATTACTTGTCGATATCCACCCCACTTCTTTTTACCAGGATCATCCTATTGCCTCACTTTTAATCAATTACGAAAGCGAAGTCGCCGAAGGGGAAACCTTAGATATTTTGACAAACGAAAAGGCCACATATGTTCGTGGCCAATGTGGTGATAGGGTTTGTTTCGAAGCCAACTTAAATTATCGTTAAGCTAATTCGACTAATTCATATTCGCGGCTACCGATTCCGAGCGCTTCAGCCGCTTCAAGGGTATGCTCACCATGACGTGAAGCCATACGTTCGATCAAATCGGCCTTGCCAGGGTCTTTGGCGTTTTTGACTGCATCGACGCAGGCCTGGTCAACGGCAACCGGATCAAGGGAAGCGAAGATTCCTAAGTCACCCATTTTGGGTTCGGAAGGATTAGAATCGCAATCGCAATCCACGGAAAGGCGATTGGCGACATTGATATGGACCATGTTTTTCCTTCCCACATAATCCATAACACCTCTAACGGCATCGGCCATGGATTCGAGGAAATGGTCTTGTTCGGCGATGGTTCCTTCTTCCCAGCATTTCTTCGAATCGGTGCTCCGTCCTTCGGAATGGATGTAAGCTTTCCCGGCGGTAGAAGCCATACCGATCGAGATATTTTTGCAGGCACCGCCAAAGCCACCCATCATATGTCCTTTAAAATGAGACAAAACAAGGATGGAATCGTAATTATTCAGGTGCTCTCCGACAATGTCATAATCCAAATGGAAGCCACGGGAAACAGGGATTTTGATTTCCCCGAATTCATCCATGATATCGACGTTGAATCGTGGCAAGAAGCCGTGGGCGCGAATCGTTTCCCAGTGTTTGGCTTTTTCTTCACGGGATCCGCCATAGGCGGTGCAGCATTCGACAATGATGCCTTTAAGCGAATCAACAAGAGGTCCGATGAATTCGGGCTTAAGGTAATTATGTCCGCCATATTCGCCAGTGGAGATTTTAACTCCGATATTTCCTCTTAATTTCACACCTAAGGCCTCATAAATCCGGATTAGGCTTTCAGGGGTGATTTCTTTTGTAAAATAAACAATTGGCTTGGCCATCTTCGTTCTCCTTAAAACGTCAAATTCGTGACATCTTGCCACCGTGAAGAAATGTCAGTGACTTTCTTCCGTCCTTCAATAATATCGAATTCGGGGTCTTTTAGACAATCGAAAATCAACCTAGCGATTTCAATCGCGTCTTCCTTGCTTGCGCCTCTAGAAGTGATCGCGGCAAAGCCAATACGCAAACCCGAAGTATAGGCGGGCTTTAAGGTATCGCCATGGATCATGTTCTTATTCACGGTAATATCGATTTGGCCTAATTTTTCCTGGGCTTGCTTGCCATTAATTCCAAATGAATCCAAGACATTGAGCAAGAAAAGATGATTTTCCGTACCTGAGACAACGCACCCTAAGCGGGCGAGTTCATCGTTGCAGGCTTTGGTGTTTTCTAAGACACGTCTTATATATTCTTTGAATTCGGGCTTGAGATCTTCGCCAAAGCACACCGCTTTCGCGGCAATGATATGTTCAAGCGGGCCTCCTTGGGAATAAGGGAAGATGGCAGAATCAATGGCTTTGCCAAAACTTGCATCGCGACTTAGGATTAGGCCACCCCTAGGGCCACGCAACGTCTTATGCGTGGTGGAAGTCACAACATCGGCATATGTCACAGGATTTTGGGTAAGACCGCTTGCGACGATGCCTGCGATATGGGCCATATCGACCATAAAATAGCAATGCACATCATGCTTCGAATTGTAATCATCGACAATCTCGCGCAACTTTTTAAAGTCGATCTCAAACGGATATGCGCTATAGCCAGCAAGAAGCATATTTGGCTTTTCTTCTTCCATCCGCTTGGCGATCAATTCGTAATCAAGACGCCCGTCTTCGCCTAATGGATAAAAGGCGAAATCATAGTCTTGAGAGGAAAATGAAACTGGACTCCCATGGGTAAGGTGACCGCCATCATTTAAAGTCAAAGATAGGATTTTATCCCCTTTCTTTAAGAAGGCATGATAGGCGGCACAGTTTGCTTGTGAGCCGGAATGAGGCTGGACATTGGCATATTCTGCCCCAAAAAGACGTTTAGCCCTTTCGATGGCAAGACGCTCTACTTCGTCGACATTTTCGCAGCCGCCATAATATCTTCTCCCCGGATATCCTTCGGCATATTTGGCCATGAAAATACTGGCGCACGTCTTCGTCACATCCATTGAGGGATAATTTTCCGAGGCGATTAATTCAATTCCTTGGTTCTGGCGTTTTATCTCTTTTCGCCATAAGGCTTCGATTTCCTTATCCATAGGCAACCTCCCGTTAGGGAAAAGTTTAACAACTGTCCTAATAAAGGCAAGAAGGCGAAAAAGCATACCCAAACATTCAATTTAGTGATATATTTACCCCTGCGCAGGCCAATAGGCTTAACGCATGGCCCCCTGGTGGAATGGTAGACGCGGTGGACTCAAAATCCACTCTGTGATGAGCAGGTGTCGGTTCGAGTCCGACGGGGGCCACCATCTAAGTACACAATCCTTGATACGATTCGTATTAGGGATTTTTTCTTTTATTACATCGAATTTTTTTGAAAAAGTAGGTATGTATCAGAACCCAGAGGGAGTAACCAAATTGCAAAGGCTTTTTCGCATTTTTGGAGTCTTAGAAAGAGACTCGTTTTTGCTTTGCAGACTAGCTATTTCTTTACACTTATAATTACGTTTTTATGCATAGGAATTATTGATAAATGATAAGATAAATGATAAGATAAATTCGAAGCGGAGGAGCTTATATGAAAGACGAAAACACGCTTATCGAATACAAAAAATCTTTGGCTCAATTGAAAGAAGGAGTCATTTCACTCAGCTCAATGCTGAATAAGAATCATAAAGGTGAATTATTCTTTGGCATTACTCCAGAAAAAAAGCCTTATAGATTTGATATTTCAAAGAAAACACTTTCCGATATTTCTAATGAAATTAGAACGAATTTAAAACCTCTTCCGATTGAACTAGAAGTAAAGACTATAAAATATGAAAATGTTGACGTCATTAGAGTTTATGTTGAAGGCGACGACACTCCATACTCGGCTTATGGCCGCTATTATTATCGTGTAGACGACGGCGATATTCCCATGAGTAATAATCAGCTTCAAAAATATTTTGAAGAAAAAGAGGACAATTATTCTAGATGGGAAGATAAACCTACTAACTATTCTTTTGATGATATTGATGAAGAACTTCTTATTGATGTTATTAGAACTGCGAATGACAAAGGCAGGCTGAATTATGTATATAGAAATGTTCGTGAGGCTTTGACTAAACTGGATTTAGTTGATGAAAACGGAAGAATAAAAACAGCTGGTTACTATTTGTTTGGAAACGGAAAACCAATTGTGCTAAAAGAGGCTAATTATCCAACAGATACAAGGACAGAGTTTGGTGAAATAAAAGAATTTAGAGGAAATATATTTGAGTGTATTAAGGAAGCAACTTCTTATATTCAAAATCATATTTCCTACAAATCGGATATTATTGGCATACAAAGAGTTGAAACGCCAGAAGTTCCATTAAATGCCATTAGAGAGATAGTAGTTAATAGTTTTGCTCATAGTAAATATGATATTAAAGGCGACTTCAATCAAATTGTTATTTTTAAATCGTCCATTAACATCTATAATCCTGGATCAATTTATAAAAATTTAGATCCAATGAAATTTGCTTCATCAGAAATTGGAAGCAAAATTCGGAATATTTTAATAGCATCAGTCCTTTATAAGTGTGGATATATTGATGCATTTGGAACCGGGTTCGATAGAACTTTTACTTTGTGTATTAAGAATAATGTTGATTACGAATATAAGAACGACGAATTTGGCTTCACGTTCACATTTTTAAGAAATACTAATTTTCTAAATGATAAGATAAATGATAAGATAAACGATAAGATAAACGATTTGGATAAAACAATACTAGGTGAAATTAGAAAAAACAAATACATTACTATTCCAGAATTATCTAAAAAAATAGGCAAATCTAAACCTACTATTTATAGTGATGAAAAAAGATATATTAAAGAGAATGGAATCGAGAAAAACAGGGTATTGGGAGATTATTCAATAATGGGAATGAGAGAAATATGTAGTTATAACTCTTACTGGAGAGGTCTAGAATACTTCGAAAACAATAGGGTTAAATCAATAAACAGAATAAATGAATATGAGTATGAGGCCGAAGTAGAAGGAACAGAAAATTATCATGTTCATTTAAATATAAACCACCCTAGAAAATCCACTTGCACTTGTCCTCATGCCGCTGGCAAATCAACAATTTGTAAGCATAAAATGGCGGTGTATTTTTCTATATTTCCTGATGAAGCCCAACAAGCAATAGATGAAAGAAATCATTATTATGAACATTTGGAAGAAAGAGAAAGAGAATACGATAAGAAAATCGAAGAAATAAGTAAAAGATATGAGGAATTAGTTGATGAACTACCTGAAGAAGAGGTCAGAAGAAGGCTTGTCAATTATATGGTTTATGATTATATGGAAAATGAAGATAATCCATATGATGAAGACGACCGTTACTAAATGTGGTTCCGTCGATTCAAAAGCGGTTCCTCCAAAGCCAAATCGGTTCCTTGTATCAAAATGGGCATATAAAGACAAAAAGCCATTTATATCCGAACCGCATATACGAATAGGTTCGGATTTTTATTTTGCCTTTGCCAAACTGGTGATGATTTCTCCTAAATCGCCATCGATGAGGAGTGAGCGGTTTTCGAGTTCTGGGGGGACGTAGTTATAACCAAGATTAACGCAGACATAGAACGCGTTTGGATTTTGATAAGTCATGCGCATGAAGGGATATTTGATAATCACCGGCGTATTGAACCCCACCCCTAATTCAAGGAATAAAACGCGTTTGGCCTTGTGCTCATCAATGAATTTAGAATAACGAAGCGATGCCTCTTCCCATCCCTTGTCTTGGACAAATAAATCATCTTTCCTAAGATTGACTTCCATCTCTTCGCCGCAAACGGGGCAATGAGGCGCTAAAAAGGCAGGAACAAGGCCATCTTTTCTTTGCTTAAGCATCTCTTTGATGATGGCTTCGTTATCGTATGTCTTTTGGTGGCAGGCTTTGGAACATTGGAACAAACCATAATCCCCCTGCGTATAGAAAAGGCGTTTTTTATCGAACCCAGCCAGTTGGAATTGGTGGTCAACGTTCGTGGTTATCACAAAATAATCCTTCCCGGACACCACCTTCAAAAGATCCAAATATAATGGTTTGACCCCTTGATAACGGTTGAGGTAGATCATCTTCGACCAAAAGCCCCACCGCTCCTCAGGAGTGGCGAAATCATGAAACGAAGCTCCATACATATCGGTGTAGCCATATTTTCGATTCATCTCCGGGAATTCTTTTAAAAAGTAATCCCCACCATAGACAAAACCAGCCGCCGTAGATACTCCGGCACCGGCCCCGATAACGATGGCATCAGCTTCATCAATACGCTTCTTTAATGCTTCTAAGGTAGACTTCATAATCATTTTCGGAAAAGACATTGAAAACGACTTTCTCAATGTTTTTATTCTCCGTCTCCATATATTTTCTCACCGCATTTAACGCGACTTTTGCAGCTTTTTCGATAGGATAACCATAAATACCCGTAGATATTGAACAAAAGGCGACAGATTTCAGTTCATGACTATCCGCTAGTCTTAAACATGACAAATAGCAGTTAGATAAATCCTCTTCGTCTTGAGGGGTGACCCTCCCGCCAACTTGGGGTCCTACCGTATGGAGGATATAAGAGGAAGGGAGATTATATCCTTTTGTGATTTTGGCTTTGCCATTTGGCTCGTCATAGCCTTGCGCCTCCATCACTTTCATCAAATCTCTCCTGACTTGAAGCCCCGCAAAAGAATGGATGGCGTTGTCGATACAATGATGGAGGGGAATAAAGCAACCTAGCAATCTCTCATTGCATGCGTTGACGATGGCATCGACTTTCAGACAAGTGATATCCCCCTTATATAAATATAAGTGAGGCTCAAATGGCGTCAAATCATCCACATCGACGATTTCCCTTCTTTCGCGGATGCTAGTTAAAACGCGGTCTTGGGCAAGATAAAAATCTTCACCAAGATCTCGAGGCATCGTGATGTTCATCAAAACCCTTAATGTTTCTTCCGTAGGAGGAAGGTCATTCTCTATCTTGTTATATTTCTTTAAATAGGAGATGCACCAAAATAAATCGTTCATGAAGCCATTATAATTTTCGATGTAAATAACTCCAAACCAAAAGCTCGCCGCTAATCGTGGCAAATCGGTTGACCTTTTATCTTCGTGTTGTATCATAGCCCCCCTGCTTAAGGAAGGAGTGAAAATTATGGACAACCTAACAATGACGATTCTTGGAATGTCGCTTATCTTCATCGCCACCACCCTCGGCGCCGCTTTGGTCTTTTTCATGAAGAAGGACCTATCCCCAAAACTAAACACCATCCTTCTTGGTTTTGCTGGCGGGGTCATGATTGCGGCTTCGATATGGTCGCTTTTACTTCCTTCTTTAGATCAAAGCGCCTCCTGGGGGAATCTTAGATTCATCCCTGCGGTTTGTGGTTTCTTAATCGGTGGCGTCTTCATGGTCGTCGTCGATAAGTTAGTCCCTCACTTCCATGTTGGCACAGGCGAAGAAGAAGGTCTTCATAGTTCTTTATCCAAACCCACCAAAATGTTCCTTGCCATGACCATCCATAACGTTCCTGAAGGATTGGCTGTCGGTTTTGCTTTTGGCGGAGCCGCCATCATCGGAACGAACGAGGCCTTTTTAGCCGCCTTAGGTTTGGCTATTGGTATTGCCATCCAAAATTTTCCCGAAGGAGCGGCCGTCTCGCTTCCGATGGCGAGTCAACTCGGTTCGAAGCATAAAGCCTTTGCCTATGGGGCATTAAGCGGCATTGTCGAACCTATCGCCGCCATTATCGGATATTTCCTCGCCTCATCTTTATCCGTCGCCATGCCTTGGCTACTTTCTTTTGCCGCCGGGGCCATGATCTTCGTCGTTGTCGAAGACCTGATTCCAGACGCCCACCTTGAAGATCATCCTCACCTTGGTACTTGGGGCATCATGATTGGCTTTGCCGTAATGATGGTCCTAGATGTTGCTTTAGGATAATGCTTATCGCTTTTCCTCTAATGAGGAAAATGAGATAATTTTGATATGATTATCACAACCAGCATGCGTACTGACATTCCTGCCTACTACTCACGTTGGTTTTTTAATCGCATCAAAGAAGGCTATGTCCTGGTAAGAAACCCTTATCATCCCGAATTAATTAATCGCTATGAATTAAATGCCGACGTTGTCGATTGTCTTCTTTTCTGCACAAAGAACCCGATCCCCATGCTTTCACGGTTAGACGAAATCAGCCAATTCAATCAATATTGGTATGTCACCATCACCGCTTATGGGAAAGATATCGAGCCCAACGTTCCGGATAAAAGATATGTTATCGAAGCCTTTAAAAAGCTTTCTTTGAGATACGGACCAAAAGCCGTTTGTTGGCGTTATGACCCGATTGCCTATGGGATGGGTTATGATCACGAGCGTCACGTCGAAGCCTTCAAGAAGATCGCCGAAGAATTAGATGGCTACACCAACGCGATTGGGATGTCCTTTATGGATTTATATGAAAAGACAATCCGTAACGCCCCGCTTCTTAGACGCCCTTCGGAACAAGAGCAAATCGCCTTGTTAAAAGAACTTGTTCCCATCGCCAAAAGCCATGGCATGGTGATTCGCTTCTGCACCAAAAATCAGCATCTCGCCGAAACCGGAGTGGACCTCCAAGGATGCCAAACCCAAGATGTCTTTTATGAGGCAATTGGTTGGAAATTACTGACAAAACCCGGCCCAAATTGCCCTTGTTTGATGGGAAGGGATATCGGCGTCTATAACTCTTGCCCTCACCTTTGCAAATATTGCTACGCGAATTATAGCAAGGAAGAAGTAGCCAAATCTTTTGCCGCCCATGACCCGAATTCGCCCTTACTTATTGGCCAGCTTGGACCCGATGAAAAAATCATCCAAGGGAAGCAAAAGCAAGAACGCGACTTCAAAGTATCGCTATTTTGAAAAATCATCTTTCATCCCCTACTTTTTTCCCCTACTTCGTTTTAAAATTTCTCAAGGTAAAAAAGCCTTAAGGAGAATCGATGAAGTTTTTGCACCTTGCCGACCTCCACATCGGCAAACATCTAGAGAATATTCCCCTATTCGAAGATCAACGTTATGTCTTAAACCAGGCTGTCGCTTTGGCAAAGGATGAAAACGTTGATTGTATTTTGCTTTGTGGAGATATCTATGATTCGGCAATGCCTAGTAGCGAAGCCACCAAACTTTACGATGACTTCCTCACATCTTTATATCATCTAGGTAAGCCCATTCTAATCATCTCCGGCAACCATGATTCGAGCGAACGTCTAGGACTCGCTTCGGCCATCTTAAGCAATGATGGTATCCATATTCAAACCGATGTCGCCGATATCAATAAGCCCATCGTCATTGGGGATACCAACTTTTATCTTCTCCCCTACTTCCGGCCAAGCGAAGTAGCTTATGCCTTTAACAAGGAAGTCCGGACCTATGAAGAGGCTTTTGGCGTCCTTCTAGAGGCCATGAATATCGACCAAAATAAACAAAACGTGCTTTTGCTTCACCAAGCGATGCTCCCAAAAGGAACAACCATCTTGGCTTCGGGCTCTGAAAGCGCCCTCGACCTCAACCCTGATTATTCTATCGGCGGAAGCGAAGTCATTGACGTCTCTTTGACATCTTCTTTCGATTATGTCGCCTTAGGACATATCCACAAAGCCCAAAACGTTGCCCCCAACGCAAGATACCCAGGGGCGTTACTTAAATATTTTAAAGACGAAGCCAAAGCGAAACGCTCTTTTACTATTGTTACGATTGAAAACAAAAAACTCACTATCCAAGAGCACCCCGTTAAACCTCTTCACGAACTTAGCGTGTTAGAAGGAACCATGGATGAAATTTTAGCCATGGATGGACACGAAAATGATTATGTCTATGTCAATCTTCGCGAAGAAGACTACATCCAAGACGCCTCAGCCAAAATCAAAGCCAAATATCCTTACTTTGTAAAACTTCAGTTTAAAAACATCAAGCAAGGCAATATCGAAACGCCTGAATTCGAAGATGTCGAAAGCGTCTCTAAAGACGATCTATTCAGCGCTTTCTTCCAAAAATATGCAGGACGTGAACTTGAGGAAGAAGAAAAAACCTTCATCCATTCCCTTCTTCAGGAGGAGATGCTATGAAACCCCTGAAGCTAACCCTAATCGCCTTTGGCCCTTATAAAAACCGGGTTGATATTGACCTCACCCCTTTTAATGATGGTCTTTTCCTAATCCATGGTGACACGGGGGCTGGTAAGACCACCATTTTCGATGGTATTTCCTATGCCCTTTATGGTTCCAATAGCGACCCTGACCGGCCCAAAGAATTCTATCGTTCCCATTACGCGGATGAACTCACGAAAACCGAAGTCATCCTCACCTTCGAATCCGGTGGCAAGGAATATACCGTCAAACGTGTTCCGCCTAACCAAACGAATCTAGCAAGGAAAAATAAGCTCCTTCACGATGATGGTTTAGGACAAGGGGAAGTCGAACTTCATTTCCTCGATAACTCCGCTAGGCCAATCACCGGGGTGAAAAAAGTCGATACCAAAATCAAAGAAATCATCGGGCTTGATAGAGATCAATTTAATTCCACCACGATGATCGCCCAGGGAAAATTCTCTGAGATTGTCAAAGCCGATACCACCAAACGTATCGAACTTTTCCGTTCCATTATGAATTCTGACCCCATTCGTCGTTTCATGAATAGGATAAAGGACGAAGCCAATAAACAAGCCCACGACATCGAGACCGAAAATACCAAAATCGTATCCACGTTCCGTCAATTTCAATCAAATGACATCTCTTTCAATGCATCCTTAGAAGAAGCTGGCCCCGAAGGAATCATCCAAAATCTTCTTCCCCAAGCCGAGGCGCTACTTAACCAAGAAAGCGAATCCCTTTCTCTTCTAAATGGCCAAATCATCGAAGCTCGGAAAGAAAATGAAGCCGCTGAGAAATCCTTAAACGCGGCGAAAGAAAACAATAAGGCCGTTACCGAATTCGTTTCGACAAAGCAACATTACTCTTCTTTATCTAGCCAAAAAGAAGGCGTTGACGTCTTAAAAGGCAAAGTCCAAACGCAAGAGCAAGCCCTTGATTATATTGCCAAAAAATCATCCCTCGACCAATGCCATGGCAATCTCGCCACCGACCAAACTAACCTCTCTCAAATCGAAGAAGATATCCATTCCTTAGAGGAGACTTTAAGACTCGCCAAAGAGGAAGAAAAGAAAATCCCCGCCCTTGAAGAAAAACTTACATCAGCCAGAACCAAGAGACTTTCTTTGAAACAGCAGCTCGATGATTTTGCCGAGCAATCTAATCTTTTAAGCAAAAACGAAGCACTTAAAAAAGATGAAAACGAGCTCGGCACCGTTATCGATAATTTTGAAAGCCAAATCTCCAAATTGAAAGAAGAGGTTCAAGCCATCCACCAAAATTACGATAACCTCAGTTATGATGCCGACATTGAGCGAATCAAATCCGCCCAATCAAAATTAACCGTCCGTCAAAACGATCTTCGCCTTTTGGAAGACAAATTCGCCAAACTGAATGCAAGCAAATCCAAATGGGCGGATGAATCTAAGAAGCTAAAGCCCTTTGAAGACGTTTTGGATTTATCTAGGCGGAAGGCCGAACAAACCGAAGCTCAATATGTCGCATCGTTAACCTCCATCCTCGCGAAAGAACTAGTCGAAGGGGAACCTTGCCCCGTCTGCGGTTCCATCCACCATCCTAAACCCGCTTCAGGGACGGCAAACGAGGTGAGCAAGGAGCAAGTTGAAGTAGCCAAACAAGAATTAAAAGAGGCTGAAGGTAAGTATCATAATCAACTCCTTCAAATCGAGGCTGCCAAATCTTCTTATGAGGCTGGGAAAAGAGCCTTCGAAAGCGATGCCTTTTCCTTCTTCGGCCTCGAAACAAAAGAAGAAAATTTTGAGCAGCAAAAGAAAAACGAAATCTCTTCTCTTTTTGAACTAGGCCATAAATTAGAAAGCGATCTCTCCTCTTTACTCAGTCTTAAGCAAATTGCCCAAGCCAAGAAAGAAGAAGCCAATCAGATTGAGAAAAAGATTCAAAGCCTAACCAAAGAAAAAGAAGATAAATCCAACGAAAAAACTCAAATAGCCTTGCAAATCACTGGTATTTCGACATCTTTAAAAGAAATCGAGAAACGGATTGGTAACCATAAGAAAGAAGACTATTTAGGCCAAATCGAAAAACTCGAAGAAGATATCGAAGGCCTTGATAAATCCATCCAATCGATTCGCCAAAGTGTTTCTAAAGCCGAGATGGATCTACAAACCAAAAACGGGGAGAGAGCCAAATTCGAAGCGTTGCAAGAAGAACATCAAGCCAATCTTAAAAAAGCGCAAGAGGAATTTGATAAACTCGGTGACTCTTCTTTCCATTCCCTTGAAGAGGCCAAGTCTTCCCTTATCTTTACCGACGACGAGCTAAGAACACACAAAGCCACGATCACTCAATTTGATTTTGATTTAAACTTTGCCTCCAAACAAATGGAGACCGCTCTTTCGAAAGGTGCCGACAAGCTTTCACCCATTGACCTTCTTCCCTTAGAAGAAAATAGTCTTGCCTCAAGGAAACGTCTAGATGAATTAAACGAATCCTTCGGGAGCGCTAAAACGCACCTATCCTCCAATAAGAAAATCATCGAAGATACAAAAGCCATCATCGCCTCCAACCAAAGCCGCATCGTCTGGGCAAACAAAGTCAGCTACCTCTCTAAGATCGCCAATGGCCGAGGCGAAAACGATCACATCAATTTCGAAACCTATTACCAACGCCAAATCTTCATGGCGGTTTTAAATCACGCCTCCATAAAATTGGCTCAAATCAGCGATGGCCAATTCTCATTAAGGCTACGCGACGATTCAACTGGCAACGGGCAATCCGGTCTCGATATCGATGTCTTTGATACCAATACGGGCACCACTAGGGATGTCAAAACCCTTTCTGGTGGCGAGCTCTTTAAGACCTCATTAGCCCTCGCCTTAAGCTTCTCTGAAGTCATTACGGAACGTCACGGCCAAGTCCAAATCGACTGTTTATTTATCGACGAGGGCTTTGGTTCGCTCAGCGGAAGCAATCTAGAAGAAGTCATCAAATTACTAAAATCGATGGCTTTAGAATCACATCGCTCCATCGGCATCATTTCCCATGTTAACGCTTTAGCTGAAGCTATCCCCGAGCAAATCCAAGTCAGCAAGGATACCGAAGGGGCTAAAATTAGGTTTAAGATTTAATGGACAGGAGGGGACCCATGAGCAAAATCCAAGTCGTCTATCAAAGCCGCGGTGGTAACACCAAAAAGGTCGCCGAAGCCATTGCCGAAGTTCTTGGCGTCGGGCCGATCCACGTCGATAAGGCGGAAAAAGAAGATGCCGATATCCTTTTCATCGGTTCGGCCGTCTATGCGGCAAGCCTGGATAAACAAATGAAGGATTATCTGGCAAAACTCGAAGGGGCCAAAATCGGCAAAGCCGTTCTTTTTGGGACCTCGGCAGGTGGAAAAAAGCCTTTTGGCATGCTAAAAAAGAGGCTCCTTAAACTTGGCATCCCCGTCGACGAAAGGACTTGCTACATCCCAGGAGAATTCCTTTTCATGAATAAAGGCAGGCCAAACGAAACCGATTTAGCTAAGGCTGGCGAATTCGCCAAAGGCTTCCTCGATTAATCCCCCAATATTTTCTCAAAGCCGACGAACTGGGGATACATCCCCATTTTCTCATAGAACAAGATGGCTTTTTCGTTCCCCTCCCAGGCATGGAGAGTAACGTTATAAGCCCCTCTTCTTTTGCCGATGGCAAAGGCTTCTTCCATCAAGGCTTTTCCTATGCCTTGGCCACGTTTTTTCTCATCGACACACAAATCATCAATATATAAGGTGATAAATTCCGGACGAGAAGAGCTTTGTTCGGTCTTTTGGAAGAAGCCGAAAAGATACCCGTCCACCGCTTCTTCTTCGTGCACCAAAATAAGGCAATCTTCCTTTTTCAATAGGTCCTTAAGCTCTGCTTCCTCATATTTGGTTCCGCCTCCGATAAATAAATCGGGACGGGCTTCGGCATGAAGTTGATTCACCTGCTTAAGTAGATATAACAGGCGCCCAATGTCTTTTTCCTCACCACCACGAATCATGCCTTAATTGTAAGTTATAACCTGCCAAAACAATATTCAAAGTTGAAAAACGTATCCTTCAAATTAAAATTTGAGGTAGCAAGAAAGGAAAATCTTATGAACTATTTGCTTTATAACCGCCTGGCGGATAATGGCAGGGGCGAAGAAAACGCGAACAAAGCCAAAGCCGCGCTTGAGGAAAAAGGAATCAAAGCAGAGCTTAGTTGCTCCAACGACCAAACCCTTCCCGAATTCTTTGGCTCCATCAAAGAAGATGATTGCGTCATCCTTCTTGGCGGAGATGGGACTCTCAACTATTTCATCAATAACATTGGCGAAAAAATCCCTTCTAACCCGCTTTGCCTTTATCCCGATGGAACCGGAAATGACTTCGGACGTGATGTCGAAAACGATCCCGAAATCAAGAATGGTCTCATCCCATTAAATAAATATCTTGAACGCCTTCCCAAAGTCGAAGTCAAAGGCAAAACCTATCGCTTCATCAACGGCATCGGTTATGGCATCGATGGCGATTGCTGTGTCAAAGCCGAAGAAATGAAGGCTAACGGGGAAGAAAAGATCGATTATGGCTCGATCACCGTCAATTTGCTCTTACATAGTTATGTTCCCAAAACCGCCAGAGTCAAAGTCGACGGAATAGATTTAGGCGAAATTAAAAAGGTCTATCTCGCCTCGGCGATGAATGGACGTTTCTATGGCGGAGGGATGAATATCTCCCCAAGCCAAAAAAGAGGTTCAGGCAAAATCTCCCTTGCCATGATTCATGGTAAAGGCAAACTTGGGACCTTGTTGATGTTCCCCAAATTATTCAAAGGGACCCACATCAAAAAGAAAAAGAACGTTCTCATCAAAGAAGGCAAATGCATCGAGGTCGAATTCGATAAGCCCACCGGCCTACAAATCGATGGCGAAGTCGTTCGTGACGTCACCTCTTACAAAGCTTGGATCGACTAATTCAATTGAAAGTTGGCTCCCAAAAAGCCAACTTTTTTGTTAGCCAAATATAGAAAACAATGGGTTTTTGCTAGATTTTTGCTTTGTATTTGGTTTCTGCGTTAAGTAAACGTGAGAAACGATTGGGAAAGAATCTTGCCTCGGTAAATAAGTAATAGAAGAAAGTCGGCAGGGTTAATGCGAAGAAGGCGCCGAAAAGATAATGGGCCGGCCCCGTCCCTAATGTATAAGAGCAAATAAACCCTTCTGCCAAGACAAGCGAATCAACCATTAAGACGAAGATTAATTCATTGATGCGGTTAGTTTTAGAATCGGCTTTGAATAAGGCAAAAGCCTCTAAAACGATTCCTAAGGCGATGAGGGGGAAGCGAACATAAGGAAGCTGACTTATTGCTCCGATTGCCATTAAAACCGGCGAAAGGAAATAGATGATATGACGTTTTAAGAAGGGAGAGGCGACAAGAACTTCTCCATTTACGATCTCTTCTTTCACGCGGATTCCTAGAATCGGCAGGACAATAAACATCATCCAAATCAAAGAAGTCCATTCGCTGGAAAATAGGTATTCGCTTTCGAAGAAGCTTCTCACCATAAACCCGGCGAGAAAGGCACCGTAGATTTTGCTCATTTTGTCCTTTTTCTTTTTATATCCATCAATCAGGGCATAGATGACATATCCTAAGACGAATAAAGAGATGATCCCTTTGATTAGACCACCTTCCCCGAAAGGCGCCAAATAGCCATTATGGGTATGCCAGACTTTGGCAACCTGGTTATCGGCGGCATAGAAGAAAGCGAAATTGAAGTTTTGATTTCCCAAACCGAAAATAAGATAAACTGGGTCAGAAGAAAGCAAAGCCCACAATTTCCGCCATATCACAACGCGCGTTCCCAAGGTGGAAGATTCACCCGTAAAGATATTTACGACGGCTTGATGGATACGCCCGAATAAAGAGATTTTCCAAAATGCGGGAACCGTCAAAACCAAAATACCGAAGATGACCAATAAGCCAATTAAGGAAAACCCGGCGATCGTGAACTTCGGGTTATTCTTTCTCGCAGCAAGGAGAAGATAGATAAAAAGGATAAAGAAAATAACTAAGGCCGAAAGCAAAGTAGACCTCGCTTTAGCGAAAATAATCTCAATGAAGAAGAACAAAATAACGAACCCGTGCCGCCACTTTTTATCTCCGGCGATCAACATGATTTCGGCTAAAATGGCAAAAAGCATAATTAAGCCGAAAACATTCTTATTGCCGGTAAATGATTGAATCGGGTTCGCGGAGGCCCCATTAAATAAAGAAGCATATCCAGCCCCGTCGCTGAAGAAAGAATAGATAGCCGTAAATAAGGCAAAGACGACAACGCAATAATACCCAAATCGCCAGCTTTTCGGGCTTCTTAAGGCGTAAGGGGCAATCACGTATGTCGCATATAAGAAGAGGCATGTGTTAAGAAAAGCGAAGATGAATTCAATCCGTCTTTGACTTACCAATGTATAGGTATAAGTTTCACCTTGAGTGAATACTTCGGGAAAATGAATCATTGCCACAAGGTTACCGATAAAGACTATTCCGAGCAAAGAAAGGAAAAGGATATTCGGCTTCCTTTTGAAATATTTCATCCCGATCAGCAAAGTCATGATCCCCAATAAAATCGAAGCGAGAAATAATCCGTTGAAATCGCCGATAAGATCGAAACCGACAACGTTATAAGCGTTGCCGAAAGCAAGCTCATGAAGCAAAAACGAAGAAAAAGCGAAAGCAACATAGCAAATCGATAAAGCCAATAGGGGCTTATTCCCCAAGGCACCGACAAACCAGTTTCTTTTCTTTTCCATGCCCTGCATTTTATCACGCTTACTAAGTAAACGCATCGAATAGTCCCTAAATAAAAATACTTGATATTTATCAAGGAGAAATAAGCACCTGCCTCTGTTTGCCCATTTTGATGCACTGAATACCCTTGCCTATATTTTGCATACCCCTATTTCTGAACGATAAATAGGAATTTGTTAAACTCACAATTCCTTTTTTACTAAAACATACTCAGCGGTTCGCAGAACTTCAACAAACCCACATTTAAGGAATAGTGAAACAGAAGAATTGTCGATGGCAATATCGTCATAGAGTTCCCTAATGCCATTTGCCTTTGCGGTTTCACATAAAAGCAACAATCCTTTGCGACCATATCCTTTTTTACGATACAGAGCATAAATAATCACATCAGCAATGTAAATCTGTCTTTCTCCGTCAAAATGATATGCTACCTCGCCGACAAAAGTGTCCCTATCCTTGATATATCTGTAGAAGTGCTTGCCATTGTGGTTTGCTATCCATTTGTCATGCCAATCTGCCCAGTATTCTTTGGGAAAAGGGATTATACCTCCGTAGGCATGATTGTAAGACATGGTTTGCTCATCGCCCATCATTTTTTCCTTAAACCACAAGTCCTCAACCTGAGGTTCATACAATTCAATCATTTCCTCGCCTCGTCAAACACTTATTTATCAGCCAATTTTAACCATATAAATAATATCAAAAAAATAATTAAAATGCCCATTTCTGAGCATTTTTGCGGTTTTTCGCATATTCCACTTTGTATCAAAGTATGTA